>NZ_JBDGAW010000002.1:0-169796 GCF_040910265.1 Collinsella aerofaciens | reverse complement strand
ACATCAGGGAGCAGGAGTCCCACGACATCGCGCTGGACAAGCTGAGCGTGAAGGAGTACGAGGACCCCTTCAAGAGGGGGTGACCCCGCCGGTTCGACCGGCGCGCCACGGGTCAAGATGCACTAGGCCTGGACGAAGTCCGGGCCCGCGCCTTTAGACGCGAGCCCGGAGCCCGTGGGTTATACCCTAAGAGCAAACCACCCTTTTTAAGGGTGGTTCTGATTGTGCTCGGATAGTGTGGTCAATGCGTCTTGCAATCTTGGAATTGGCGAAGCATTGTGCAGACATTGACAGACATGATTTTCATAATGACAGATATAGTTGACACACGTTGATGGATGCAATATATTTCTGTCATGTTGCAACGGATATCTGTCCATTACTACGAAAGGAACTCCATGCCGGGCAAAAAGAACCTACGCATGAAGGCGGCGCGCGCGGCGGTTGGCCTTTCGCAAGCCGACTTAGCCCAAGCCGTGGGCGTTACGCGCCAAACTATCGGCCTGATCGAGGCTGGCGGCTACAACCCCACGCTCAATTTGTGCGTAGCAATTTGCAAAGCGCTGCGCGTCACGTTGAACGACCTGTTTTGGGAAGACGAGACCGACCTCGACCCTAACGCTCTTTAGGAGTTCGCTATGAAATTTGAAGATTTAAAACTCGTGCAAAAGTGGCATGAATATGCCGGTCCAAAGGATGAACGTCTGGAAGCTGAGAACGCGAAGATCTACAAGCTTGGTTTTGGGCTGCTTTCGTTTGGTATGTTGATGATTTTTTTCTACCAGTTTATAGCACGACAGGTAGCGTGGGTTCACAGCGACGCATGTGAAATGCCGCATGGCTTTGCAACGCCGTTTGAGGCCGCCATGTATGTGTGGTTCGTTCTCGTGATGTTGATTTGTGCAGGACTGCAAACGCGGAAGGGCTATGTCGACACCAATCGTTTTGGGCAAACCGAGCATCTTCCCGTTGGATACTTCCTGCTTGTCAGCGGTCTTAGCGGCGCCGCGTTCGCGCTTGTCATTGCCGCGATGCGCTGTATCGCTGAGGCACAGATCGTACCGCTCGAAAGCGTCTTTTGGTTGGCGAACCTGGCTACGGGCGTGTTCTGCGGTGCGACGATTTTCATAGCCACATTCGCCGTTCTGTGTGCATCGTTCTTCACGGCGAAAAGACGCCGCGCCAAGATCGAGGCGGAACTCGACGACGCCAGCGATATCTAATGCGCAAGGGGCTGGCTCTGGGATATCAGAGCCAGCCCCTTTTTTGTTCAACGAACAGGGTTAGCGCCGCTCAAAAAAGCGGCTGAGAGCTAGCGGGACCCATCCCACCGGCTTCATCGCTGCCGCTACGCTCGAGCGCTGTGCGGCGGGCGCTATAGGCGACGAGGCCGGCTCCGGCTGCGGCGAGTGCTGCTGCGGCTGCGGTCAGGGGGACGTTGCTGTCGCCCGTGCCGGCGAGCACGCCCACTTTTCCGGAGCGTTTGTTATTGTCGTTGCCCTTGCCACTGCCAGAGCCGCTTCCGCCGGAGCTGCCTCCCGTGCCGGAACCGCCGCCGCTCGAGCCGCCATCGCCGTCCACGATCATCGGTGCGTCATGGAGTCCCGTCGTATCCGCGTTGCTGCTTACGCCCACCAGCACCTCTGCACGTTCGCATGACGCGTCGGGAATGTGGAGCTCGTGCAACACGGCGCCCAGCGCGGAGTTTGCGCCCGGGCGAATCTCTTTGAGCGTTACGGGGTCGAGCGCCACCAGGTCACGCGCCTTTGCGTAGAGCGTGACACGTTTGCCCACCTCGTCGCCCCAGCTCTCCGGGATGGCAAAGCTCATGCGGAACTGTGCCGTGCAACCCGGTGCCAGCACGGCGTTGCCGTTATCGGCTACCAGCGGGTGCGTGGCAAAGCGCTCGCCCAGTGCCTCGAGTGTGTACTTCACGTGTGCCATGTCGTTGGCCGATGCGTCCTCGGCAAGCTCCGGGTCGTAGATCGATGCCATGCGTGCGTTCGCGCCGAATCCGATGGATGCGCTGGAGAACGGTTGGTTGGAGCCCTCTCGGTACAGATCGACTGTTCCGGCGGTCAGCAGCGTGTTGCCGTCGTTTCGCACCGTTACCGTAAACGACTCGCTTGCCGCTCCGGGTACCACGGCACCCAAGTTGGCTATCGCGCCCAGTGGCGTAGCGCATGCCACCAGGGGCACTTCGATGCCGTGTAGTTCTGCCTTGCTTTGCTCGGCACTCACAATGTGCGTGGCGAGTGCCGAGAGCATGCCACCCGAGGTCAAAAACGTCGTTATCTGATCGATGGGGTGCTCCAGCTCGCAGAGCACGAATGGCTCCGTGAACAGATCGTCGATCAGGGCGCTGGCGAAGATGCGGAAATGCTTGCCCATTACCGCCACCGGCTCGCCTTCTTCGTCGTAGGTCTGTCCCACCTTGCCGTCGGTGTTCTCTACGTACATCACGCACCGGCCGTTGTTGCTCATGCTAAACGACGCCGGGCCGCAGCCAGCTGCGCCCACGGGTGTCGTTGCAAATGCCGTTGCGCCTCGCGTCCACGTAACATGTTGCAGCTGCTCGTTGACGGTTGCCAAAAAGCCTGTGTGCTGCGGCCACGGCACCGCGTGGGGTACTGTGGCATCTGGCGGCATGACGCCCCAACCCGCAATGGACTGGCCGATCACGGCGTACGATGCGCAACCGCAGCCGTCTGCGGTTTCGTATGCAACGGGCACCACCATTTTGCCGTTGATGTTCTCGGGCGCGCCAAGCTCGATGCTCGATGGTGCTTGCGGAAAGCGGAGAACCTGACGGAACGTGAGGCTGGCCCCTGACAGGTCCGACCACAGGGTAAAGCACTCCAGCGCGACCTCTGCCTCGGTGCCCAGCGCCTTTTCTGAGGTGGCTCCGCGGCGGTGGAGATAGGCGCCCGACAGACGTCCGTCGACAAGCGTTTTGCCCACCGTGATGCGCGGACACTGCAGACAATGGTAACCGTCCTCCTGCAGGCGGCCGCGCGAGATACTGCGCCATGACGTGTGCGACACTACGCGAACTTCGCTATTGCTTATGCGCAGGCGCACAACGGACAGTATGCCTGCCGTGCTTGCCGTATCGAACCGTGTTGTGTCGCCTTCGGGTCGCTCTCCCGAGACCAGCAATACGTAGGCGTCTTGGTTTCCTCTCCCGTCCGTAAATTCCACCACGTCGAAGTCGTAATCGAACGTGCCGCCACGCTCCACGTCGCCCTCGCCAAAGCCCAGGGGGAAGTCGACCGGCATAGGAGCGGACCACGCGCCGTTTGCCTTCGTGTGTACCACCAGGCGCGAACGGCCATCCTCGCCGTAGCGCACCGAAGCGATACGGAACAGGCATTCCGTGCCGGCTATCTCCGCAAATTTCATGTGAGCTTCGCTGAGCACGCCAGTAAACAGCACGTTGTCGCTCGAGGGCTTTATGCCGCCTCGCTCGTCCTCCGACACGCCGGCAGAATTGGCGTTCGAGTCCGCAACGGCGTTCGTCGCTTGGCCGATGTAGGTGTACTTATACATCGGCGCGGCATTTTCGTCATTCTCCATCAGAGCGTGGACGAAATGCTCGACCTGTCCCGTGTCATTGCTCTCTGCATCCGCGTCGAGCTCGATACACGTGAGCGTTTGCTCCCAGTCGCGCACGACCGGCGCGACGTTGATGGCGGTGGCTGCAACCTCGGCGCATGCGAGCAGCTCGGCATTGGTGACGATGGTGGCCGACGCGATAAACTGTGCTACGCCGCCCGACTCGGCATTGCCGGTCGCGCCAAAGCAGGCATCCAACGTATAAGGCGTGTCTCCGCCCAGCGCTAGCTCAGAGCGCTGGAGCACATGCTGGTCGCTGTTGTTGACCGACATGTTCCACGAATCGGCGAGTGTGGGCCACGACCCCGACCAGGCCTTGGTGGTCCACTTGAACATGATGAACTGGAGTATCACGTCGACATCGACGTCTGCACCCACGCGCAGCCGCGGAAGCTGGTGGCCGTCCGCCTTCTCGTACCCAATGAACAGTGTGAGGGATGCGGCACCGCGCACGGCGGACGAAGCGACGCCTGCAACGCCGGCTCCAAAGGTGACGGCAAGCCCGATCTGGATGGTGAACGATCCCGACGTATTGGAATAGTCGAGCGAAATGTTTTTGAAGAACGCCGCACCGCTGCCGTGCGTGTGGGCGCCTACGGCGAGCGCCAGCTTCGCCAGCACCCAAGGGTTGACGTTTAGGAAAAACGGCACCGGGCCCAAGGTGAACTGCTCGGTCCAGTTGAGGTCGGTTTTTACTTGGAAGAGGGCCTTAATATTGCCGAACGCCGGATCGTTGTTATCGCCCCAAGTTTTGCCTACCCAGTCGTAGGCAAGCGATCCGTACACCTGTGTTGCGATATCCATCGTGAACAGCGGCGTGCAATGGTGACGAAGGAGCTTGGTGTTTCTTGGATCGGTGCCCGAGCCGGCGCTCATGCTCTTGTATTGGTTCCACTTCCCCTCCATCTCGTCGAGGTAGCGGTTTGCCTGCTTGGCGCCCGATTCGCGCGGCGACTTCTTCCAGTACTCCGGATCAGGGTTGCCCGAATCGTTTATGTAGCTGGCCGGTTTGTATCCTCCGCCAAACAACACGTACCCGGCAAACGAGAAATCGAAGAGGATCGGAAACGTGGGCATCCAGCAGGTGAACTTGTTACCGCCGATGCCGGGAAACGCCGCGGGGAAATCGAACGGAGTGATCTCTTGATCCATGGTGGTGGGGATGATGGTGGTCGAGCCCGATTCAGCCTTGGAAGCCGGTGCGGTGGCAACGGCCATGGGGGAGGAGAGCGTGTAGGTTTTGCCCTGATAGTCGAGCACAAAGTGCAGTTTGCATCCTTCTTCCAGAATGCCCGACGCCGCATCGAGGAACTTGTCTTCGAGCGTGAACGTCGCCAGATTATCCGCACCCGTTGCGCTGGCCTTGACCTGGCCAATCTGCGTGACGGTTTCGGGTGAGCTGCCCACGGCGGGCATTACCTTATTGATGTGCAGCGTTGCCTGCCCGCCCTGCGGCAGGTGGGCCTGTACGGCAAAGGTATGCGTATCGGGCTGCGCATTTGCTGCATCGTCTTTGGGCATCGCCATGAACGTGGCGTCGGCGTACTGGATGTCCCACTCGTCGAACGTAAGCTGGCGAAAGTACGGCTCCCCGTCGGAGAGCGGACGCGTGGGCGCGGTAATGGCGGTGCCGCCCTGGATGCGCGCGAGGGGGATCTCGACATCGCGGTAGCCCGGCATGCTGATGGAGATGCCGCCGTTGAAGTCGTACGCGTCAAGGAGCGTCGCCTCGTCCACGTAGCCTTCCGAAAGCGGGGCAATCTCAAAGATCGCCGCACCTTCGTCATCGGTGGTGGCGGTGAGCTGTTTGCCCGCGGCATAGCGCGACGTCAGCGTGACCTGGGCGCCTGCGATGGGGTTCATCTTGTTGGCGACGTCGACCACCACCACGCCGAACATGGTGCGCGAGAGCACCAGGACCTTGAAGGGGTCTTGTTCATCGGCATAGGCTTCGACGGGCGTGAACGGCAGTATGAAGGCGTTTGAGGTGCCCGGCACGCGCGGCAACATCATGCTCGCCAGCGAGGACGCTCCGGCAACAAGTAACGAACGGCGATCAAGCATCTTTGGCTCCCATCCCGCAAACATCGGTGGAAATAATCAAATTATGCGAGAAGGTGTCCTGTCGCGGTAGTGCCGTTCGAGGGGCAAAATGTCCAATTTGAGCATGCGAATGTGAGGGGACGCCGGAGCACGTTCGATGCGCTTGACGGTTCGGTCGCTAGCGCAACATATGCGCGACCAACTCGGCACGAGTTCCGATGCCAAGTTTTGCATATACGCTGGACAGGCGGTTTTTAACGGTGCCTGGCGATACGCCCATATGGCGTGCGATTTCGGCGTTGGTCCATCCACGACAGGCGAGCATGGCCATGGTGAATTCCGTGGTGGTTAGATCGTCGGCCACATCCTCGCCCGAGTCGGGGTTGTGGATGCGTCGCCATCCGTAGCTAAAGCGATAGGTGATCTCGATGATGCGTGCGAAATCGTCAGGATATTGCTGTTTTAGGCATGCCTCGATAAGTCCCTGCAAAAGGCCATGGTGCTCGCCGATGAGCTCGATAAGGCCGTCGGGACGCGCTATGCTCCACGCGGTTTCGAAATGCGCCTTTGCGGCGTCGATGTTCTTGAGGCTCATACATGCCATAGAAGCTGACAGGTGCAGGAACAGCTCCGATATGGGATAGCTTCCCTGCTTCATGACCAAGGCGTTTTCTGCCATGCCCAGACTGCGGCCGTATTCGCCGCGCAGATACAGGGCATGCGCCATCACGTAGCTGGCGAACAGGCGCAGGCCTTCGGGCAGATGCGCTGCGAACGGATAGAACTCATCGGCAGAATACGGGGAAGGCAGGTGCAGCAGGACGCTTGCGGCCGAGGCGAACAGAACGTGCACGGCGTGAACGGTGGGCGATTCCTCGTCAGCTGGCGTATCGAGGATGCCCGCAAGGCAACGGCGGGCGTCAGGGATACGGTTGAGCGACAGACTGGCATATCCGCAGATGAAACATGCGGAATAGCGCAGCGACGGATCAGTTGCGTCAAGATGGGGGCGTGCCGTCTCGGCGGCGAGGGCGGCCTGTCCGCGAAAGTACAGCGCTTCTGCCGTGGCAATAGCGCGCGAATCGGTGTCGGCGATGCCCGCGACCGCGGCATCCATTTGCCCCGGCTCAAAGGCAGTGCACATGAGCGGCATGGGAACGCGCGGGTTGCCGTCGCAGTCCATCTTCCATCTCCTAACGGCTGGCTACAATAGCAGCTATTTTACTCCGTCATTTGAGGTCTGGATGTTAATGCGTATTGCTTACGAGTGTGCCGAGCGTATAAACGACAAGTTTACCGATGCCGCCCCCGAAGTGGTTATCGAAGCCTAGCTGACCTTGGGATAAAGAAATACTGCCGCCCCGCAAAAAGCTCTGTCGCAGTGATGGGAAACAGGCCTCGCTCTGCATATAATGAGGTCATATGACGGTGCGTTTGCATATGTGCAACGCATTTCCATCGAACCGAAAAGGAGCTCTGTATGGATCCCAACAAGCGTCCCGACGACATGGCGCGTATCACCACTCCCGAACTTGCCCAGGCGTTCATCGACGAGCAGGTCGCCGCAATCCGTGAGCAGATCGGCGACAAGAAGGTCTTACTGGCCCTTTCCGGTGGCGTCGACAGTTCGGTTGTCGCGGCGTTGCTCATCAAGGCCATCGGCAAACAGCTTATCTGCGTGCATGTGAACCACGGCCTGATGCGTAAGGGCGAGAGCGAGCAGGTCGTCGATGTCTTTAAGAACCAGATGGACGCCAACCTTGTTTATGTTGACGCCACCGACCGCTTCCTGGACAAGCTCGTGGACGTTGAGGAGCCCGAGGCCAAGCGCAAGATTATCGGCGCCGAGTTCATCCGCGTGTTCGAGGAGGAGGCCCGCAAGGTTGGCGACGAGGTCAGCTTCCTTGCCCAGGGCACCATCTATCCCGACATTCTGGAGTCCAAGGATGGCGTAAAGGCCCACCATAACGTGGGCGGCCTGCCCGAGGATCTGGAGTTTGAGCTCTGCGAGCCCGTCAAGCTGCTGTACAAGGACGAGGTCCGCGTTGTCGGCCGCGAGCTCGGTCTGCCCGAGAACATGGTCGAGCGCCAGCCGTTCCCCGGCCCCGGCCTGGGCGTTCGCTGCCTTGGTGCCATTACCCGCGACCGTCTCGAGGCGCTGCGCGAGGCAGACGCCATTGTGCGCGAGGAGATCGACAAGGCTGGCCTGACCATTTGGCAGTACTTTGCCGTTGTGCCCGATTTCCGCGCTACCGGCGTGCGCGAGGGCAAGCGCGCCTACGACTGGCCTTGCATCATCCGCTGCATCAACACCGTCGATGTCATGACCGCCGAGGTGCCCGAACTCGACTGGGCGCTGCTCAAGCGCATTACTGCTCGCGTCACCGCTGAGGTTCCCGGCATCTGCCGCGTCTGCTACGACCTGACCCCCAAGCCTGTCGGCACGGTGGAGTGGGAGTAAGTTTCTACTCTTTTGGGCGAATTGCATTGACAGAGAGGGGTCCCGCGCAAACGTGTGCGGGACCCCTCTCGTTTTACTGTTCGGTTTACGCTGCGGCCCGTTTTGGAAGGGTCGCGAGCATGGTGGTCCCGTTCTCGGAACTTGTTTCGACCTCTGCCGTGCCACCGTGAAGCGCCGCAATCTCCCAGACAAGCGCTAGTCCGAGTCCTGCGCCGCCGTATGCCCTGCTGCGGGATTTGTCTAGACGAAAGAACGGCTGGAAGATGCTCTCACGGTACTGCTTGGGTATTCCCGGACCCTGGTCCTCGACTCGCAGGAACACGTGGCTGTCGTTGTCGCAGATGGAGACGTCGACATTCGAGCCGGGGCGGCTGTAACGGATGGCGTTTTCGACCAGATTAAACACCAGCCGATAGAGGAGCGTGTCACTCCCGATTACTAAAGCGTCTCCAGCACAATTGAGGGCCATGCCCTTCTTTTCGGCAAGTGGCGCAAGGTCGGTGAGGACCTCTTCGGACAAGGGGCCAAGTTCAACATCGTCCTCGCAGGGAACGCTGCAGAGCTCACTCATCTCGAGTAATACCTTGGTCATTCGAGACATGCGCTCGGTTTGTTCTTGCAGCAGGCCGAGCAGCTCGGCTGTTTCGGGTTGCAAACCGGAGTGCTCGGAGATGAATAGTTCAATCTGTGCTTGCATAAGGGCGAGCGGGGTGCGCAGCTCGTGTGCGGCGTTGCCGGTAAACTGACGCTGTGAAGAGAACCCTTCGCCAAGACGGGCGATCATGTCGTTGAAGGAGGCGCTACATCGTTGTAGCTCGGTGGGCACATCTTCACTGAGTCTGATCTCGCTTAGGTTGTCAGGCTGCACGCGCTCTACCTGGGTGGCAAAAGACCGTAGCGGCTTGAGCGCGCGACCGCTCACAAAGTATGCCAGCACGCCGCCGAGCAGCGTGACTCCAGCCGTGATGCACCAAGCTGTCATGCCAAAAGACTCCTGTGCATCGTTTACGACGATCGTGACCTCGTCATCGAGGCTCCCCTTCGTTGGGTCAAACTCCTGAGGTGTATCTACGTCGGCTGCACTAAGGGCCGAGATGCCACTGCCGATGGCATCCATGTAGCGCATGCCCGTATAGCCGACCAGGCAGTTCGTCAGCACGCACGCCGCACACGTCAGCAGTGCCGTCATGATCGTTATGCGCCATTGCAGCGAAAGCCCTTTCATTCGCCATCCTCCATGACGTAGCCCTCTCCAATTCGATTGCGAATTGGGTCATATCCCAAAGTGCTGCGCAACTTTTTTCGAAGTGACGAGATATGAACCCGGGTTGCGTTGCTAAAGCTGTTTACGGTGCTATCCCAAACGTGCTCGATAAGCTCTTCCTGGCTCACTGGACGTCCTTGATTAAGCATCAGATATTCCAGGATTCCCGTTTCTTTGCGTGTGAGAGACAGGGTATCGCTGTCTACGGAAGCGATGCGCGCCTTGGTGTCAAAGCTCAACGATCCACAGGTTAGAACAACGTCGTTTTGCGTAAAGCGCCTGAGGGTAAGGCTGCGGATTCTCGCCGCGAGCTCATCCAGATGAAACGGCTTGGTAAGGTAATCGTTGGCGCCGGCATCGAGCCCGGCGACTTTATCGGAGACTTCGCCACGTGCGGACAGAATCAGTACCTTGGTCTCGCAGTCAGTTGTTCTGAGTCGCCTGAGCACGGTCATGCCGTCGACATGGGGGAGATTGAGGTCGAGCACGATAAGATCAAAGGTCTCGACATCGAGCAGATCGAGGGCCTGCTGCCCGTCGTAGCAGCAGTCGACGCTATAGGCCAAGTTGCGCAGGCTGCGTGCGATCGCATCGCACAGCGCCCGCTCGTCTTCGACGATCAAAATACGCATAACGGTCTCCTTGCACATTCCAAATCGCGCTTAACACGGATTTTATAGTCGATATGGTCCAATGGTCGCGTAACGAAAGGAGTGGTCAGGTTGTTCAAAGCGGTAAAACCCGTGGTACAGGTCGCTTTGTTGATCGGCGGAATTACCATGGTGTGCTTTGGCGTTATGCGTGGCGAGGCAGATGCCGTGCTGGCCAAAGCAATTAGGCTGTGCTTGGAGTGTATCGGAATTGGATAAAAGAAAAAACACTGCGTCGCATGTTTTGGCCCGATTTCGCGGATTCATTCAGGCGGCGGCGACGCTGGTCACCAATATTCACCTGCCAAACTTTGCCAAGGGCAGCATCTATCAGGGTGCGGGAAAAACAGTCTGCGTACCTGGACTCAACTGCTATTCGTGCCCCGCGGCAGCGGGTGCGTGCCCCATCGGATCGTTTCAGTCGGTGGTGGGTTCATCTAAGTTCAACTTCTCCTACTACGTTACCGGTACGCTCATTTTGCTCGGCGTGCTGCTGGGACGATTTGTATGCGGGTTTTTGTGCCCGTTTGGTTGGCTGCAGGAGCTGCTTCACAAGATTCCCAGCAAAAAGCTCTCCACGAAAAAACTCAAGCCGCTCACGTACATCAAGTACGCCGTGTTGCTGTTTACCGTGGTGCTGTTGCCTGTCTTGGTGGTTAACGATGTGGGTATGGGCGACCCGTTCTTTTGTAAGTACATCTGCCCGCAAGGTGTGCTCGAGGGCGCGATTCCGCTGTCCATCATGAATGCGGGAATCCGCTCCGCGCTGGGAAAGCTCTTTACCTGGAAGCTCACGATTCTCATTGTGGTTGCGGTGCTGAGCGTGCTGTTCTACCGCCCCTTCTGCAAATGGATCTGCCCCCTCGGTGCGTTTTATGCGCTCATGAACAGGGTGTCGTTGCTGGGGATTCAGGTTGACCAGTGCAAATGCGTTTCGTGCGGCAAGTGCGCCAGGGTGTGCCAGATGGACGTGGACGTTACGCGTACGCCCGACCATGCCGAGTGCATCCGTTGCGGCAAATGCGTGGGTGCGTGCCCCGTCGATGCCATTAGCTTTCGCTACGGGCTGGGCGTGACGGGCGGCAAGTCCGCGCAGACCGCGCAAGCCTGCGAAAACAAATAGGTACCTATAAGCTTCGATATAACGGAGGAAAACATGAGACTGTCGAAAATTGCGGGACTGTTGATGGTGCCCGTGCTGGCGTTGAGCCTCGTGGCGTGCTCGGCGCCTAAAGACGGGGGAAACAAAGCTGCGGGCGGCGACACCCAGGTTGCAGAGCTGACGGCGAAGAAGGTGTCCAATGCCGAAGAGGCGTCCACGCTGTACGCGAAACTGATGAAAAAGGAAAACGATATCTTTTCCAAAGACAATGCCCTATGGGACAAGGTGTTCAATGCGGCGAATAAAGACTCGGCGATGATCGGCGACGGCACCAACTACGGAGATTTTCTACTGAGCACCATAGACGGGGCTAAGGATTCCTTTACGGCCGATGAACTCAAAACGCTCAAGGCTGGGGCGCAGCAGATCAAGAAGATCGAGGACAAGCTCGCTAGTCTGGAAAAGGACTTCCCGGGGTGCGGAAATCAGCCGAGTACGGGTGACAGCGTCGATGCCGCGACTGCCGGTATGACATCTGCCGAGGGCGACTCGGGCAAGGAAGCAGGACAGTTTCCCAGCTTTAAGGGCAAGGACCTGGACGGCAACGATGTGAACAGCGACGAGCTGTTCTCCAAGAACAAAGTTACCGTCATGAACTTCTGGTTTACCACCTGTAAGCCGTGCGTGGGGGAGTTGGGCGATCTGGAGAAGCTCAACAAGGAGCTTGCCGAGAAGGGCGGTCAGGTCGTGGGTGTCAATTCCTTTACGCTCGATGGCAACAAGGACGAGATCGCAAATGCAAAAGACGTGCTGAGCAAGAAGGGCATAACGTACAAGAATATCTGGTTTAAGTCTAACAGCGATGCCGGCAAGTTCACGTCGAACCTGTTCTCCTTCCCGACCACTTATGTGATCGACCAAAAGGGCAATATCGTAGGAGACCCGATCGTTGGCGGCATCACTTCTGCCGAACAGCGCGATGCACTCAACAAACTTATCGACCAGGCGATTGCGAATAGCGAGCAGTAAAGGCTGAGTACACGTAATGTGACAAAGGGACAGTCCCTTTGTCACATTGTCGATGTTGTGTGCGGGACGGTGCGCTGTGTGGCGTGCCGTCCCGCTCGTTTTTTGGCGCGGTTCGTTACATTCCTCACTGGTGTCGGCAAAAAATGGGAATAGAGTAGGACAAACGCGTCGAATACGAACGGCGGAGGAGAGCGGGTGGACGGGCCTGCCGGCATCGGGCGCCTTCTCCACAGTGCAGCAACCGGGGATTGCCCCGGCAATTAGAAACCGTTGTCGGAAATGACGATTCAATTCAACCAATACCCACCAACACGAATCATATGTTCGGGCTACCGTTTGGCGAATTAAGTGACCTTCCCCCGCTTAATGCTTGACGCGGCGTCCTTTGGTTTATATACCTATCGGTAGGCATATAGGTTGCACTGCCGATAGAAACGGAGTAGCCATGGCTCAGATCGTATCAACCGAAAAGGACCGCCCCCACGAGAGCGGCGCATTTGCTTGGTTTGTCGTTATTGCACTTGGCTTGATGTCCGCCGGAACAACCGGCACATATAGCATTGTTGCCGGCTCATTCGTTGCTCCGGTATGCGAAGACCTCGGCTTTGACTACACCTCTTTCTCTTTCTATTTCACTGCTATTCTTCTTGGCCTTGCGCTCGGTCTCCCACTCCTGAGCCGCTTCATACCAAAAGTAATTGGCAAACCGTGGCACATAGGCATTGAACTCGTCCTCATTGCTGCTGGTGCCGCAATGGCGTTCTACACCGAAGTCTGGATGTTCATCGCTTCCGCCGCAGTCATCGGCATCTGTTTTTCGTTTACAACCGGTGTTTGCATGTCCGACGTCATCGACCAATGGTTTAGCAAATCATCGGGTCTTGCCATCGGCCTTGCATGGGGCGTCAACTCCCTTTGCACGCTTCTACTCAGTCCCGTTGTCACACTTGTCATCGAGCAACAAGGTTGGCGCGTGGGATTCATCGTACTCGCGGCCGTTTCCGCAGCCATGATTCTGCCTGCAAGCGCCTTTATCATTCGATTTAAACCTTCTGATCGCAATATGCTTCCGTACGGAGAAACCGCCGCCGAAACCTCCGAGGACAACAGCCTCGAAAAACAGGATGATGTTCTCACCGGCATGACGCTCCGGGATGCTGCCAAGACGCCGTCTTTTATCCTCTGCGTCTTGCTGCTTTGCGTGGCGCAACTCACCTGCTGCATGAATCAGCTCTTCCCAACTTATGCAAGCGAGGTTGGATTCAATCCCATCGTAGGAAGCCTGATGGTCTCCGCAGCCTCCCTCTCCGATATCTTCTTAAATCCCTTTGTTGGAAAAACATGCGATAAGCTCGGAGCCATTAAAGCAACGGTTACGTGGACGGCAGTTAGCATTTCCTCTTTCTTGCTTCTCATCATCGGCGGAAACAGCGAGACCGTCTCCATCATCGCCGCCGGCGTGAACGACGTCATGTTCGCCATTGTTGGAACCGCAATGCCAATGCTCCTTCTTTCGCTTTTCGGATCGAAAGACTTCGGAAGGATTTACTCGATTGTCTGCTCCGCAGGATATATCGTTGGTGCGTTTGGCATGCCGGTCATGATGAAGGTCTACGGCATGGCGGGATCTTTCCAGCGAGTATTTATCTTCTGCATCGTCTGCAACCTTATGATTGCTGCATTTGCCATCATCTCTGGGCTTTTTAATAAAGCTGCCGCGAAATAGGCCGGGCCGATTTTCACTTTCGCAGAACTCTATGCAACGGGGCCGATTCCAAACTAGCTTGGAATCGGCCCCGCTTTTCGTTTCAACGGTCACCAGCAGGCCACTCGAGCGCCAGCGTGCACTTCTGCTTGACTAGCCTATTTGAACATGAGTCCGACTACCCCGGCCCAAACCGCCTTTTCGTCAATATCCTCGTCCTGCGCGACCGTATTGCTTGTTCCCTCAAGAACGGTATACAGGATTTGCACGTACAGCATGACATCGGTGCCGTCCGGAAGTGCGCCAATCTCAACGCCATGCGACAGGATGTCCTTTAGCGCCCCCATAGTTCGATTGGTTGCCGTTGCCTGACGCTCTTGGACCGCAGGTATTCGGTTTGCCTGAATACTGACCTCTGCCAACACGCGACGTCGCTTTTCATCGCTTCGATAGCCGCCTATAACCGTATTGCCGAGCTCAATAAGCGCCGCTTTAAAGCCGTCCCGATCGACAATCAGCGAATAGTCGCGCTGATAATCAATGGACGGGAACATGCTATCCAAAAGTGTAGTGAAGATTTCTTCCTTGGAGGGAAAGTAGTAGTACACAGACGGTTTGGAGATGCCGACACGATCGCAGATTTTTCCAATCGACGCCTTGTCGTAACCGACCTCCGCTACAAGATCGTACATCGCGTTCAATATTTTTCTCTTTGTGCTCACGCTGCGCTTCTCCATTGCAAATCACTTCCGCACTGCCAACATCAATTAAGGATGGCAATGGGACATCAATTCGTGTTCAAACATGACCACTATAAACGGTGAACGGTATGTATCGCTAGGCGAATGGCAATTACTCAAAATCATCTACCGAACGGTAGGTATAGTAGTACTATAGCAGGTGAAACACCGCTATTGTCGCGGCCGGGCAGCATCGCGGGAAACACGACGGAAGGACCAACCATGTACGAGAACTATCGTATGCCGGGCGAGTTCGAGAAGCGCTCCAACGTCTATGTGACATGGCTTCCCGATTACATTCGCGCAGAGGGCTTCGATAACCGCCAGCCCTGCGTTGATGTAATCAAGGCTCTGCTCGAGTATGGCGACGTTACGGTCAACCTCAACTGCGGCACCCCGGGCTCCTACGAGGAAGCCTGCTCGCGCCTGAAGGAGGAGGGGGTCGATCTCGATCGTATCGAGATCACGCAGTTCGAAGACTCCAACTTCTATGTCCGCGACAACGGCCCCAGCATCATGGTCGACGACAAGGGCCATTCCTATATGGTCAACCCCGCTTGGACCTACTACGGCGTGTGGGACAAGAACTCCCCGGAGTGCCAGTCTGCACGCAAGGCAGCTGTTCACATGGCCGTTGCGCTCGGTTGCTTTGATATCGTGAATTCCGAAATGGTATCCGAGGGCGGCGACCGCGAGTTTGACGGTCACGGCACTCTGATTACCATCGAGGACACGGAATGCCGCAAGCGCAATCCCGAGTTCACGAAAGAGGAAGTAGAGGCCGAGTACAAGCGCATTTACAACCTCAACAAGGTTATCTGGCTTCCGCAGCCCATGCTTGAGGACGATGATTATCGACTGGGCATTCTCGACGAGAAGGAAGACGGAACCCCCGTCTTTGGCATGAGTTTTGCGGCCCATATCGATGAGATGTGCCGCTTTATCACCCCGAACAAGATTCTTCTTGCCGAGGTGTCCGATGAAGAAGCCGCTTCGAGCAAGGCTGGCGCGGAGTCTCGCCGCCGCATTGAGGCAGCCTACGAGATTCTGAGCAAAGAGACAGACTGGGAGGGCAAGCCCTTCGAGATCGTCCGTATGCCCACCGCCGAGCCGATCGAAGTCGTCATCGCCCCCGGCGACGAGGATTACGAGCTGTACAAGGGCTTTATCGATGAAATGGGCGGCAAGTTCATGGATGGCACTCCTTGGCCCGAAGGACCCGTCCACTTCTACGCCGCAGCGAGCTACTGCAACTTCTTGATCTGCAACGGCGTCGTTCTTGGCCAGCGTTACTACCACGAGGGCATGAGCGAAATCGTGAAAGAGAAGGACGAGCAGGCCCAGGCAGTTCTTGAGAGCTGCTTCCCCGATCGCAAGGTCATCATGATCGACTCTCTTGCGCTTAACCTGTCCGGCGGCGGCGTGCACTGCTGGACCAAGGACGTGGCAGCCAGCTGCTAGCGAGCCCTTAAACTGCGCTATCTGACTTAGGCACCACATATACCGTCTCCCGAGAGTTGTCCGTGCTTCTCTCGGGGGCACATCCACCGTTTATTTATCAGTAGATAGAAAGGAAATAGGCATGAACAACAGCCTCCGTGGTCGCGACTACCTCAACATCCATGATCTCTCCTCCGAAGATTTCCGTTACCTCATTGATCTTGCCTGGAACCTTAAGGCCCAGAAGAAGTCCGGCGTCGATCAGCGCTACTTTCCCGGCAAGAACGTGCTTGCAAACTTTGAGTGGGGCTCGACCCGCACCCGCTGCGCCTTCGAGACGTCCTGCAACGACCTTGGCATGGGCTTCACCTATCTGACCAATTCCCACATGGGCGACTGCGAGACCGTCAAGGACGCCATGCGTGTCTTCAACGGTATGTATGACCTCATCGTCTACCGCGCACAGAAGGACGAGCAGTTCCTCTATGACGTCGCCGAGCTGGTCGACATTCCGGTTATCAATGCCCTCACCCTTGGTGACCACCCGACGCAGATGCTCGCTGACGCCCTCACGATGGAAGAGCAGTGGGGCGGCCTGCGTACCAGCCACGGCAAGAAGATGGCTTTCGTGGGCAACTGCGCTGGCGCTCCGGTGTGGTATGGCCGCCTGTGCGCCATGCTCGACATGGACTTCCTCGCCATCGGTCCCGATGACCTCCGTCACCAGATGTGCCAGAGCATGATCGACGAGGTCGAGGCATGCTACGCCAAGTACGCTCCCAACAGGACCTTCACCATCACCTCTGATCTTGACGCCCTGGATGGCGTTGACGTGATCGTTACCGAGGAGTGGCGCTACATCAACCCCGAGTGCGGCGACGAGGTTCTGGATCCCGACGACTATGATTCCTGGCTGGGCGATGCCGAGTCCCTGTATCCCTATCGCGTTACCAGCGAGCTGTGCAAGCGCACCAACAACCCCAACATCTTCTGCATGCACGAGCTTCCTTCTGTCCACAATGCCGACCACCGCGTTGGCAAGATGCTCCTCGAGCAGTGCAAGAACGACCTGCACCGCGAAATCATCACCGAGGGCTTTGAGATCGCAGACGAGTGCTTCGAGGCAAACGCCTCCGTCATCTTCCGCGAGGCGGAGAATCGCCAGCACACCATCAAGGCCGTTATGTGCGCCCTTCTGGGTCTCTAGGAGCAGCATCAATGGATAATACAAAGTTAAAGAACAGTAAGGTCTACGCATGGGTTCTCGTAATCGCGCTCGGCCTCATGTCTGCTGGCACGACCGGATCCTATAGCGTAATCGCCGGTTCCTTCGTCGCGCCCGTGTGCGAGGAGTTCGGGTTTGACTACTCCATCTTCTCGTATTACTTCACCGCGACGCTCATTGGTCTTGCGGCGGCGCTTCCGTTTGTTGGAAAACTCATCCCCAAGGTCGTTGGCAAGGTTTGGCTCCCCGTCGTCGAGCTTATCCTGCTCGCCGCCGGCGCAGGCATGGCCTTCTACACCGAAGTCTGGATGTTCATCGCTGCTGGCGCCCTGATTGGCGTTTGTTTCGCCTTCACCACCGGCGTTGCCATGTCCGATGTTATCGACCAGTGGTTCAAAAAATCCGGCGGTCTGGCAATTGGCCTCGCTTGGGCTGTAAACTCGATTTACATGCTCATCATGAGCCCTGTCATCACCTCTGTTATTGAGGCCGCCGGTTGGAGGACTGGCTATCTGGTGCTCGCTGGCATCTCCGCCGTGCTGATTCTTCCTGCCTCCATCCTGATTATTCGCTACAAGCCTCAGGACAAGGGCATGCTGCCCTATGGTTATGTCGAAGGCGAGACGGTCACCGAGACCGAGGAGACGACCGAGGAAAGCGTCCGCGGCGTTAGCTATGCGCGCGCCATCAAGTCGCCTGCTTTCTTCTTCTGCATCGGTTTCCTTTGCCTTGTTCAGCTCACCTGCTGCATGAACCAGCTCTTCCCCACGTATGCTTCCGAGGTTGGTTTTAACCCCATGGTGGGCGGCTTCATGGTTTCCGCCGCATCGCTCTTCGACCTGTTCCTTAACCCAATCGTTGGCACCACCTGCGATAAGTTCGGCAGCACGAAGGCCATTCTGGGCTGGCTTGCCGTCTCCATCCTCTCCTTTGTCATGCTCATGATGAGCAGCGGCAACTCGACGCTCAGCATCCTTGCCGCAGGCGTAAACGACGTCATGTATGTCATTGCCGGCACCGCTCTGACCGTTTTGGTTATGGATGTCTTTGGCTCCCGCGATTTCGGTCGCATCTTCGCGCTGATTTGCTCCGTAGGCTATATCGTCGGCGCCTTCGGCATGCCCGTTATGATGAAGGTCTATGAGCTTGCTGGCTCTTTCCAGGGCGTCTTCATCTTCTGCATCGCTTGCAACGTCATCATCGGTCTGTTCTTGCTGCTGGCCAAGAAGACCGGAAAGAGCCTTTCCTGGGACGAATAGACTAAGTTCGTTTTAGGTATGGTCGCCAGGACATATTACGCGTCCTGTTTGGGGCATCGGCTTACGCCGATGCCCTTTTTGTGTTCGGCATCCAAAGCGAAGAAACCGTCCCCTTGCCGTGTCCCGTTCGTTTTTGGCGCGGTTCGTTACATTCCCCACTGGTGTCGGCAAAAAATGGGAATAGAGTAGGACAAACGCGTCGAATACGAACGGCGGGGGAGAGCGGGTGAACGGGCCCGCGCGGGAGAGGTTGCCGTCCATGCTGGAGCTCAAAGATATTTGCAAAAGGTACGTCACGCAGTCGTTTACGCAGGTGGCGCTCGATAACGTGAGCTTGGCCTTTCGCGACAACGAGTTCGTGGCCATTCTGGGTCCTTCGGGCTCGGGCAAAACTACGATGCTCAACGTTATCGGCGGACTGGACCATTTCGATTCGGGCGACCTGCTGATTGATGGAATTTCGACCAAGGACTTCCGTGACCGCGATTGGGACGCCTACCGCAACAACCGCATCGGCTTTGTGTTCCAGAGCTATAACCTCATTCCGCATCAGACCATCTTGGAAAACGTGGAGCTGGCGCTTACGCTTACGGGTGTGGGCCATGCCGAGCGTCGTCAGCGTGCGCGCGAGGCGCTTGAGGCAGTCGGTCTGGGCGAGCATGTGAACAAGCGCCCGAGCCAGCTTTCGGGCGGACAGATGCAGCGCGTGGCTATTGCCCGTGCCCTGATCAACGACCCCGAGATCGTACTGGCCGATGAGCCGACCGGCGCCTTGGACTCAACGACGTCCGTGCAGGTCATGGACTTGCTCAAGGACGTTGCGCGCGACCGCCTGGTCATCATGGTCACGCATAACCCCGAACTGGCGTACCGTTACGCCACGCGCATCGTCAACCTGGCAGACGGTAAGATCACCGACGATTCCGATCCCTTTGATGTTGCCAAAGCCGCACGTCGCGAGGCCAAGCCCACACGTAAAACCTCGATGAGCTTTGTAACGGCGCTGGGCCTTTCTGCCCGCAACCTCATGACCAAGAAAGGCCGTACGGCCATGACGGCCTTTGCGGGCTCGATTGGCATTATCGGCATCGCGGCGATTCTGGCGCTCTCAAACGGTGTGAACAACTACATCAAAAAGGTCGAGGAGGATACGCTGTCGAGCTATCCGCTTACCATCTCCAAGCAGGATTACGACCTGTCGTCCATGATGGGCGGGCAGGGGACCGCGGAAGATGGCGAGGACGCGGGCGGCGCTTCCGACAGTGAGGACGATTCGGTCAAGAAGTCCGATAAGATTCCCGTGGTCACGGCCGTAAAGGATATGTTTGCGAGCGTTAAGTCCAACGATATGACGAGCTTTAAGGCGTGGCTCGATGACGGGGGCGACGGCATCGACAAGGAGGTCAACGCCATTCAGTACAGCTACGGCGTGGCGCCGGTCGTGTATCGCGCGGGCAAGGGAGACGAGAAGCCCGTGCGCCTGGTGCCCAACGCGATGACCGAGGCCATGAGCGGCGGAGCGAGTTCGGCGGCGATGGCGAGCATGGACTCCATGGGAAGCTCGGTCTTTAACGAGATGATCGACGACCAGAGCCTGCTCGACAGCCAGTACGATGTCGTCGCCGGTCATTGGCCCACGTCTGCCAACGAGGCCGTGATGGTGCTTTCGAGCCGCGGCACGGTGGGCGACTACACGCTCTACAGCATCGGCGCGCTGGACATCAATGAGCTTAACGACCTGGTCAACAGCGCCATGACGGCCGATGGCGGGGTCGAGACGCCCGAGACCGCTGCCGACTTTACCTACGAGGATGCGCTGTCTACGACGTTTAAGGTGTTGTCGCCGGCCGATGCGTATCGCAAAAACGAAGAGACCGGTATGTGGACCGATATGTCCGGTGACACCGACTTTATGGCAGCCAAGGTTGCCGACGGTATCGACGTGCGTATCGTTGGCGTGGTGCGCCCCAACGAGACTGCCAACGCGAGCGCGTTGTCTCCGGGCATTGCCTACACGCACGCGCTGACTCGCCAGCTTATGGAGCGCGCGGCCGATTCGCAGATTGTCCAGGAGCAGCTTGCTCATCCCGAGACGGATGTCTTTACCGGCAAAACGTTCGACGAGTTGCAGGGTGAGGCCAAGCAGGGCGTGGATCTGAGCAGCATGTTCAGCGTTGACGAGGCGGCGCTCAAGAGCGCGTTCTCGTTCGACACATCTGCGCTCTCGGGTGCGGCCGGTGGCATGGATCTTTCGGGCATCGATTTGTCGGGCTTGGATATCGACCTTTCGGGCGTGGGCAAGGACATCGACTTCAGCGACATCATGGCCAAGGCACCGACTCCCGATTTCTCGGGTGTCTTTGATGGCTTGGAACTCACGCCCGAGCAGATGCAGCAGGTGGGCACGCTTGCCAACCAGCTGTTTGTTGGCTTTATGCAGTCCGATCAGTTTAAGGCGCTGACGCCCGAGGATCTTAAGGACGCGTCGAAGCTCGCTGCTGCATTCTCGGCGTATCTTGAGAACGATGCTGCGGCGCAGCAATGCTTGGCACAGCTCAAAGCGCTGGGCGGAGACGCACTGGCGGAGCGACTGCAGCAGGCCATGACCGACTACGTACAAAAACAGCTCGCGCCCTATTTGCAGCAGGCTATGGACCAGGTGATGCAATCGCTCAGCAACAGAATCGCAGCGACGGTGTCTTCCCAGCTCAAAGCGGGAGCGGCGGGGCTTATGGACCAGATGGCCACGCAGGTGTCGTCGAATTTTGCCAACCTGGCAAGCGCCATGCACGTGGATGCGAGCGCGTTTGCCCGTGCCATCCACTTCAACATGGACGCCGAGGATCTGAGCTCGCTCATGATGAGCTATGCGAAGGCGTCGAAGCTCACCTACGACAACAATCTGACCACGCTGGGCTATGCTGACGAGACCGACCCCATCTCGGTCAAGATCTTCCCGCGCGACTTTGAGGCCAAGGAGCGCGTGCTCGGCCATATCGATACGTATAACAAGCAGGTGAAGGCTGCTGGTCACGATGAGCAGGTAATCTCGTACACCGACTATATGGGCATCATCATGGGTTCGGTGACCGACATCGTGAACACCATCAGCTTGGTGCTCATCGCGTTTGTAAGCATCAGCCTGGTCGTGAGCTCTATCATGATTGGCATCATCACCTACATCAGTGTGCTGGAGCGCAAAAAGGAGATCGGCATCCTGCGCGCAATTGGCGCGTCGAAGCGCAACGTGGCCAATGTGTTTAACGCCGAGACCTTTATCGAGGGCCTCATCGCCGGTGTCTTTGCCATTGTCGTGGTAGTGCTCGTGAGCTTCCCGGTGAATGCTTGGGCGCTTGCGAGCAAACAGGTTCCCAACCTGATGAGCCTGCCGGTGCAAGATGCGTTGGCGCTTATCGCGATTTCGGTGCTGCTGACGGTCGTTGCCGGCCTGCTGCCGGCCCGCAGCGCGTCCAAAAAGGACCCCGTGGAGGCCCTGCGCTCCGAATAGTGTGACAAGGGGGACTGTTCACTTTGCCACATTGAGGCCCTTGCCAAATCGGGGTCTAATACTCTTCCGAGAAGTGAACGAGTAAAAACTGACCCCTGAAGCATCGACACTTTTAGGCTGCAATATCCTGCGGTTTTGTCAGTGAAATCCTGCAGTTTTGACGTCAAAAAATGTCGACGCTTCGGGGGCCCAAAAACAGACGTTCACTTCTCGGAAAAGTATTAGACCTCGTTTTATTGACGGCGTTCACGAGCGGCAACTAGAGCGTAAGCCTCTAGTGTTTCTTTGCGGAGAGCATGAGGCTGATTTCCGGGTGGGTGTATTCGTCGAACTCTTCCTCGGGCTCGGTGTCAAAGGTGTAGTACGACTTGATGGACTCGTCCTCCGTCTTGATGCTGATTTCTTCGTATAGGGATCCGGCCAAAAATGCCTGCTTAAACTCATCCGACAGGCTACATGGCGCGAGGAGGTCAGGCGTGGCAACGGAAATGTCCAGTCCGTTGAGCGGGGCACAGAGCGTTGCAATATCCTGCTCGACGCGAGCGAGGTTGTCTTCAAAGCTTGCATCGGGGTCGATTTGGCTGGTGTAGTCGACGTCCGTGAGCGTGCCATCTGCATCAAAAGAAAGGTAGACATAGGCCGCTTGAGAGCCAAGGTCGTTGTCGCGTAGATAGCCGATAATGCGGTAGCCATAGTCGTGATACGACTCGTATGGATCGTCTGCCGCGATGCGTTCGCACACGGGTCCTAGGGCATCCTGTGCAATGGCGAGTTGCTCGGCGGCAGCGGCCTTTCTTGCCTGGAGCTCGCTGCTTCCCTGGATATATTGTGGAATGTAGGCGCCAAGCAGCACAATGACGGGCACGACGACGAGGGCGATAATCTGCTTCTTGGCGCTCGGAATCGTCATGCCGTATGCGTTTGCCATGGCTCCGGCGTTGCTCGAGGTCTCGGCGAGAACGTCGGCCGCTGTGGCAACTGCTCCAACGGCGCCGGCAATCTCTGCGGCGCCGCCCAGGTTGCGCGCGACATCGTTATCGCTGTTCTTGAGAAGGCGGCCGGCAGCTTGCGCGGCGAGCACGCCAGCAACCTCGGCGGAGCGATCTTTGTTGGTTTGGGCCACTGCGAGTCTGCTCTGCAGCTCTTTCCACTGTTTGCCCTGCATGCCAAAGCGCGGGGCGAGTGCGCAGTAACAAAAGATGGCGAGTTCAATTGCGGTGAGTGCGATAGCGGTATATATTCCCGCTGGTTGGAACTCCTTTTGGTGAAACGCGATATCGTTGATCATCTGGAGCGGCAGCATGAGCAGACATGCCACGAACGCCATGACGAGCGCGGCGAATGCGATTTTTGGATAGATGCAGTACCGCTGGATGCGCTTCTTCTCTTGTTCGCTGACCTGCTGCATGAAGTCCTCGACTTTCATTGGGTTTTGCCGGCGGTGCGTGCCCTTGAGTATAAATGAGCACAGGGCGTCTATTGTTCAAGCATAGCGGCCAACGGCGTGGTGCTGGTGATCGTCGCGGTCATGAACGTCGTCTTTTGGAGCCTGAAACTGCTGCCGAGGGACGAATGACGAGTGAGGGTGGCAGCAAATCGAAGGTGAATGTTTTTCCCGAGAAGTGAACGACCTATTTTGGACCCCGGAAGCGTCCGCATTTTTCGATGCCAAAACCGCAGGATTTGAGTGATAAAACCGCAGAAAATAGCTCTCCAAAAGTGTCGATGCTTCGGGGGTCCGATTTCACTCGTTCACTTCTCGGGAAAAGTATTCACCTTCGTTGCACGGGACGCGGTTAGGAGCGGGCGGGTGCCGGGTGATCACCTTTGCCCTAAGCGGGCTGACGGTTTAGATCTCCAGCGCGTTGTACTGCTTGTCGTCCACGGGCTCGAGCCATTCGTTGCTTGCATTCTCGCCCGGGTATTCAAAGGCTAGGTGACTGAACCAACTGTGGGCAGTGGCGCCATGCCAGTGTTTGACGTTGGCGGGAATCTCGACGATATCGCCGGGATGCAGGCGTTGCGCGGACTTGCCCTCTTCCTGGTACCAGCCCTCGCCATCGACGCAGATCAGCACCTGTCCGCCGCCTTTGCTCGCGTGGTGGATGTGCCAGTTGTTGCGGCAGCCCGGCTCAAAGGTCACGTTGTGGATGGGCAGGTAATCGTCCGGGGCGGTCAGCGCATTGAGATAGCTCTGGCCGATAAAGTACGGCGCATAGGCGTCGTTGGGTTCGCCGAGGCCAAAGAACCCGCCGTGGAGCTCGGATGCCGCGCCTTCTATTCTGTTAGTCATGGTCTTCCCTTCGTTCATTTGTTTTGCTTTGCTGCGTTAGAGGTACCTTGCTGCGAAGTTCTTGAGTTCGGCATCGCTTGCGTTGTTGAGAATGCCGCCGTCGACGATTTTTGCATCCGGCGCGCATGCCTTAAGGACTGACGCCGTCTTGCCCATTCCGCTTCCGCCCGAGGTGGCAAACAAGACGATTGTTTTGCCGGACAGGTCGTAAGACTCAAGGAACGTGTTGATAATCGCCGGCGCCACGTACCACCAGATGGGGAATCCCAAAAAGATGGTGTCGTAGTCTTCGATATGCTCGACCCTGGAGGCTATGGTGGGGCGGCAGGAGGGGTCGGCC
The DNA here is from genome assembly GCF_040910265.1 of Collinsella aerofaciens. Classification (GTDB taxonomy): domain Bacteria; phylum Actinomycetota; class Coriobacteriia; order Coriobacteriales; family Coriobacteriaceae; genus Collinsella; species Collinsella aerofaciens_BK. The sequence continues at coordinate 145,122 of NZ_JBDGAW010000002.1, read as the reverse complement.
GCTTCGAGCGTGCTGCGGCTCTGCTTGTCGCGCCAGTCAAGGTCGGCGCTCGTGTACGGATCGGAGGGCACAATGGCGAATAGATCGCTGTCTGTCGTGCGCGCCAATCGATTCGCAACGTCCATGGTGGTGCCCGTTTCGCTGAAAAATGCTACGAGTGAATTAGACATCTGGAATCCTTTCGTTGCTGCGGTTTACGTTTTATGACGGGGCGCTACTCGGTTTGGCTCGCGTCGTCGGCGTAGACTTCCTTGGCCATGTTGAAAGCCGCCCAGGCGTTGGGCCATCCGGCGTAAAAGGCGATGTGCGTGAGGATCTCTGCCATCTCCTCGCGTGTCACGCCGTTTGCGCGGGCGCTGGCCAGGTGGTACTTGAGCGAGCTATCGGTGATGCCTTTGCCGATGAGGGCGCTCACGGTCACAATGCTGCGCAGTTTGAGCGGCAATTTGTCCTCGCGGTTCCACACCTCGCCAAAGAGGATGTCGTCGTTCAGGTGCGCGAACTCGGGCGCGAACTCGCCCAAGGCGTCGTGGCCTGCGGTTTGTTTAATGGTCATGGTGGTTACTCCTTCGATGTTCGTGAGCAGCACCCGGTTGAGATGCTGCGCAGCTGGTAGATGAGGTAGTCGAGGCACTCGAGTTTCTTTTGCTCCGCATGAATACTGCTGAGCAATTCGCGACGATATTGTTTGAGTAGACAGATGCGCGCGCAGCCGCTGGCGGCCGAGGCATACTGCTCGATAAGTTCTTCGCTGCAGCCGGCGTCGCGTAAGTTGGCAATTGTCTTTTCGTCCATTGTGCGGCCTGGTGTCCTCCTTGTTCTTGAGGGGATGGCTATAGCGTACGTTGATGCGCCTATGATGTATATTGCTTATATCGACTAGCTGGATATACGAGAATCGAATGACTAGCCGAAGGACAGCTTTAGTCGAATTGGGGGCGCCGTGGAGCTGCGAACGCTGCGTTATTTTCTTGCTGTGGCGCGCGAGGAAAACATGACCGAGGCGGCAAATGTGCTGCATGTGACGCAGCCCACGCTGTGCGCCAGATCGCCGACTTGGAACGCGAGCTGGGTGTCGAGCTGTTTGAGCGCACCAACCGATCGTGCGTGCTTACAAGCGACGGCATGCGCCTGCGCCAGCGTGCCGAGGAGATTGTCTCGCTGGTGGAGCAAACCGAGTCGGAATTGGCAGATCGGGAGCTTGGCATTGCGGGCAATATCCGCATTGGCGCTGGCGAGACCCAATCGATGCGGCTGGTGCTCGACACTTTTGCGGAGCTGCGTCGTGATCATCCCGATGTGACGATTGAGCTCTACACCGGTAATGCCGACGCGGTGGAGGAACGCTTGGAGCGCGGTCTGCTCGACTTTGCCCTGTTGTTGGAGCCCGTTAACGTCGAGAAATACGAGTGGATCCGTATGCCCGAGGTGGATCGAGTCGGCGTGATTGTATCAGCGAGCGGCCCCTGGGGCGACTTGGACGTGCTGGGGCCCGTGGACGTTGCGAAGATGCCGTTGCTGTTGAGTTCGCGCGCGTCGAACCGGGCGCTTGATCTAACGGCGTGGTCTGGCGGCGCCCTTACCATCGATGACCTCAACGTTGTGGGGCATTTCGACTTGATCGGCAACGCATCGCATCTGGTTCGCTCGGGTGCTGCGTGTGCCGTTGGCATTGGCAGTCTGCTGCAGGTGGACGAAAGCAGCGACCTTCGGTTTATCCCATTTGAGCCGCCGCTTACCATCGCCTCGTTTTTGGTGTGGAAAAAATATCGCCTGCGCTCCCGCGCCTGCGAAGAGTTCCTGAACCGTTTGAATGGGATGTGACAAAGGGACAGTCCCTTTGTCACATTCGTTGATATGAGAGAAGAGTAGATGATCCTATCGCTGGCCCCTATGGAGGGGATTACCGGGCATGTGTTCCGTCGCGTGCATGCGGAGTGCTTTGGTGCGCTCGACTGCTATTACACGCCGTTTTTGCCGCCGCCGCGGGTGGGTAACCGCTTCGGTGGCAAGGCGTTTAAGGAAGTTGACCCGGCCAACAACCAGGGACTCAACGTCGTCCCCCAGCTTATGTCCAAGAATGCGGACGAGTTTGTGTGGGCGGCGCAAGTGCTCGCCGATATGGGCTATCGCGAGATCAACCTTAACCTGGGTTGTCCTTCAGGAACGGTTGTCGCCAAGGGCAAGGGCTCGGGTTTCCTGCGCAACCTAGATGAGCTCGAGGTGTTCTTGAGTGACGTGTGCGAACGCTCTCCGCTGCCGGTGTCGGTAAAGACCAGGTTGGGACTCGAGGACGACAGCGAATACGAGCGCGTGCTCGACCTTTACTGCCGCATGCCGCTGGCGGAGCTGATCGTGCATCCGCGTGTGCAAAAGGACCGCTATACGGGCTCGCCGCGCAAAGAGTATTACGGCGAGACGCTCGCGTGTGCCCCATTCCCGGTGGCTTATAACGGTGACATTTTTGATCTTGAGGACATGGATGCGCTGGTGGAGGCCTATTCCGGCACGCGCCATGTGATGCTGGGGCGTGGCTTGCTCGCGAACCCTGCGCTGGCCCGCATGGTCAAGGGCGGACCTGCTGCCACGACCGCCGAGCTGCAGCGCTTCCACGATACGCTGTTCTCAGCGTATGCAGAAGAGATTGGCGGCAACGCGGTCTTTCGCATGAAGGAGTGGTGGTTCTACGCCAAGTGCGCTTTCGCCGATCCCACCACCGTTCACAAGCTCGTACGCAAGACCAAAAAGGTCGACGAATACCGCGCCGCCGTCGACCGCGTCTTCCGCGAGCAACCGCTCGCACCTACGGCCCGCTTCCACGGCTAACTAGTCATTGGACGTTCTTTAACGACTAGTCATTCAAGAGCGTCCCCAACGACTACCCAAAAGTTGTACGTCAGCATCCAAAGATGTCGAAAAATGTCGACTTTGGATGCTGACGTACATGTTTGAAGACGGTATCGCCTCTGCTATCTGACGGCTTGAACGGCAAGCGCTTCTATTATGCGCTCGGCGCCGGCGTCAATCAGAATGCTGCGATCGGCGATTTCTGCCGGAGCGACTGCCTCGCCAAGGTTGACGCACGCGTACGTGGCGCGCTCGTTTTTGGCCGTCATCTGCCAAAACGGGTACTTGATGATAACGGGCGTGTTGCCGCCTACGCCAAGCTCCAAGAACAGAACTCGCATATTGCTGTGGCGGCGCAGGAAATCCTGGTAGCGATCGGCGGCAGCGTACCAACCCTTGTCCTGGACAAACGTATCGTCGGCGCGCAGATTCATCGTAAGCGGGGCCCCACAGTGAGGGCAATGGGGCACAAGTGCTGACGGAATGCGCAGGTCCTGTTGGGTGGCGACCATATGGCGCACGAGCTCTTCGTTGTCCCATGTCTCCTGGCAGCAGGGTTTGCTGCACTGGAACAGGCCGTAGTCTCCCTGTGTGTAGAAGAGCCGCTGCTTATCAAAGCCTGCGCGCTGGAAACAATGGTCCACGTTTGTGGTCAACACAAAGTAGTCGCGGTCGCGCACTATGCTCAAGAGCTGTTCGTAGAGCGGCGTCGGTACGGGATCGTATCGGTTGCACATAATGTAGCGGCTCCAAAACGCCCAGTACTCCTCGAGCGAATCATAGGGATAGAAGCCGCCGGAATACATATCGGTAAAACCGTAGCGTGCGGCGAAGTCGCCAAAGAGCTTCTCGAAACGCTCGCCCGAATAGGTGTAACCGGCGGCGGTCGAGAGTCCTGCTCCGGCACCGATTACCACGGCGTCGGATGTGTCGAGTGCGGCTCGAAGCTTATCGATTTGTTTGGAGAAGGCTGCGGTAGATTGCCTCGTCAGTCGCGAGAAAAACATTGAAGATCACCTTAAGGTTGGGGTCGATGTCGTTTAAATGACGGCGCACAGCATCGATGGCCACGCGCGCGGCAGCCTCCTGGGGATAGCCAAACACGCCAGTTGAGATACAGCAGAACGCGAGGGTGCCGAGTCCTCGACGCGTCGCTTCTTCCAAGCAGCTGGTATAGCAGCGGCGCAGCAGTAATTCCTCGCGCGGGCCAGGCCTATGGCTGGGTACGATGGGGCCGACGGTATGGAAAACGTAGCCGCTGGGCAGGTTGAACGCCGGCGTAACCTTGACGCGTGCGGTTGGTTCCTCGTGCCCCTGCTCGTCCATGAGATTGGCGCACGCCAGGCGTAACTGCATGCCAGCGTAGGTGTGGATGGCATTGTCGATGCAACGATGCCCCGGCACAAAGCACCCGAGCATCTGACCGTTGGCGGCATTGACGATGGCGTCGGCCTTAAGCAGCGTAATGTCGCCGCGCCAGATGGTAACGCGATCGCGGTAGGGGAGCGTGCCGGCGTCGGTCGCCCCGCCGCGCTCAAGAAGGCGTTGCTGCAAGTAGGCGTCTTGCATGTCGAGCGTCTCGTCCGTAAGCGCCTCGGGCGGGCGTACGTTCATGAGAGCTCGAAGCAAATCGCGTTGTTCGTTGGCTCCGGCGGGTACAGCGATGCTGCGCCCGTCTGGCCGCTCATCGAGCAATGCCTTGATGAGCCAAACGCGGCGCTCGGCCTGATTCATGACCTTCCTCCTGTTCGATTGAGCCGGTTTCATTCGACAGTAGTGTGCCGCCTGGCGCGCATCTGCAAAAGAAGGCACAAAAAGGTAAGCGCCGTGGAGCGGTGTGCCCCACGGCGCTCAATGTGCGGAAGTTTGCGGCTGTTAGGAGTTGCGCACGAGCTGTTGATAGTCGGTGCCCCATTCCACTAGGGAATCGATGATGGGCATAAGGCTGTGGCCCAGCTCGCTGAGTGCGTATTCGGTGCGGATGGGTGTCTCGGGGATGACGGTGCGCGTGATGAGGCCCGCGGCATCCATTTCCTTAAGGTTGGACGAAAGTACCTTTTGGCTGATGCCAGGGATAGAGCGATGCAGCGCGTTGAAGCCCATCGGATGGTCTATGAGCTGTTGGATGATATAGATCTTCCACTTGTTGCCAAAGAGTTGAAAACACGTAGCGACGGGGCAGGGCGGCAGTTCTTCTTTGGTAAGCATAGAGACTCCTCAATCATGTGGACGACTTTCATTATCGCAGCCGCTGTCGCTTGTGGATACTACTTACCTTTTGGTGACTGGCTAATAGATTGGTGCCTTCTTTTGGTCGTTGCGCGCTTTTTGCATGATGCATATAGACGCAAGGAGCGTCAAAAACCGGATGGCTTCGACCGGCCATCCTCGTCCGAAAGGAAATGCCATGTCCGAGAATCTCGAGAACGTCGCCGCTTTCGCCTCCTGCGGTACCACCGATCCTGCGCCCGCTTGCGGCTCCGCTGACCCCAAGGCCGCACCTGCTTGCGGTACTGCTTGCGGTTCCGCCGATCCGGCTGCTGCCCCTGCTTGCGGCTCCGCCGATCCCGCGGCTGCTCCTGCCTGCGGTTCCGCCGACTCCAAGACTGCTCCTGCCTGCGGCTCCGCCGACCCCAAGACTGCTCCGGCCTGTGGCACCGCTTGCGGCGCTGCGGACGCTCAGTAAGCAATCGCTAGGAAGGGACTCGTAATGGATGCTCAGACTTGCCTCAAAAAGATGCAGCTTGCCGGGACGCTTTCCCTGGCAACCGTGGACGAAAGTGGCGCGCCGCAAATTCGCTGCGTGAGCGCCGTCCATTACGAGCCCCACGCTATCTACTTTCTCACAGCGCGTGGCAAGGAGATGGCTCGTCAGCTTATGGCCGACGGACGTGTCCAAACGCTCGTCCATACGCGGTTTAATGAGATGATCCGCATGTCCGGCGTTGCCGCCCCCGTCTCGGACTCCGAACAAGTCCACTGGCGCGACGTGATTTACGCCGAGCAGCCGTATCTTGCTAACGTTTATCCTGGTGATACGCGCGAGATCAACATCATCTTTAAGGTCGAGAACATAGTGCTCGACTACTTTAACCTGGGAGTTCATCCCATCGAGCGTGCGGTCTTCACCTTAGACGAGGGCATGGCGTCTGTGCCCGCCAAGGGCTTCTGCATCGATGCCGATGCGTGTATCGGTTGTGGCACCTGCCTTGAGTACTGCCCGCAGAAGTGCATCGAGCCGGGAGACGTCTATCGCATAGAGCCCGAGCACTGTCTGCATTGCGGCGCCTGTGCCGAGAATTGCCCTGTCGGCGCCGTTACGCGTCTGTAACCCAAATACCGTCATCAGTTTCAACATCGACCAAGGGAGTCCCACGATGCAAAAGCCTGCGTTTGCCTTCCAATGGCACATTACGGATGAATGCGATCAGCGTTGCAAACATTGCTATATCTTTGTCAACGGTGCCTGCGCCGGTTTTAAGCGCATGCCGTGGGAGCAAATGGTCCAGGTCGTCGATCAGGCCCAGGCGCTCTGCGAGCGCATCGGTCGCCAGCCGTACTTTTACGTTACGGGCGGCGACCCCATTCTTCATCCCGATTTTTGGCGCCTTGCCGAGCTCTTGCACGAGCGCGGTTTTATGTGGTGCGTGATGGGCAATCCGTTCCATCTGACCGACGAGGTTTGTGTTCGCATGAAAGAGCTGGGTTGCCGTAAATATCAGCTCTCGCTCGACGGACTCGAGGCAACGCACGATTACTTCCGTAAACCCGGCTCGTTTGCCGAGACTCTGCGTGCCATCGGTTGCCTTAAGCGTGCAGGTATCTGGGTTGCCGTCATGAATACGGTATCGAGCATGAATGCTGCTGAGCTGCCGCAGCTCATCGACCTTGTGGCAAGCCTCGAGGTCGACGTGTTCGCCTTTGGGCGCTACTGCCCCACGTCGGGCCAAAAGCGTGACGAGTTCCATTTGGAGCCGCTTGAGTATCGGGATGTGTTGCTGGCCGCGCAGGAGCGCATGGAGTTCCATCAGGCGGCCGGCTGCAAAACGTTCTTCCAGCTCAAGGACCATCTGTGGACGCTGCTTTTGTGGGAGCAGGGTAAGTTCACCATTCCTGAGGATGCTAAGCCCGGCATGATCTATGACGGCTGCCACTGCGGTACGGGCCATATGACGGTGCTACCTACGGGCGATGTCTATGCATGTCGCCGCATGGAGAGCAAGGTGGGCAACGTTGCCGAAAACTCGCTGGAAGAGCTCTTCTTCTCTCCGCAAATGGAAGCCAAGCGCGATTTTAAGAAGTTCAAGAAGTGCTCTAAGTGCGAGCTCTTTGGTTGGTGCCGTGGATGTCCTGCGGTGACGTACGGCTATACGGGCGACATGTACGAGGCCGACCCCCAGTGCTGGAAAGAGATTGAGGAGTAGGATTATTGTCGTCTAGTCATCGGGGACGTTCTTTAACGGCTAGTCATTTAAGAGCGTCCCCGATGACTACCCATAAAAAGCTGTACGCCAGCATCCAAAGATGTCGAAAATGGTCGACTTTGGATGCTGGTGTACATGTTTGGGTCGTATGGATTGGGGTGAGCCGATCGCAAGGCGAGTGTTAGAGCAGATTCTTCTGCACCCATGTGATGATGTCGCTCGACTCGTAAAGCGGCTTGCCGTCGATGAACAGGCAGGGAACCTGGCGCTTTCCTCCGACGGCGATGAGTGTCTGCTCGGCATCAGGGTCGGTCGAGATGTTACGCTCGGGGATGGTCACGCCGTTATCCGCAAGGAAGCGCTTGACCTTAATGCAATACGGGCATCCGGTCATAACGTACAACGCGAGTTCGTGATTAGTAGCCATAGGTCTCCAATCGGTTGGTGTTTTGATTGAGATACCCAAAGCCGCTGCAATCTAAGCGCAAGCCAGCGACGACTCGATAACCTGGACCAGAAACGCTGTGGCGCCGGTGCCACACGGCTTGTCATAGTAGTCTACGAAGCGTTGGTCGGCGAGGTAGCCGTGGGCGAGCCCCAGATATGCTTCGTCTTGGGGCTCGCTGCCCCAGTTGAGAGCTATCCAGCGGCGGTGCATCGCGACGAGCTTGCGAGCCTCGCTGCCTTCCGGTTCGCCATCGACCATGGCAATCGAGAGCTGACCCAGAATGGCGCGTTCAAGCTCCTTCATGTCGTTCCATGTCTGAGGGTCCATGTCCAGCAGCGCTTCGTTTGCCGCGTCGACGGCTTCATCACCATAGCGCGCCCGGGCCTCGGCGCCGTAGCGCTCCTCGTTTTCCTGGACGGTGCGCCAGCGCTCTAGTTGCGGCAGGACGGCGCCCATGAGCGAGACGGCCTCGTCGAGTGACATGCCGGTGTTTTGTGCCAGGCGCGGGGCGCAATCCTCGATCATTGCCTCCATGGTGGTCTCGTAGGTGTACTTGCCGTGGTCGTAGCACCATTTGCAGAAATGGTCAGTCGTGGCGCCTGTGGCGTCGGTGCCGCAGTCATCGGGCGTGAGCAGCATGCCGCAGCTCTCGCAGTAGTGCTCGGGCATTTCGAGCAGATGAGATAGTGGCTCTCCGGTCACAGCGGCAATGAGCTTCATCATATCGATGCCCGGCGTGACCTCGCCGCGCTCCCAACGGCTGACGGCTTGGCGCGTTACATAGAGTTTAGTGGCAAGCTGCTCTTGGGTGAGATTGTTGGCGCGGCGGACGGCGATGAGTTTTTCTGCAAAGGCCATGACGGCTCCTTTCTGCCGGTTGATGGCTTAAGCATACGCGGCGGCTAGCGCCCTTCCAAGCAACCGTTGGTTGCATGACGGGCGAACGCGGTGGGGAATTGCGCGCAGCGTCTCGTGCGCCCATGCCGTACAATGACCGGCATGGAACCAATTGCACACATACATACTGACCTGCCGCAGAAGTTTGGCATTCCGCGCAACAGCTTTTTGGCGCCTCACCTTGAGGGGCGTATTGTCTTTGAGCCGGAGTTTGCCTCTAACGCTGCGGTTGCAGGGCTCGAATCCTTCTCGCACTTATGGCTGCTTTGGCGTTTTGAAAACGGAACGCCCGGCGGCACGGCAGAAGACATCGCTGCCGATGTCAAGACGCAGGACAAGGCTGGCACCAACGCCAAGTGGTCGAAGACCGTGCGTCCGCCGCGCCTGGGTGGAGCCGAGCGCGTGGGCGTGTTTGCCACGCGTAGCCCGTTTCGCCCCAATCCCATCGGCCTTACCTGCGTAAAGCTCGACCGCGTGGAGCTTACTGACGACGGCCCCATCATCCATGTGCTGGGGGCCGACCTGCGCGACGGCACGCCCATCTACGACATTAAGCCTTACATTCCGTTTGCGGACTGTCATTCGGACGCGACGGGCGGATGGATCGAGGACAACCCGTGGCAAGAGCTCAACGTCGAGTTCCCACAAGCGCTGCAAGACAAGGTCCCGCCCGCGAAGTTGCCCGGCTTAATCGAGGTCCTTCGCCAGGATCCGCGCCGCGCTGGCAGCAAGCACGAGCCCGGCCGTGTCTACCACTTGGCTTATGCTGGGCTCGACGTGTCGTTCACGGTCGACGGGACGCAGCTTACCGTGACGGATGTCGATGAGGCGCAAGGCTAACCGCCGCGGCGTTTGCGCTCCTGCCAAATACAATCCCAAAACCCGTGCCAAAATCGTCCGCGCTGGTGGACAATAACGCCTACCGAACCGATCCGCTTTGCACGGGAGCCTAGCATGAAATACGACTTCACCTCGCTTATCGACCGCCACGGCATGGATGCCATCGCCGTTGACTCGTGGGGCGAGATCCCCGGCATGGCGCCAAACGTACCCGATGAGGGCTTCGACCGCATCCCCATGTGGGTGGCGGACATGAACTTTGCGACGGTGCCGACGGTGCAGGAGCACATCATCCAGCGTGCCCGGCACCCTATGTTTGGCTACTTTGATCCCCGCGCCGAGTACTTCGATCGCATCATCGAATGGCAGAGTCGCCGCAATGACGTTGAGGGCCTGCTCCCTGAGCACATCGGCTACGAAAACGGTGTGCTGGGCGGTGTGGTATCGACGCTGCGCGCGTACGTCCAGCCGGGCGACGCGGTGCTGGTCCATAGCCCCACCTACATCGGCTTTACCAAGTCCATCGAGGCCGCGGGCTACCGTATTGTTCACAGCCCGCTTAAGCTCGACGACCAGGGCGTATGGCGCATGGATTTTGAGGACATGGAGCGCAAGCTCGCGCAAAACCACATCCATGCTGCCGTCTTCTGCTCGCCGCACAATCCCTGCGGTCGCGTGTGGGAGCGCGACGAGATCGAGCGCGCCATGGACATCTATCGCCAGCACGATTGCGTGGTGATCTCGGACGAGATTTGGTCCGACATCATCCGTCCCGGGCACAAGCACATTCCGACGCAGTCGGTGAGCGAGGACGCCCGCATGCGCACGGTAGCCCTTTATGCGCCCAGCAAGACCTTCAATCTGGCGGGCCTGGTCGGCAGCTACCACATCATCTACAACGAGACGCTGCGTGACCGCGTGTGCGCCGTGTCCGACAAGACCCACTACAACGAGATGAACGTCCTCTCGATGCACGCGCTCATCGGCGCCTACCAGCCGCAGGGCTACGAGTGGGTAGACGAGCTCAACGAGGTCATCAAGGGCAACGTCGACTACTTCTGTGATTACGTGGACGAGCATTTCGAAGGCGTGACCTATTCGCGTCCGCAGGGCACGTACATGGTGTTCCTGGACTGCACGGAGTGGTGCCGCGAGCAGGACCGCGATATTCAATGGCTGCTCGACGAGGGCGCCCGCGTAGGCGTGGGCTATCAGGACGGCCGTCCGTTCCGTGGCCCCTGCCACATTCGCGTGAACCTGGCGCTGCCGCTTTCGCGCGTGCAGGAGGCGTGTGAGCGTTTGAGCCGCTACGTTTTTAATGCATAGCAAGCCGTAACGAACGGACGACATGCGCGGGGTCTTCTGGCTTGATTGTTATGCTGGGGTCTGATCCCAGGCCCTTACTTTTCGTGAATCTGCTTGCCGCAGAGATGCTCAATCATAATTTCGTACAGCTGAACGCCCTTGATGTCCTTGGCGATTTCTTCCTCGACCTCTTCGGCAGCGGGGTAGTACTTGAGCGCGAGCTCACGGACCTTGTCCTCGATAAATGCGGGGGCGTCATTCGCTAGGCGGCAACGGCCAAAGACAACGGTGCTCTGCACGTAGGGCGCCCAATCGTCGTCCTTGTACCAGTCGTTGCCGTAGACGGTAAAACAGACCTTGTCGTCACGCTTGAGAGCGTCGACCTTGTGGCCCGCCTTGGCGCCGTGGAAGTAAATCTTGTCGTGCTCAGCGTCAAAGAAGTAGTTGACGGGAATGGCGTACGGGTAGCCATCGTCGCCGTTGACGGCAAAGACACCGCGCTTGCAGGTGGCGAGCAGCTCGCGCGCCGCCTCGTCGGTAATGGCGCGCTTCTTTCGGCGTAGAGGCCTAAACATCGCGGGATTCCTTTCCAATCGGGCATGGTTCTTGGGGAGAGACTATAGCGAACTGGGGCCGTGCTGCTTGATGCGGGCGAGAATGTTTTTGAGCTTTTCAAAATCGAGCGGCTTGGGCAGATGGGCGTTCATGCCGGCGTCGCGTGCGGCCTTGACGTCCTCGGCAAAGGCATTGGCGGTCAGCGCGATGATGGGGATGTCGTCGGCATCGGGCTTACCGCTCAGACGAATCACGCGCGTTGCCTCGTAACCGTCCATACCGGGCATCATGATGTCCATGAGGATGGCGTCGAAGCTGCCGGCGGGACGTGAGAGATAGAGGTCGACAACTTCGTTGCCATTAGCGGCTCGGGTCACCACGACGTCTTCGGATTCCAACAGCGCTTGGGCAATCTCGGCATTCAGGTCGTTATCTTCGGCGAGCAGGACGTTCATGCCGGCGAGCGAGCAATTCGGCACCTTCTCGGCTAGCTGCATGCGAGCCTGAGGGTTCCTGTCGATATCGAGCGGAATCTGGACGTTGAACGTGCTGCCCACGCCGAGCTCGCTCGAGATCTCAATCGTGCCGCCCATCATGTCGATGAGCGATTTGACGATGGGCATGCCCATGCCGGTTCCCTGGAACTTGCTGCGGGCATCGTTTCCCTCTTGGGCAAACGGCTCGTAAATATGCTTCAGAAACTCGGGCGTCATGCCGATGCCGGTGTCTTCGATGGTGAAACAAAAGAGCGCGTGTGCGTCGTTGAGCGGCTTGACGGTGGAAGAGAAGGTGACGGTGCCGCCGTGCTTGTTGTATTTGATGCTGTTGTCGAGCAGGTTGATGATGATTCGGCGGATATGGGTGGGGCTGCCGACCATACTCTGGTCGACGGCATAGGGCTCGCTGGTGTTGAGTAGCGTAATGCCGCGGTCCGATGCGCGGAGTCTGCACAGTACCAACGCATCGTCACAGAGCTCCTTGAGGTTGAACGACTCGTGCTCGAGGGTCATCTTGTGCTCTTCGATCCGGCCCATCTCGAGGATGTCGTTGATCAGAGAGAGCAGATGGTTGGCGGCAACACGCGCTTTGGCGCGGCTTTCTCGGGCGACCTGTATATCGCCCTCTTTTAGTTCTTCAATTTCGATAAGGCCCAAGATGCCGTTGAGCGGTGTACGGATGTCGTGGCTCATGCGCGTGAGGAACGCGGTTTTAGCGGCGTTGGCGGCGTCGGCTTTCTGCCGCTCTTTCCGCGCGCGTTGAAGCGACCAGACAAGGATGACGATGCCGGAGAGCAAAATGCAGATGATAACGGCGGCAGCGGCGGTGCGGTTGCGGTAGAGAAACCGGAGTGTGTCCGATTCTTGCGCCGAATACGATGTGGGGGAATAACTGTTCGCGGAGAGCGATTCGCCGGCATTGATGATGCCCTTATTGATGATTCCTAAAAGCTGGGGATTGCCGCGCGAAATCAAGCACGATAGCTCTGCTGTGTTGGTGAGTTCCTGCGTTTCGAAATCCTCGATGTCGTAGGTTTCACGGATGGTTTCCAGGCGCGTGCTGGGGACGATAATGCAACTGGCCTCTCCTTTATTGAGGGCTCTGAGCGCTTCGCTGGCGGTTGGGTATTCGGTTACCGTTGCGTCGGGGAACAGGCTCTCGAGCTCAGGGCAGCTGACGATCGCGCTCTCTGAGCAGACGATGCTCTTGAGGTCCTTGCTTAGGTCGCTGCTGCTGTGGATGGCGGTCAGGGAAACCGTTCCCATCGAGTTTGACTGGATGACTCCTTCCTGTTCGGCGAGCCAGTAGTCGCGGAAAAAAGGCAGGGCGACATCGATGGTGCCTTCCGAAAGGGCTTTTGCCAGCTGCTTGTTGTTTGAGATGGCGACCGTTTTAACGTTAATGCCAAATTTGTCGTGCAGCTTCGTCGCGAGTGTGGCGAGCGATCCTTCCATTTCGCCGTCGTCATTTTGCGTGCAGTAGGGGAGCTGGTTTTTAAGATAGCCCAGCGTGATGGTGTTTCCGTTCGCTTTGAGCCAGGAGGTCTCGGCACTGTCGAGTGATGATGACCCGCTGTTTTGGGCCGAGTAATTTGCCTTGACCTCGTCGTTGTAGCGGGGGTTGACGCGGGCGATTGCCGCCATGGCGGCATTGATATCGTCCATGAGGTCGGGACGGCTTTTGGGAACGGCGAAATAGTAGTCGCTCGAGCCAACGTAGAACATGGGGGAGGCGTTGGGCGACGAGATTGTGTCGTTCATGATGATGGCGTCGACCTCACCGTTTGCCAGCGCATCGAAGAGGTCGCCGCCGCTGGCCATTTCTTTATAGGTGCAGGTGATGCCTTCGTCGGCAAGCCACTGCTGGCCGACGAAGGTTTGCATGACGCCGGGGTTGAAACCGATAGTGAGACCCTGGAGTGCTTGAGGGTCACCCTTTGCGAGGTCGTCACGGTCGGGCCTAGCGTAGATGTAGTAGCGTTCGGTGCCCTCGGGGTTCGACGAGAAGAGCAGTTTTTGGGCGCGTTCTTCGGAGTAGGAGATGTTTGGCATGAGGTCAATCTCGCCGGCTTCGAGCTTCTCCATAAGCTCGGTGAAGGTGCCGGAGACGTATTCGTACTGCCAGCCGGGTGTGTAGTACGAGAGGGTCTGGAGGTACTCGTAACCCCATCCCGAGAGACGCTCGCCGGGGGTGCCGTCTTGGAAGCCCTCATTGTTGACGAGCCAACCAACGCGGACCGTTTTGACTGGCTGACTAGAGTCATCGGCAAAAGCCTGGGCAGGCGCGATAGAACTCAGCACGGCAAGCGCGGCAAGCACAATGGCCAGGGCGCGATATATAACTGAACGAAGGACAGCGGAAGCTCTCACATGCAATCCTAACGAATCGAGACATTACCGCATAAGGATACCAGCTCAGCCTGCCCAGTCGGCAGCTGCACCGCTAAACGGTCCCGCCCGGCAGTTGGGGACAGTCCCTTTCTACCGGCACAAAAGGAACGTCCCTAACTGCCGGTTGTGGGACAATACCGAGCGAACGTGATTGGTTGTCCGTGGAAGGGGTCGCAATGAACAGGTTGAGGACGCTTGCCGATGTGCTGCGACAGGCTGGCTTTGCACGCATCACGGGCCTGTTTCTTATCTTTTACCTGCTGTGCTCGACGGCTGTCTGGCTGTCCGAGCCTACGACCCTCACGTTTGGCGATGGCCTGTGGTTTAGCTTTGAGACGGTCTCGACCATCGGCTTTGGCGATATTCCGGCCGAGACGCCGGTTGCCCGCGCGATTACCGTCGTCCTGAGCGTCATCAGCATCTTCTACATCGCCATGCTCACGGGTGTGGCGGTGAACTACTGCAATACGCTCATCAAGCTGCGCCAAAAGGACACCATGGCGCGCTTTATGGACGATCTTGAGCATTTGGAAGAGCTCGATCGTGACGAGCTCGCCGACCTGTCGCGCCGTGTGCGCGAATATCGCCGCCGCCAACGCTAGAACGGGCGCCGCGCGTCACGATGAGGGGGATTGCATATGAACATCACGGTATACCTGGGCGCCAGCGTTGGTAACGACCCAGCATTTTTGCCTGCGGTGCAAGAGCTGGGCAACTGGATTGGCTCTAACGGGCACGCGCTGGTATACGGCGGGTCCAAATCGGGCCTGATGGGTGCGCTCGCCGATAGCGTACTCGATGCTGGCGGTCATGTGACGGGCGTGGAGCCGAGCTTTTTTATCGAGGCCGAGTTTCAGCACGATGGCATCGACGACCTCATCGTGACGAGTGATATGGCCGAGCGCAAGGCCAAGATGATTGAGCTCGGTGACGCGTTCGTCGCCTTCCCGGGTGGCACGGGCACGCTCGAGGAGATTGCCGAGGTCATGTCGGCCGTGTCGCTGGGGCATCTGAGTGCGCCATGCATCCTGTATAACCTGGACGGTTACTACAACGACCTCAAGGCGCTGCTCGGGCACATGATTGATAAGGGGCTTTCGAGCTCGAGGCGCCAGCTCGGCATCTACTTTGCCGACGATTTGCGTGAGATTGCCTCGATTATCAACGGATAAGTCTTGAGCCTGCCCCACTATGACTCCCAATGGTGCCGTTTGCGGCGCAGACGGTTGGCTCGTTCGGGCAACGCTCGCTCTACAATAAAGCGTATCTTTGTCGATTTTGACCACGGGAGGTCCCGATGGACAACCTTGCAAAACCCAAAAACCGTGCGCTGTTTTTAGTGAGCGTGGCTGTGACCGGTGCATTCGCAGGCGCCGCGGTCTGGCTGTTCTTTTTTGCGATGGAGCACGGTATCGACTGTCTATGGACCGAGATTCCGCACGCGCTGGGCGTCGCTTCGCCCGAGCTTGCCAGCGGCCCGTTTGGCTTTCTGCCGTACCCGTTTTTCGTCTGCTTGCTGGGCGGCCTGCTAATCGGTCTGTACGAAAAGCTTACGGGCACCAAGACCGATGACCTCAACCAGGTGATGGCTAAGGTTAAGCAAGACGGGCGCTACCCGTATGACAACCTCGGCAAGCTTTCGCTCGCGGCATTGCTGCCACTGCTGTTTGGCGGAAGCATTGGACCGGAGGCCGGCCTGACCGGCGTTATCGCGGGTCTGTGCAGCTGGGTCGGCGATCGCATGCGTCGCTTTGGCGCCGAGTTTAGGGAGCTCACGCTGCTGGGCACCCAGGCTGCCCTGACGGCACTCTTTACCGCGCCCGTCTTTGGCTTTGTGGCACCGCTTGCCGGTAGCGCCGACGGCGACGAGGACCCCGCATCCGATGAGATCACCATCAAGCTCCCCAAGGCGCAAAAGACTGTGGTCTACGGCATTGCGATTGCCGGCGGTCTGGGCACTTACCTGCTGCTTGGCCAGCTTGTGGGTGGCGGCATGGGCATGCCCAGGTTCGAGTCCGCCGAGGTGGGCAACCTGGAGCTTGCCTGGCTCATTCCGCTGGCGTTGGTCGGTACCGTATGCGGCTGGCTGTACTTTGTCTCTGAGCATGCAAGCGAGGTACTGTCCCATGCCATAGGGGAGCGCCCTGTCGTCAAGGCAATGCTGGCTGGTCTGGCGCTCGCCATCTGCGGAACGGTCCTGCCCTACACCATGTTTGCCGGCGAGACCCAGGCCGACGTGCTCATGGAAACCTATCTGACCATTCCCGCCGGCGTGCTTATCGCGACCGGTCTTGTTAAGGCCATGCTGACGCCCGCCCTCATCAACCTTGGTTGGCGTGGCGGCCACTTCTTCCCGGTTATCTTCTCGGGCGTAAGCCTGGGCTACGGCCTTGCCATCCTCACTGGCGCCGATCCGGTCTTTTGCGTCGCCGTCTGCACCGCCTCGACAATGGGTGCCGTCATGCGCCAGCCCGTCATGGTCGTGGGCCTGCTGCTCATGTGCTTCCCGCTCAAGGGTATCGTCTGTATGATCATCGCCGCCGTTATCGCCGCCGGCATCCCGCTGCCCAAGCCGCTGCGCAAGTAGCGTATTGCGCTTTGCGTTTGTTCAGAACTCGTTTTAAAGAAACCGCGTGAGGCCGTTTGTTTACGGCCTCACGCGGTTGTTGTTTAGAGCTTCCTCAGCACGATGGCGATGGTGTTGAGGTATTCGAGCGCGCCGGCTTCAACGGCAGCGCGGTCGCCTGCTGCATACTCGTTGTCGCAGGCGAGCCAGTCTTCCCATGCTTCGTCCGTGCAGAGCATAGGCTGCATCGAGACGATCTCGACGCCGGGGGTCGGCTCGATCATGGCGCGCCACCAGGCCATGTCGTGCATGTAGTCGAGCTGCTCGGGTGCCCAGGATTTGAGCAGGCATTCGGGCAGATTATCGTGGCAGTCGCAGGCCATGCCAGGGATGCTCAAATACAGCATGCCCCCGCGCCTGACATAGGGGAGCAAGCG
Organism: Collinsella aerofaciens; assembly: GCF_040910265.1. Taxonomy (GTDB): domain Bacteria; phylum Actinomycetota; class Coriobacteriia; order Coriobacteriales; family Coriobacteriaceae; genus Collinsella; species Collinsella aerofaciens_BK. Next base: position 127,915 of record NZ_JBDGAW010000002.1, on the reverse strand, counting down.
CTCGCTCAGATAGTGCGGGTCGCGGCCGTAGTAGTTGTACGAGTCGATGCTCACGACCGCATCAAAATAGTCGTGCTCAAACGGGAGCCCCTGTGAAGCGTCCGCCTTAACAGGGTGAATCGTGTTGCGGGGAATACCGAGTGAATCGAAGAACGCGCGGTTTTCGACGGGATCGCTCCACAGGTCGACAGCATAAGTGTCAAATCCGTATTCGCGGGCAAGCAGGGCGCTGGTAATGCCGGTGCCCGACCCAAGGTCGCAGACACGGGCGCCGCGGGGAATGCTCGCATCGCAAAGGAGCTCTTCGCAGAGTTTGAGGGGATTGGGGCCCATAATCTTAGAGTGCACAAGTGCCGCGTCGAAGCTGGTGGCTTTTGGGAAGGATTGAGATTTCGCAGAGTTCATTGTTCTTTCCTATCAGGTGCATATGTGGCAGATGACGGAGGCGGAACGGCGCAACAAACCGCGGCCGTTGGACGGCCGTTTTCAATTTGTATGCGATTGACCGTTCCCTAAAGAACAATGACCAAAAAGACATCCCCTTGGATGATCGAAATTGGGCCGAGGCCCGTGACGCTTTGATTATAGAACGTTGCGCACGGGCCGGGGAAATGCCATTTGTCACGGATTCGAGGGGCGCGATTGTGGCCGATTACGACCTGCGTGGGTCGAGATTCGCCCGCCTACAGGTCGCGTGCTCGATAGACCTTGGTGCTGACGGTGCAGCTGATTGCACATAGCGCGAGGGCCAGTACGGCAATTCCTGCGCACAGGCAGCCGAGGACGGCGGGATTGGGATTCGCCCCAGCAATCGACATGAGCCAGTTGCTGATGGGGTTGGAGGAGCTCAGCGCTGCCATGGCAAGGCACCCGAGCAGGGCAAACAGGCCGACGGAAAGGCGCAGCGCCTCCATGTGTCCAAATCGAAAGAACAGCGGCTGTGCCAAAAACACCATCATGAGGGAGATGAGCATCGATGCGGCGGAGGCTATTGTGGTCTCAAAGACGGTCTGTCCCGTCGAGGGAATACCCGCGCTGTTGAAGAGCGGGATGGAGACGATGCTCAAAAGCGCGGCGGCGCACGCCATGACGGCCGAGAAGACAATGATGCTCAGGTAGCGTGCACAGATGATGTCTTTGCGCGAGATGGGCAGCGTTGCCCGATAGCGCTCCCATCCGTTTTGATTGTCGTAGCCGGCCAGCGAGTTCATGACCACGATGGGCGACATGGCGCTGACCGCGCAGGCGCCGGCACTCATGCCAGAGTCACCGTCCGATGCGTTGGCGAGGGTCAGTACGACGAAGATGAACAGGCCGACGCCCGCGATGCTCGGGACAAGCGTGCGGACGATGGCGAGCTCAGACATAAAGGCGCGTTTCATTTCGAAGCCCCTTTCAGTATGAGGCGAAGATAGTCATCAATGGTTGCCCGGTCGCAGGGAATCTCGGGGAAGGCCTCGAGCGCCTCGCGACGGTTGGGTACGAGCACGTCCACGCTATAGGCGTGGTGGGCGGCACGGGCACCTTCGACGCAAGCCATAAGCTCTGCGGCCTGTGCTTGGGTGCAGTGGGCGATGCCGGCTCGGTCGGTAATGTCCTCGCGCGGCAGGTCAAACACAATCGAGCCGTTATCGATGCAGATGACGCGGTCGGCAGTGCGATCGAGGTCGGATGTAATGTGGCTCGAGAGCAGCACGCTGTGCTGGCCGTCGGCGACAAAGGCAAGCAACTCGTCGAGCAGTTCCTCGCGCGCCATGGGATCGAGGCCCGCGGTGGCTTCGTCCAAAACGAGCAGCTTGGCATTGTGGCTGAGCGCACAGGCGAGCTGCAGCTTCATGCCCATGCCGCGGGAGAGGTCCTTGACCTTCGTCTTGGGATCGAGGCCAAATCGGTCGATGAATCCGGCGAACGTTTCGCAGCTCCACGTGGGGTATGCCGGGCCTACGAGCTTCTCGACCTGGCCCACCTTGAGCGTGGAGGGGAAGGGACACGTGTCCAGGACAAGCCCGATGCGGGAGCGCAGGTGGCGCTGCGTCTCGTCGGGCGCGTTGGCGTCGCAGCGCTGTCCAAGCAGATGCACCTCGCCGGCATCGGGCTTTATAAGCCCAAGCGCGGCGCGAATGGTCGTCGTCTTGCCGGCGCCATTTGCGCCCACAAAGCCAACGATCTGGCCGGGCTCCACGGCAAGCGTGACGTCGCGCAACGAAAAACGGTCGCTCACGCGGCGCGATACACCTTTGAGTTCTAGCAAATTTTGCATGGTATAGCCTTTCTTGCAGATGGCTACTGCATGGTTTCGGGGGCTACGAGGTCGAGCATCTCGTGCAGCTTGTCGCGCGTGACGCCCAAGGCTTCGGCTTGGCTCGCCGCTTTCGCAAGCAGCTCTTCGATATGGCAGAGCTGGTTTTCGCGCAAGAGCTCCTGGTTGCCCTCGGCGACAAAACAGCCCTTGCCCTGCACGGTGCAGATAAAGCCGAGTTGCTCCAGGTCGGCGTAGGCTCGCTTGGTGGTGATGACACTCACGCCAAGATCGCTCGCGAGTGCACGGATGCTGGGGAGTTTGGCTCCCGCCGCGAGCGTGCCCGAAAGGATCTGAGCTTTGACTTGCGAGGCTATTTGCTCGTAGATGGGCTTGTCGCTCGAATTGGATAGGATGATGTCCACAGCGGCTCCTTAGCTGTTGGGCTACACGTGTATATAACCGGTAAGCACAGTATATATACACTATGTACAGTTACGCAAGAGACAAATTCGGATTGGGCCGGCTACCCAGGCCCCAACTGATGAATTTGTCCTGATAGGCGCCCTAGAGCGGGATTTCGCGGCTACAATAGTGCGGTTACATCGACGTAATGCACTCAATGCAAGAAAGGATCCGCATGGCAAGCCTGTCGGATGAAATCTCGTCGCGCCGCACATTCGCGATCATCAGCCACCCGGACGCCGGTAAGACCACGCTTACCGAGAAGCTGCTGCTCTATACCGGCAGCATCCAGACTGCCGGTTCGGTCAAGGGCAAGAGCTCGGCCAAGCACGCCGTCTCGGACTGGATGGACATCGAGAAGGAGCGCGGCATTTCCGTTACCTCCTCGGTGCTGCAGTTCACCTATAATGGCGCCTGCGTCAACATCCTCGATACCCCCGGCCACCAGGACTTCTCGGAGGATACCTACCGTACCCTTATGGCCGCCGACGCCGCAGTCATGGTCATCGACGGCGCCAAGGGCGTCGAGGCCCAGACCAAAAAGCTCTTTAAGGTCTGTACGCTGCGCCATATTCCCATCTTCACCTTTGTGAATAAGCTCGACCACGAGGCTCGCGATCCGTTTGAGCTCATGGAAGAGATCGAGAACGTCCTGGGTATCAATACGTATCCCATGAACTGGCCGATCGGCAGCGGCCGCAACTTCCGCGGCGTGTTCGACCGTCAGACCCGTCGCGTCATTGCCTTTGAGGGCGACGGTCACGCCAACGCCACCAAGAAGGTCGCCGAGGTCGAGGCCGAGCTGGGCGATCCTTCCATGGATGAGCTCATCGGCGAGGAGAACCATAAGAACCTGATGGATGACATCGAGCTGCTCGATGGCGCCGGCGACGAGCTCGACTTGGATGCCGTGGCCTGCGGCAAGCTGAGTCCGGCGTTCTTTGGCTCGGCACTCACCAACTTTGGCGTGGAGCCCTTCCTCAAGGAGTTCCTGCGCCTGGCCCCGACGCCGCGCGCCTACACCGACACACTCACCAGCGAGCCGGTCGACCCCTGCCGCGACGACTTTAGCGGCTTCGTGTTTAAGATCCAGGCCAACATGGACAAGAACCACCGCGACCGCATCGCCTTTGTGCGCATTTGCTCGGGCAAGTTCGAGCGCGGCATGGATGCCTTCCACGTGCAGGGCAACCGCAAGCTCAAGCTTGCCACGGGCACGTCGATGATGGCCGATGACCGCGCCATCGTGGACGAGGCGTACGCGGGCGATATCGTGGGCCTGTTCGATCCGGGCATCTTTAGCATCGGCGACACCGTGTGCTCTGGCAAGCGCCACGTGCAGTATCCGCAGATCCCGACGTTTGCCCCCGAGATGTTCGCTCGTATTACGCAGGTCGACACGCTCAAGCGCAAGCAGTTCGTCAAGGGCATGGAGGAGCTTGCCCAGGAGGGCGCCATCCAGATCTTCCGCGAGTTGGGTGCCGGCATGGAGAGCGTCATCGTGGGCGTGGTCGGTGTGCTGCAGTTTGAGGTGCTCGAGCGCCGCCTCAAGGCCGAGTACCGTGTTGAGGTTCGTCGCCAGCCGCTGCCCTATACGGACATCCGCTGGATCCAGAACGACCCCGATACCATCGATATCCCGGCCCTTTCGCTCACGCGCGACACGCTTCGTGTCGAGGATATGCGCGGCGGTAAGCTGCTGCTGTTCACGAGCCCGTGGAACGTGGACTGGGCAACCGACCACAACCCCGACCTTATCCTGTCGGAGTTTGGCAACGTAGCGTTTTAACGCATCGGCGCGGTGGCCCTGCGGGGCTGCCGCGCCGTTTGCTTGCCTGATGCCGTGTGAGCGGCTATCATACCACCGTCGTCTCAAGACCGGGGCGTCCGAGCAGTTCGGGTCCGATATCCTGCTCGTTAAACCTAAAACCAAAGGAGTACATAATGATCAAGAAGGTCATGGAGGACTACAAGGTCCTGTTGCGGAGCATTCCCGCGGCAACGGTTTCGCTGTTTTTCGTGAGTGTCATCATGATGAACCTGCTGGCCAACAAAGAGCTCATCAGCCTGCCGTATCTGGCACTCGATTGCGGCTTTGTGGTGAGCTGGGTTTCGTTTTTGTGCCAGGACATGATCTGCAAACGCTTTGGCGCCAAGGCATCCATCAAAATCTCTATCCTCGCGCTGCTGGTCAACCTGGCCGTTAGCCTGTGCTTTTGGGCATGCTCGCTCACGCCCGGCATGTGGGGCGCCTACTACGACACGGGTATGATCGAGGTCAACACCGCCCTTAACGCCACCATCGGCGGCACCTGGTACGTGGTGCTGGGCTCTTCGCTGGCAATGCTCGTTTCTGCCGTGGTCAACTCCACGCTCAACCAGTCGCTCGGCCGTATGCTCAAAAAGAATAACTTTGCGAGCTTCGCCTTCCGCTCCTATGTGTCCACGGGTGTTGGCCAGTTTGTCGACAACCTGGTCTTTGCCATTGTGGTGAGCCATACGTTCTTTGGTTGGACCTGGGTGCAGGTCCTTATGTGCTCGCTGACCGGCGCTGTTGCCGAGCTACTGTGCGAGGTCTTCCTGAGCCCCGTGGGCTACAAGGTCGTGCGCGGCTGGGAGCGCGAGAATGTGGGCTCCGAGTACCTCGAGCGCCACGCAACCGCCTAAGGAGCAAGTATGCGGGTTTTGATCACGGGCGCTTCGGGTGGTATCGGAGCCGCGTGCGTGCAGCGCTTTTTGGACGAGGGCCACGAGGTCGTGGGCTTTGATCTGCTGCCGGCGGCGATCGAACACGAGCGCTACCGCCATCTGATCGTTGATGTCCGCGAGCCGGACTCGTTTCCAAGCGACCTTGAACCCCAGGTAATCGTGAATGTTGCCGGTACGCAGGATTCGGCCGACGACATCGCCTCCAACCTGCGTGGCACCATCAACGTGACCGAGCGCTACGCCTTTGTGGGGGAGGGGCTTGCCGCCAAGCCGGCGCCGGCTATTAAATCCGTGGTCAATGTGGGGTCGGCGAGCGGGCATACGGGATCGGAGTTTCCCGCCTATGCTGCCAGCAAGGGCGGCATTATCGCCTACACCAAGAACCTTGCAAACCGGCTGGCACCGCAGGCCATCGCCAACAGTGTGGACCCGGGCGGCGTTATCACGCCGCTCAACCGTTGCGTGATGGAAGACGAACACCTGTGGAACCAGATTATGGAGCTCACACCGCTTAAGCGCTGGGCCACCGCCCAAGAGATCGCCGAGTGGATCTACTTTGTGGGCGTGACCAACCGGTTTATGACCGGGCAGAGCCTGCTGATCGATGGCGGCGAGGCCGGCCGCACGCAATTTATTTGGCCCGAGTAGGAAACGCGCCCGATGGAAAGCCGTCGGGCGCGTTTTTGATGTATCGATTTTTAGCCGAGGCAAGTCCAGTTGACGGGGGTCGAGCCGTGCTGTTCGAGTAGCCGATTGGCTGCCGAGAAGGGGCGCGACCCCATAAAGGCGGGGAGTTCTGCCGTGGCACGGTTGGCCGAAAGCGGCGAGGGGTGCGTAGAGGCCAGGCAGAACTTGCCGGTTGCCTTGCCCGCACCAGTTGCGGCGAGCTTGCCTTCGACCATCTGCTGGGCAAAGCGGCCCCATGCCAAAAAGACTACCGGTTGGGGCAGCTGACAGCAGCGTTCGATAACGTAGTCGGTGAGCGTGCTCCAGCCCAGCTTGGCGTGCGAATTGGCGGCATGCTCGCGCACGGTGAGCGTGGTGTTAAGGAGCAGGACGCCCTGTTGTGCCCATGGGGTTAGGTCTCCCGTGGCAGGAATGGGGCAGTCCAGATCGGCTTTGAGTTCCTTATAGATGTTGCGCAGGCTCGGCGGCAACTTGGTTTGCGTCGCGGGGACCGAGAACGATAACCCCATGGCCTGGTTGGGTCCGTGATAGGGATCTTGACCCAAAATGACAACTTTGACCTGGTCGGCCGGCGTATAGGCGAGGGCATTGAGGATGTCGTCTTGTGCCGGGTAGATGGTTTGCTCGGCACGCAAAAGGGCGATGCGCTCGAGCAGCTGGTTCGTCGTGTCACGTACCGGCTGCGGCGCATCGCCCAACCAAGTTGCTATGTTGCGGTCGCGGGTTGCGGTGTCCATGGGGCTCCTTTATGGCAGATGCTCTGTTGGCATCTATTGTAAAGGCGCACCGGTTGCCTTTATGCCGCGGCTGCATAAGGAGTGGGGTCTACGAGACGCGCTCGGGCGCTCCTGCCATACGAGCCTGTCCATGCGCGCGAAGGCGCGGAAGCTCGACGGTTGCCACCATGACGCCGGTGAGGATGAGGGCGGCGCCAAAGAAGGCGATGGGGCTCAGGACCTCGCCGACCAAGAAGAACGAGAAGACGGCCGAGCAGACCGGCTCGAGCGAGAAGGCGAAGCCGGTGGTCTCGGCGGGCACGTGGGGCTGCACGAGTGTCTGAGTGATAAAGCCATAGGCAGAGCAGATGAGTGCGAGCGCGACGATAACGACGATCTCGCTGGGCGTGCTGGGAAGCGTGAAGCCGCCAAAGGAGAATGCGGCAATACCCGAGAATAAGCCGCCGAAGCCCAGCTGCCAAACGCCCAGGGCCAGCGGGTCGACATCTTCGACAAAGCGCTTCGCCACAATGATATGACCGGCATAGACAAAGGCGGAGAGCAGCATGATGAGCGCGCCCGGTTTCAGGCTGGTGAAGTCGGCGCCCGAGAGCAGCAGCATGCCGCAGGTGACGATAGCCGTGCCGATGAGCACTTTGCGCTCGGGGGCGCGGCGCAGTAGGGCGGCGTTGGCAAACGGCACGATCACGACCGTCAGGCTCTGCAAAAAGCCGGCGGTGGAGGCAGAGGTGAGGCTGGAGCCCAAGCACATGCAGGTGAGCTCGGTTGCCATGATGGCGCCGATGATGGCGGCGCGAACCATGAGGTCGCGGTTGATGCGCAGCGCGTGCTTGTGGAAGAGCAGCAGGCAGGCCACAAAGGCGATGATGCAGCGCAGCGCAACGATGCTCGTGGCGTTCATGCTGTCCATGCCGATCTTCATGAGGGGGTACGAAAAGCCCCATGCGACGGGAACGGAGAACGAGAGCGCGATTGCTTTTTTGCGATCCATGGGACTCCTTTTGTTACAGAACGGTTTCGTAAAAAGGATTCTGCTCCCAGATGTGGATGTAGTAAAGCGAATGTATCTTCAGTATGATTAAGAAATGCTAATGTCGGAAGAAAAAGCCCTGGCAAAACGTTTTACGGCTACATCGATGAGGAGGCACGATGGCATCGCGGTATCAGATTGTGTGTATGGTGGTCGATCGCGGCAGTCTTAAGGGCGCGGCCGACGAGCTAGGCTATACGCAAAGTGCGGTGAGCCAGGCCGTCAAAGCGCTCGAGCGCGAGCTGGGTACCACGCTTATCGAGCGCGGCAAGCAGGGCGTTTCGCTTACGCGCGACGGCAAGCAGTACCTGCCGTATCTGCGCCAGATTGTAACTGCCGAGGCCGAGCTTGAGGGCAAGCGCCAGGAATTGCTGGGACTCTCCTCGACTGATATTCGTATCGCAACGTTTACCAACGTGAGCCGCACCGTGTTGCCGCGCGTGATCCGCGACTTTGGTGCCCTGCATCCGGGTGTACGCTTTACGCTCAAACAGGGCGATTACACGCGCAATGCCCAGTGGGTGCACGATGGCGTGGTTGATTTTTGCTTTACGGCACGCGGATTTACTGCTGGGCTCGAGAAGCGCGTGGTCTATCACGATGAGTTGGTGGCACTGTTGCCGGCCGCGCATCCGCTGACGGCAAAGGAAAAGGTGACGCTCGCCGACCTGGCGTCCGAGCCGTTTGTGCTGCTGGATGAGGGCGAACAGAGCCTGGTGCTCGATGCATTCGCGGCGCATGGGCTGTCGCCGCACGTGACGAGCGAGGTGACCGACGACTACACCATCATGGCGATGGTGGAGGAGGGCCTAGGCGTGAGTATGCTGTATCGCCGTACCGTCGAGGGCATGAGGGCCGATATTCGCGTGCGTCCCATCGTGCACGCTCCCTCGCGTGACGTAGTGGCAGCCTGGCGCAGCTGGGACACCATGCCTATCGCCACGAGGCACTTTATCGACTATATGAGCTCGCATATTGTCAATTAATGACTGGCATGGCGTTGAGTGCGGTGTTTAGCGGGCTGTCGCTTTGGCTTGGGCGGCGCGATAGGTGCGTGCCGGGTGGCAGAGTAGTACCGCCACGACCATAAAGAACGCCGTGGTGCCCAGGCTGATGGGGTAGACCATCATGATGTTCGCAAAGGTGCGGAAGTGCGGGAACACGCAGAATACCCAATAGAAGCGAATACCGCAGACGCAGATCATGGTGATGAGGGCGGGCATGAGCGAGATGCCAAAGCCGCGCAGGTAGCCGGACATGTTTTCGTAGAACATGCTAAAGGCGTAGGCAGGGAAGATCGAGCACACGCGGATATAGCCGATCGAGACGATGTTGGGGTCGCTGTTGAACAGCGCCAGGATTTCGCGTCCCAAGCCTACGATGATGACGATGGTGGTGAGTGCAACGATGCCGCCTTCGATCAGGCAGACCTTGAGCGTCTTGGTGCAGCGGTCGATTTGGCGGGCACCGTGGTTTTGTCCCACAAAGGTGGTGCAGGCCTGGCTAAAGCTGTTGAGCAGGTTGTAGCACACGTACTCCAGGCTCATGGCAGCGCTCGATGCCGCCATGACCTCGGTGCCCAAGCTGTTGATGGCGGACTGGATGATGATGTTGGCGACGGCAAAGACAGCGCTTTGGATGCCGGCGGGCAGGCCGATCTTGACGATGCGCTTGAGGGCGACGGGGTCTAAGCCTAAGTCGCGTGGGGTGACGCGGACGACGGAGTCGGTCTTGAGCAGGCGGATAAAGAGCGTAGCGGCGCTGACGGTGTAGGCGATGGCGGTGGCGATGGCGACGCCCGCGACGCCCCAGTGGAGTACGGGGACAAAGATGAGGTCCAGGCCAATGTTGAGGACGGTGGACACGGCGAGCGCCTGCAGCGGCATGCGGGTGATGCCGACGGAGCGGAAGATCGCGGCCTCAAAGTTGTAGAGCAAGATCGAGGGCATGCTGAGCAAAAAGACGCGCAGGTAGAGCGAAGCGAGCGGCATGGTCTCGGCAGGCACGTTGAGCGCAGCGAGCATGGGCTCGGCAAAGATCTCGCCCAGTGCGATGACGACAAAGCCCACGAGCGCCATTAAAATCGAGGTATGGACGGCGCGTTTGACCATGTTCTGATCGTTGCGGCCGATAGCGTTGGCGATGACCACGTTGGAGCCAAGCGACATGCCAATAAAAAGGTTGAGCATAAGACTGGTAAGCGGAACATTGGAGCCGACCGCCGCCATGGCGAGGGTTCCCTGGTCGCCCGAGAAGTTACCGATGATGACCGTGGCGATGAGGTTCGACAGCTGCTCCAAGATGCTCGTGGCGGCCACGGGGAAGGCGAACAGGGGAATATTGCGCCATAGCGAGCCGGTGGTCATGTCAATGTGCTTAGATGCGGTGTCTGCCATACGCTCTCAATCTCTAATATGCTCTTTCGTGCTTATTTGCGCAGACGATGATACTCCTAATGCAACCAGTCGGCACTTAGGGACGTTCCTTTTCTGTCGGCAGCTGGGGACACTCCTTGTCTCTTCTATGACTAGGTGGGGAAGGCGTGCGACAATGGTGGGTGTTGTGTTGTTCGCGCTAAGGAGTTGCCATGTTGTTGTGTCCCGTTTGCCATGAACCGTTGGTGGACGACGAGCGCGGTGCTGCATGCGCGGGCGGACACCGATTTGACCGTGCGCGCGAGGACTATCTCTATCTGCTGCGCTCGTCCAAGAGCGGCGACTCCATGGGTGATCCCAAGTCGCAGGCGCGCAGCCGTCGTGACTTTCTGAACCGTGGATACTACGCGCCGTTGCGCGATGCGATGGTCGAGCTGGTGCGCGAGCGGGTGTCTGGACGTGCCGCGTCTACGAACTGCCCCATGACGCTGCTCGATATTTGCTGCGGCGAGGGCTACTACACCAGCGCTATGGGCGCGGTGCCGGGCGTAGATGCTTACGGTTTCGACCTGGGCAAGGAGATGGTGCGCCTGGCCGCCAAGCGCGGCGATGCGACGTACTTCGTGGCCAACATGAAAGATATCCCCGTGGCTGATGGCGCCTTTGATATGGTGACCGAGCTCTTCGCTCCCTTTAACGAGCGTGAGTTTGCCCGCGTGCTGGCGCCAGAGGGCTCGCTCTATACCGTGGTGCCGGGTGCCCGGCATCTGTTTGGCCTCAAAGAGGTGCTCTACGACACGCCATATCTCAATGACGAGAAGCTGCCGAAGACCACCGAACTCGAGTTGGTCGGAACGCAGCGGGTGTTTGCGAACATTACGCTCCAGACCCAGGCTGACATCGAGGCGGTGTTCCAAATGACGCCGTACTACTACCGCACGCGCCCTGCCGATAAAGAGCGCCTGGCAAACCTGGACACCCTTCAAACCGACATCGACTTCATCATCGCCGAGTACCGTCACAGCTAACAACCTGCCAAAAAGGGACAGGTTTATTTTGGCAGGTGTTATCTGGGCAAACGTAAAGGGCCGACTGCGGATATGCGCGATCGGCCCTTTTAGTTACTTGGCTGCAGAGGCTATGAGAAGTGAGCGCTTACAGGCGGTCCTTGTTCTCGGCCTTGACGGCGTGTGCCTGCTGAACAAAGAACAGGTCGTAGACCACGATGACAAAGGCGCCAAAGTTGATGGCGTCGCCGCCAAACGCGGGAAGGGTGAGCACAGCCTGCGCAATCGTGGCGATTGCGGCAACGATGCCGAGCTTAAACGCGCCATCCACCTGCGAAGGCTTGTTGGCGCCCTTGATGCCCGCAACACCTGCGGCAAGGTCGATAACGCCCTTGGCGGCGAGCACGACCGCGGCGAGCATGGCGTTCGATCCGTAGACGGATTCAAATTTGCCGGTTGCGATGCCGGTGATACCGATGACGAGGCTGGCGATGCCCAAAACAAAATAGATGAGGGCAAGGATTTTGAGTGTCTTGCGCGCGGCGCTCATAGGTAGTCCTTTCGATTCGGGCGCTGCCAGTCTGGCGCGTCCCATATGCTGCACATATCGTGAAGCACATTGTAGTTCAACGTGACGGCGTGTGTGTTAGAAAGCGCTTCTCGCCTGTGCAGGGCAATCTTTCAAAAAGGAAAGCCAGCTGTAAGTCAAATCGATGGCAGCTCATGTGCGGCGCTGCGATGATGAGGCCGTGATAAGAAGTGAGTCTAAGGAGGAGCCATGATGTACGGACCAGAGCAAGTGCGTGAACCGCGGTCGTTGGGAAGGCGCATGGGTGATTCTGTGATCGCTGCCGTGTGCACGGGATTGATGGCGGTGCTTTGCATTGGGATGCTGTGGACCATGTCGCATGTGGGACAATAACGGACGGTTGGGTGCCAACTGAGGTGGCGCTCACGTATTCGTTTTGTTTGCTAAGGAGTGTCCATGGGCGTCGTCGATCCCTTTTCTGTTGCTCGGGCCGCGGGGCTTGAGCTGACCGGGAAGTCCGAGGGCCTCACGCTCACCGACGGCACGATGGAATTGCGCGCCGATTTTGGCCGCATGCTGCCACGACTCAAGCAGGGCCGCCTGCAGCAAGAGCTGCTGGTAAAGGTTGCGCGCACAAAAGGCATCGAGCGCCCATGGGCGATTGATGCCACGGCGGGCTTTGGTGAGGATTCGCTGCTGCTGGCGGCCGCGGGCTTTACCGTCGATCTGTATGAACAGGATTGCGTAATCGCGGCACTCCTCAAGGACGCCTTGGATCGCGCGGCAGATGATCCGGCGCTTGCGGCTGCTGTGGCGCGCATGCGCTTACATGCGGGCGAGGACAGCATTGCCGGCCTTCGCCATACGGCCGAGCTGATCAAGCAAGGCGAGCTCGCGGCTCCCGACGTGGTGTATCTGGACCCCATGTTTCCCGAGCGCACCAAGAGCGCGGCGGTGAAAAAGAAGTTTCAGCTCTTGCACCATCTGGAGCAGCCGTGCGCCGACGAGGAGACGCTGGTCGAAGCTGCGCTTGCGGTGCACCCGCGCAAGGTCGTTATCAAGCGACCGGTGAAGGGGCCGCTGCTTGCCGGCGTTAAGCCGAGCTATCAGCTTGCGGGCAAGGCCGTTCGTTACGATGTTTTGGTGCCGCCGCGCCCGTAGCTTGTGCACGATGGCTGGCGCTTCGCCAGCGCCGTGCCGATGCGGGGTCTATTTCCAAGGGTGCGACGTCAGGTGCCAGCCGCCGCAGTATTCGCATTTGTAGCAGGCCAAACCACGCCGTCCGCGGTTTTCGCAGTCGGCCATAACGGCCTCGGCTTCGGCGCGTGTGTCGTAACGGTTTTTGCGCTCGCACGACTTATAGCGCCAAGCCTCGTCGCGCTCGGCGTCCAGGGCGTCGCGGCGCTCGTCCTCGCGTGCAAACAGGTCGCTCATATCGCCGCCGGTGGCAGCGCCCAAAAACTCGCTTTTGGCTTTTGACCAGGCGGCTCGCTTTTTGCTCCCCATCTGCTTCGCGCTCCTCTCCAAACGTTGGTATCATTGCTCAATCAAAGTGATACCAATAAACGTGAGGTCGCCGCGTGATGATCAGAAAAACCCTCGATACCGACATTCCCGCCGTCATGGCTATCTATGACGCGGCCCGCGCCTTTATGCGCGCGCATGGCAACGCCACGCAGTGGCCCGAGGGCACGCCTTCGGCCGAGCAGCTGGCTGCCGATATTGCCGCTGGTGGCAGTTACGTGTGCGAAGTCGACGGCCGCGTGGTGGCGACGTTTGCCTTTTTACCGGGTCCGGACGAGTGCTATGACGTGATTGAGGACGGTCAATGGCGCAGCGACACTCCGTATGCCGTGCTGCATCGCGTGGCATCCGACGGCACCGTGCACGGTATCGCGGCGGCGATGTTTGCCTTTGCCAAGGAATGCGCCGACCATCTGCGTATTGACACGCACGAGGACAACTTGCCCATGCAGGGCGCCATCGCCAAGGCGGGGTTCGAGCGTGTCGGTATCGTCTATGTGTCCGACGGCACGGCGCGTGTCGCGTTTGATTGGCTGCGCGAGGCGTAGGAGCCAAGGCACGTATCATCACCCAGCTCAAATAAAAAATGGCCCCGAGTGGGGCCATTTTTGGTAAAACGCGTCGTTGTGGGACTCGCATTGTTACCGCCCCAGATGAACCCGGGCAGACAAAAAGGGGAGGTGCCGGCTTTCGCAAGGCGCGAACCTACGAAAATCGCCGCGCGGCAACGCGGGGCGATGAGCTCGGTCGGGGGATAGGGCCCGCTTCGCCCACCGGCCCGTAAATTGTATCATCCAGTGTGGAGCGTGAACGCCCGTTGCCGCGTGCGATGGGCTTGCAATAAGAGGAGAGCCATGTCGAAGCAAGCGGTCGTTGGAATCTTGGCGCATGTCGATGCCGGCAAGACCACGTTGGCCGAGGCCATGCTGTTCAACGCGGGCCGCATTCGCAAGCGTGGCCGCGTGGACGATGGCGATTCGCATCTGGACACTAACACGATCGAGCGCGAGCGCGGCATCACGATTTTCTCGTCGCAGGCCGTGCTCGACCACGGCGATACCCACGTCATGCTCGTGGATGCTCCCGGCCATGTCGATTTTTCTGCCGAGGCGGAGCGCACACTGCGTGCCCTGGACTACGCGATTCTGGTGGTGGGCGCCAACGATGGCGTGCAGGGGCACACCGAAACCCTGTGGCGCCTGCTTGCACGCTATGACATCCCGACGTTCATCTTCATCAACAAGATCGATTTGGAGAATCCCGGCCGCGATGTTTTGCTGGCACAACTCGGGCAGCGTCTTTCCGAGGGCTGCCTGGATGCCAACGAGCTGCTGGCGGGCGGCGCCGTTCAGGAGGACGCTGCTGCGTTGGACGAAGCGGCGCTCGAGGAGTTTCTTGAAGCGGGTGAGCTTTCTGTCGCAACGCTGTCGCGCATGGTTGCCGAGCGCAAGCTCTTTCCCTGCTTTGCCGGCTCGGCGCTCAAGGACCAAGGCGTTGACGAGCTACTGGATGGTATATGCGCGCTGATGCGTGAGCAGGCGTGGCTCCCGGAGTTTGCCGCGCGCGTCTATCGTGTCAGCCGCGGGGATCGTGGCGAGCGCTTGGCTTGGGTTAAAGTGACCGGCGGCACGCTGCGCGCAAAACAGATGATCAGCGGGCATTCCAGTGCCGAGGCGTGGGAACAGAAGGTCGATCAGGTACGCATCTATAACGGCGAGAAGTATGAGCTTGCCCAAGAAGTTGCTGCTGGCGGTATTTGCGCCGTGACGGGTCTTGCGCACGTTCGCCCAGGGGACGCCCTGGGCACGGAGCCCGCGGGCGATGCGCCCGTCATCGCTCCGGTCCTCACCTATACGGTGCTGCCGGGCGAACACGACGTTCATGCGGTGTTTAAAGCGCTGAGTGAGTTGGCGGACGAAGATCCCATGCTCGGCGTAAGCTGGAATACGCATCTTGAGCAGATCCATTTGCAGTTGATGGGCGCCGTGCAACTCGAGGTCGTGCAGCGGGTGTTGGCCGATCGCTTTGGCCTTTCGGTTGCGTTTGAGCCCGGCGGCATTCTCTATAAGGAGACTATTTCGCGGCCGGTCGAGGGCGTGGGCCACTTTGAGCCGCTGCGCCACTATGCCGAGGTGCATCTGCGCCTGGAGCCGTTGCCGGCGGGTTCGGGTGTGCAGTTTGGCACCGTGACCTCGACCGACGAGCTCGATCTTAACTGGCAGCGTTTGGCACTCACCAACGCTATGGAGCGCGACCACCTGGGCGTGCTGACGGGCTCGCCCATCACCGATGTGCGCATTACGCTCACGGGCGGCCGCGCGCATGCCAAACACACCGAGGGCGGCGATTTTCGCCAGGCCACGTATCGCGCGATTCGCCAGGGTTTTATGCAGGCGCGCGAGGTCGGCGCAGACGTGTTGCTGGAGCCGTGGTACCACTTTGAGCTCGAGGTGCCGGGGGAGTGCGTGGGCCGGGCGTTGTCAGATGCCACACGCATGGGTGCCGAGTACGAGCCGCCGACGATGGCGGGAGACCGAGCGAAGCTTGTGGGTCGCGTGCCGGCATCCGAGGTGCAGGATTACGCGCTGGAGGTGGCTGCCTACACGAGCGGGCGCGGTCATCTGTACCTGGAGTTCGCCGGTTATGCGGCTTGCCATGATGCCGAGCGCGTAATCGAGACGGCCGCCTATGAGCCCGAGGCCGATCTGCCCAACACACCCGACTCGGTCTTTTGCTCTCATGGCGCCGGCTACACGGTCAAATGGTATGACGTGCCCGCCGCAGCGCACGTAAAGATCGATCCCGCCACCTTCCGTCCCTGGCGAGCAGCAGACGCCGAGTTTTTCGGCCACATGTGACAAAGGGACAGCCCCTTTGTCACATGCTATTGGTATAACTCAGTATAAGTTGGTATAACTGTTACCAGGGTTTGCCAATCCGAGGAGGCCGATATGAATCCAAATCCCTTTAAGCCCACAGCTGGTAAGCGGCCTCCGATACTCATCGGTCGCGAGTCGGTCATCGAAGATTTTGAGGAAGGGCTCGACAACGGCGCCGGAGCGCCGGGCAGGCTCATGCTCATTACGGGAAACCGCGGCTGTGGCAAAACGGTTCTCCTGCGGGAGCTGCAACGTCTAGCCAGCGAGCGCGGATGGGCGGTTGTCTCCGATTCCGCTTCGCTTGGTTTGTGCGACCGCTTGGCCGACGCGCTTCGCTCGAATAAACCCGTTGTGACGTCAATGGAGTTTGGGCCGTCGTTTGGCCGGATGTCGGTCGAGGCGGCGCGGGCAAAAGGCGAGACATTGCGAGGGCTGGTCAACGAGCGTCTCAAGAAGCTCGGTCCGGGCAAGGGCGTCTTGTTTGCGATTGACGAGGCACAATCGGTGTCTATCGAGGAACTGGCGGCTCTTGCCGTCCTCTATCAGCAGGTGCTCGGAGACCAGGATGCCACGGGCTTGCCCGATAGCGACCAGCGCGGTCTTGCGCTGGCGTTCGCCGGCTTGCCCAGTATGGTTGACGATCTGCTCGAAGAGCCGAGCGTGACGTTTTTGCGGCGTGCCCAGCAGCGTACGTTGGGGGCAATATCTTTGCCCAAAGTGCGCGATTCGTATATCCAGACGGTCAAAGACGCTGGTCTTTACGTTGACGCGGAGACGGCGGACCTTGCGGCGCGCAAGAGCATGGGGCATCCCTATATGGTTCAGCTGGTGGGCTATTACATGTGGCGGTCTGCTGTCCGGCGTGGCTCGCAGGTCATCGAAAGGCGCGATGTCGAGAATGGCCATGCGGATGCCGTCTCCGAGTTCTACGAAGCGGTTGACGCACCTCTGTATTACGGTCTGCGCAGCCCTCAGCGCCTCTTTATCGAGGCTATGGCGGTTGACGAGGACAAGCCGACGCGCACGGCGGATATCATTGAGCGCTGCGACCGTACCCAGAGCTGGGCGAGTAAATATCGCGCAAGCCTGATTCGCGAGCGCGTCATCGAGGCCGCCGGATACGGCCTTGTGCGGTTTACCGTGCCCATGCTGGGCGAGTATATCCGCGACCGCGTTTTATGGCATGAGTAGGGTGATAAAGGTGACGGAACAGAAGATGAGCCCGCAGGCTATCGAGGTGCGCGGTGCACGTGTCCACAATCTCAAGGACATCGATATCGATATTCCGCTGGGGAGGCTCGTGGGCATTGCCGGCGTGTCGGGCTCGGGCAAGAGCTCGCTGGCGCTGGGAGTTCTTTATGCCGAGGGCTCGCGCCGTTACCTGGAGGCGCTCAGCACCTATACTCGACGTCGCCTGACGCAGGCCGAGCACGCCCAGGTGGACGAGGTATTGCACGTACCGGCGGCACTCGCGTTGCATCAGCGTCCCAGTGTGCCAGGCGTGCGCTCGACCTTTGGTACCATGACCGAGCTCAACAACAGTCTGCGTTTGCTCTTTAGCCGCTGTGCCCATCACGTGTGCCCACATTGCGGGGCGCGTGTGGAGCCGAGCCTTAACGTGGCTGCGGGCCTGTCGCTCACGTGCCCCGCATGCGGCCGCGAGTTCTACGCGCCGAGTGCCGAGGACCTTGCCTTTAACAGCGGCGGTGCGTGCCCTACCTGCGGCGGCACCGGTGTCATGCGCGAGGTGGACGAAGCGAGCCTGGTGCCCGACGAGTCAAAGACCATCAACGAAGGCGCGGTGCTTCCCTGGGGTACGCTCATGTGGGATCTGATGAAGCAGGTAGCCGGCGAGATGGGCGTGCGC
The DNA here is from genome assembly GCF_040910265.1 of Collinsella aerofaciens. Lineage (GTDB taxonomy): Bacteria > Actinomycetota > Coriobacteriia > Coriobacteriales > Coriobacteriaceae > Collinsella > Collinsella aerofaciens_BK. The sequence goes on along the minus strand of NZ_JBDGAW010000002.1, from coordinate 109,867 downwards.
ACCGACGTGCCGTTTAACCAGCTCACGCCTCAAGAGCGCGACATCGTGTTCCACGGTCCGGCGGTTAAAAAGCACATTCTCTACGTTCCCAAAAACGGCGAGGGCGCCACGCCGCTCGATTTTACCTATTACAACGCTGTCTATACCGTCGAGAATGCGCTCGCCAAGGTTAAGGACGACAAGGGCCTCAAGCGCGTGGCGCGCTTTTTGCGCGAGGGGCCATGCCGTGACTGTGGCGGCACGCGTCTCTCCGAGGCCGCACGCCATCCCCAGGTGCGCGGTATCAATCTGGCGCAGGCCGCGGCTATGACGCTGGGTGAGGCGATTGAGTGGGTGCGCGGGGTGCCCGCATCCTTGCCGGCCGAGATGCAGCCCATGGCGACGGATATCTGCGATTCGTTTTTGAGCACGGCCCGTCGACTGGTCGATCTGGGCCTCGATTACCTTTCACTCGACCGCGCCGGTGCCACGCTCTCCACGGGCGAGCGTCAGCGCGTGCAGCTCGCCCGCGTGGTGCGTAACCGATCGACGGGCGTGCTCTATGTGCTGGACGAGCCCTCGATTGGCTTGCATCCTGCCAATGTCGACGGCCTGGTAGGCGTGATGCGCGATTTGGTGGATGACGGCAACACCGTGGTCGTTGTCGACCACGACACGCGCGTACTGGCGGAAGCCGACTATCTGGTCGAGATGGGCCCCGTTGCCGGAGCAGGCGGCGGCAATGTGATCGCCGCGGGCGCGGTAGGCGAGGTCGAAGAATCGCAGGGCAGCCGCATCGCCCCATTTTTGCGCTCGGAGCCTGAGCGCTTGCGTCCGCAGGTGCCTGACGACGAAATGTTTGACCGGGGCCATATCCGCATGGCGACCGATGCCATCCATACCGTCAAACCGCTCGAAGTCGATATACCGCGCGGTCGCCTTGTCGCGGTGACGGGCGTTTCGGGTTCGGGTAAGACGACGTTGGTGCTCGAGACACTCATCCCGGCACTTAAGGCGCAGGCAGCCAGCGAGCGCCTGCCAAAACACGTGCGTTGGGTCGATGCCGAAGGCATTGCCCGCGCAAACCTGATTGACGCTACGCCTATCGGCGCCAACGTGCGCTCGACGGTGGCGACTTATGCCGACATCCATGATGAACTGCGTCGCGCCTTCGCCCGCACGCCCGAGGCCAAGGCAGCCGGCTACAAGGCAGGCGCATTTAGCTACAACACTGGCGCTTTGCGCTGCCCTACGTGCGATGGCACGGGTTCGATATCGCTCGACGTGCAGTTTTTGCCCGACGTCGAGATCGTCTGCCCGGCATGTCGCGGCTCACGTTATGCAGACGCGGCTTCGCATATCCATCGCGAGGGCAAGGACGGGAGCTTACTGACGTTGCCGCAGCTCATGGACATGAGTGTGGACGAAGCGCTCGACGCCACGGTGGGGCTCAAGAAAGTTCAGGCACGCTTACAGACCTTGCACGACCTGGGCTTGGGCTATCTCACGCTCGGTGAGCCCACACCGGCGCTTTCGGGCGGCGAGGCGCAGCGTCTTAAGCTTGCGAGCGAGATGGGCCGCGTGCAGGACGATGCCGTATTCGTATTCGATGAGCCCACGATCGGACTACATCCGCTCGATGTTCAGGTGTTGCTGAGCGTGTTCGACGGTCTCGTTGCCAAGGGCGCCACAGTTGTCGTGATCGAGCACGACCTCGATCTTATCCGTAACGCCGATTATGTGATCGACATGGGTCCGGGCGGTGGCGACGCGGGCGGGCAAATCGTCTGCGCCGGTACGCCGGGCGACATCGCAGCCTGCTCCGCAAGCATCACCGGCCGCTACCTATAAGCGAATGTGAAAAAGGGGCAGTCCCTTTGTCACATTCTCGGAAAGCCTGTTTGGCGCAGGGCCTCGTAGAGGACGATAGCAGCGCTGTTGGAGAGGTTGAGTGCGCTGATGCGGTAGTCGTCCGGGTCGACGAAGTTGCCGCAGATATCCTGTTGAAGGATGGCTTCGTGGCTGTCCTCGGTATGTCCGAGCGATTCCTCGTGGGCTTCCCAGGCCTCGGCGTTGTCAAGCGAATCGCAATCGCGCAACATGGGGATGCGTTCGCAGCGCTCGGGCGCCGCGGCAAGCAGCGGCTCGGGAATGCCCGAGCTCTCGCTGCCAAAGACCAAGTAGTCGCCATCGCGGTAGGTGCTCTGCGCATAGGTGCGGCGTGCCTTTTTGGTCAGCAGATGCAGGCGCTCGTCGGCGGGGGAGAGGCCGTTGCGTGCAAGGAAATCCTCCCAGCCGGCATAGGTCGTCACATCCAAGTTTTGCCAGTAGCCCAGGCCGGCGCGACGTACCGTCTTGTCATCGAGCGAAAAGCCCAGCGGCTCCACCAGATGCAGGCGGGCGCCGGTGACCACGCAGGTACGGCCGATATTGCCCGTATTGGCCGGAATCTCGGGCGCATACAGCACAATGTTGAACATGAATCTCCTTGGCTCAGAACGAAAAACCACCACGAAGGGGACAGACACCTTCGTGGTGGTTTGGCGGCTGCGTGACGGGCGGACAAATCCGCCTCGATAAACCTAGGCGCGGTGCCAGTCGGTCAGGCAGGCATCGAGGGAGGCGATGAGCGCATCCTTGTCCATGTGACGACCGATGATGCACAGGCTCGTCATGCGGTCGCCCGTCTCGTCGTCCCAAATCTGCATGATCTCGGGGTTCTCGTCGATGATCTTCTGCTTCTCGCCTTCGGGCGCCGAGTCGACAAACAGACCGTTCTCCATCAGGCGCATCTGGTGGCCGGCCTGCTCAAACATGTAGCACATGTCCGGATTGCTGGCCTGCCACAGCGGACCCTTGACGCGGATGACCTCGTCGGGCCACTCTTGCTCAACAAAATCGGTGAACTTCTGCAGGTCAAACGGCTTGCGGCGTGAGTACACAAAGGTCTCGATGTCGTACTCGAGCACCTCGGGGTCGTCGTGCTCTTCGGGATGCTCCATGGCCTCGATCCAAGCGGCGGAGTTGTAGGCGCGCATAAAGTCGAAACGGTCGGTATCGAGCAGCTCCTCCATGGGGACCTCGCCGTTTTGAGCCTCGACAATCACGGCGTCCTTCTGCAGGCTGCGCACGATAGCCTTGAGCTCGGCGATCTGCTCAGGGCTCACGGTATCGGTCTTGTTGAGGATCAGCGTGGAGCAGAACTCGATCTGCTGGATGAGCAGGCTCTCGATGTCGTCCTCGTCGATATCCTCGGCCAGCAGGTCGCGACCGCCGTTGAACTCGTCGTACATGCGGGCGCAGTCGACCACGGCCACGATGTTGTCGAGCGCAAGCTTGGGCTCGCCGCCCACTTTGGCCTCATCGCAGAAGCTCGAGATGGTGTAGGCGATGGGGATAGGCTCGCAAATGCCCGATGCCTCGATGATGATGTAGTCGAACTTGCCCGAATCGGCGATGCCCTGCAGCTGGTTGGCAAGGTCGTCCGAAAGCGTGCAACAGATGCAGCCGTTGGTGAGCGGGATGAGGTCGTCGGTCTCGGAAAGGCCGCCGTCGGCGATGAGGCTGGCGTCGACGTTAATCTCGCCGATATCGTTGACGATCACGGCTGCGCGGATGCCGCCGTCGTTAGCGAGGATGTGGTTGAGCAGCGTGGTCTTGCCGGCACCGAGGTATCCGGTAAGCATGATGATCTTCACGGGTTTGTTGGGCATGTGCCCTCCTTTGTTAGACATGGCTTACAGTTGAATCTTATGCCAAACGCCTGCTCTTATACCCACGCGCCGGCAAATAACACAGGCTACTCCCAGGCTCCCCATACATCGGGGCAATAACCGACGGTGGCCTTTTTGCCGTTGCGCACGATGGGCTCGGCTAGAACCTGCTGGTTTTCGAGCAACTTGTCGAAGCGCTGGCTAGGGGTGAGGTGCTGGATGAGCGCGAGCGCCTCCTCGTCCTTGGCCTTGGGGTTGAGCAGCTTGTCGATGCCGCCGACCGCCTGCATCACGCTCGTGAGCTCGCCCTTGCTCATCTCCTTTTCCTTCAGGTCAATAAACTGCACCTTAATGCGGCGCTCCTTAAAATAGCGCTGGGCCTTCTTGGTATCGAAGGACTTTTTGGTGCCGAAGATTTGGATCATATGTTCCGCCGTTCTAACGAACGGCGGTCACCTCGACGCTGCAAAGCCATCTGATGGGCAATCTGCCTTTCAATCGTCGGGCGCGGGCAAAAGCCCAGCGCCCTCCTCTTTCAAGACACCTTGCCTCATCAGCTGGTTTTTCGCTGACATTAACGAAACATCGAGGTGACCACCGCTGGTCTTATCGAATGAAATTGGTCGTTGCGCGATCTGCTTTGGGCGCGTTGATGCCGGCGGCGCGGCCTGCTTCGATGCAACGCAGGAGCCAGGCCATGTTTTTGCCGATGTTTCGCATGGTGGCAAGGCCCTCGGCATCCCCATCGGCGTCGCCGGGCACGCGGCCAAACACGTTGTTCCAGTAGGTGGAGGCAACTACGGGCATTTGCTTAATGGTGAAGTACTTGTTGAGCACATCGAAGGTGGTCGACGTGCCGCCACGACGGGCAACGGCGACCGCGGCGCCAGGCTTGTGCTCAAAGGCGCGGCCGCCCGCATAGAAGGCACGGTCGAGGGCCGAAAGAATGCGGCCGCTGGGGTGCGCATAGTAGACGGGCGAGCCAAAGACAAAGCCGTCTGCCTGCTCGGCGGCGGCGATAAGCTCGTTTACCACATCCTCGTCGAAGGTGCAGCGCCCATCAAGATTGCCGCACTGGCCGCAGCCGATACAATCGCGGATGGGCTTGGCGCCCAGCTGGAACACCTCACTGTCGATGCCCTCGGCGCTAAGCTGCTCGGCGACCTCGGCGAGTGCGCGGGCGGTGTTGCCGTTTGCCTTGGGACTGCCATTGACCAAAAGAACCTTCATCACAAACTCCCTCTGCTGTCGGTGACTTCTGCGGAGGATTATCGCACGAGCGGGCAGATGGCGTGGGGCGCGATGCGAAACGGCTTGTGTTTCACATCGCGCCCCACGACGCTAGTTCAGTTTGGTGCCCGGTATCTGCGGCGCCTCTTTAAGCAGAGCTTTGAGCTCGTTCAAAATGGAAACAGGTTGTCGGTCGACGGCGTCCAGATGAAGCGTCGCCACGCGAAGGGGCGGCTGATATTCAAATGAGCCAAAGAGCACGGGCGACCCTAAGAACCGCTCGATTTCGTCTGCGATCGCATCGGTCTCTTCGGAACCAAGATCGTCGAAAAGCGCCACGAACATCGGTCCGGTTGAGCGGAACAGGCGACCCTTGCCGCGCGAGCACTCCATGAGGCAGGCGGCGCTTTCTGCCAAAACGCGGTCGCCCGCATCAAAGCCAAAGCGGGCATTGACCTGAGCGATATCGTCAATTTTAATGGCGACGAAGCCCACCTCGTGCGCCACGCGACGCATCTCGCCAATGGCGTTGACCAGGGTGTGGATATCGCCCAAGCCGGTCACGGAATCGGTCGTATCTGCCAAGCTTCGGTTGATGATAATGCCCACATACATGTTGGGCTCGGTATCGGTGGCGTCCAGGCGGTAGCCCGTACAGTCACAAAGCACGTATTTTCCGGTGGCGTCCATGACGCGATACTGCATGTAATGGAAGTGCCACGTGCCGTTTAGCACCATATCGAGCTCGGTGCGTACATTGGCGCGGTCTTCGGGGTGAACGCGGGCAAGCCACATGTCGACAGAGTTGTAGGGGTGTTGCGAGGGCAAACCGAAATCGCGCACGGCATTAATCGACCATTGCGATTCGCCGGTATCGAGGTTAAGGATAAACGGATAGCGCGTCTCGGAGCTCATGGAGATCGCTTGGAACACGCGGTCGTTGCAGGGAAGCTGATCGGCGATCGGGCGTTGCGACGCGTTGTCTTCTTTCGGTTGCTGCACGCGGTGCATGAGCTTGTAGCGATACATTTTTCGGTCGGCGTCCATGACCGTCTGGCGATGCGTATCGCCAGCAAGCGGGTCAACGCGCGAGCAGCCAAAACTAAAGCTCGCGATCATGGGCGCTTTGCCGTCCGATGTTGCCTCGATAAGATCGCTGCGCGTCCGCTCTAGGCGCCGCTCGAGCTCGGCTTCGTCTACCGTAGGAGACACGAGTACAAATTCGTCTCCGCCGATACGGAACAGCAGGTCATCGTGCTTCATTGTTTCGGTGAGCACGCGGCAGATGCCCAGAATGTAGCGGTTGCCCTCGGCGTGGCCAAACGTATCGTTGCAATGCTTGAGGTGGTCGATGTCGATATAGGCGCAGGTGAAGGGGACGCCTTTGCGCCAGAGTTGATCGACGTGGCGGTCGAGCCCGCCACGGTTGCCAAGATTGGTGAGCGGGTCGATATAGGCGCTGCGCTCAAGCAACTGCCGTTCTTGCTTCAGGACGGCATACGTTTTTTGTAGCTGCTCGCCAATGGCACGCAGCTCTGCGGGCAATGCCGAAACATCGAGCTCGGCGGTTGAGGCCCCGTTCGCAAGTCGTTGAAGGTGGGCGATGATTGATTGCTCGCCCAGGCGATACGACTCGTTCATGATGTAAAACCTCCTTGGGCGAGACAATGGTTTGTATCATATGCCCAATTGCATTTTAATGGGGATAATAAGTTAGCCAATGGGGACAAACGTGCCCCTCAACGGTAGCGGCCTGCATGTGAACGCATCAATCCTCGCCATCGCCATCGAGCAATGCCTCAAAATCTACCGCCGGCATAGGACGGTAGTAGAGGAAACCCTGTGCATAGCGTGCGCCCATCTGACGCAGCAGCTGAGCCTGCGCCTCCGTCTCGATGCCTTCGATCACAACGGGCAGATCGAGCGATTGCGCCATCCCGAGCATCGATGAAATGATTTGCGCGCTACGGCCTTGATCGCCGTCGACGGGCACAAACGTGCGGTCGAGTTTGATGACGTCGACGTTGACGTTTTTGAGCATCGCGAGCGTGGACTGGCCGGTGCCAAAATCGTCCATGTAGGTCGAGAAGCCGCGGGTGTGCAGGTCGGCCGTCAGTTTATCCACAGCCTCGGGCTCTCCGGTATAGGCAGTCTCGGTAATCTCGATGCGCATGAGCTCGGGCGATAGATTGTAGCTGGCGGCAAGCGCACTCATATGCTCGGCGACGTCGCAGGCAAGGATATCCACGCGCGACACATTAAGCGAGATCGGAACCACGCGAAGCCCCTGGTCAAGGCGCTTGCGAAGCCACAAGGCAACGCCCTGCCAGATATATTTGTCGAGCGTCACCACAAAACCGCTTTCCTCGAGCGCCGGGATAAAGGAAACGGGCGGAATGATGGTGCCGTCATTACCAATCCAGCGCGTGAGCGCCTCGGCACCAACAATCTCGCCGGTTTCCATGTCCACCTGGGGCTGCAGGTAGTAGGTGATACGATCGTTGGAGAGCGCATATTGGAACTCGGTGAGGGTGTTGTGAAACGCAACCTCGTGGGCGTACTCCTGGGGGCTGAAAACGGCGATGCGGTCTTTAAAGTCATTTTTGGCGCGACGGTTGGCATACATGGCCTTTGCCTGAGCGTCGATGGTGATCTCCTCACGGGGATCGATGGGGTAGACGCCCATGGACGGCCAAAAACCCACGCCGTCGTCGTGCCTGGCAACCGCCTCGCGCACGCTGGCATAAATTCGATGAATCGTATCGCGGTCAAAGGGAGCGAGGATGCAAAAGTCGTCCATGCCCCAGTAACCCGCAACGCCAATGCCCACGTTCTCGATATCCTTAAGCACCGTGCCCACATCGGCAAGCACGCGGTCGCCCTCGGTTTGTCCGTGCCATTCGTTAAACAGGCGCATGTGTCCCATGTCGACGGTGGCAATGCACCATGCGCTGCCTTGCGCCGTCGACAGAAAGGCATTGGCGCGTCGCATAAACTCACTGGGGCGGTAGAGGCCGGTGAGCGGGTCGATGCGCTCGGTGATTGCGCCTTTGCGCTTGATTTCGGGAATGCAGGGACTGTCGTTGTGGAACGGTCCGTTTATGGCGCGAACGCGGCGGTCGAGTTCGTCCAAAACGGCCGGCGCCTGGTTAACAAGGCGCTCGTAGTAGACAGGCACGACTAGGCATGTGGGGGTGATGGCGTCGCCGGCAATCTGGATGGGTTCTGAGACAACATGTTCCAAATCACGAACGAGGTGATCGAAGGCATTGCGGTCAAGACTATCGGTAAGTACAACGAACTGCACGCTGCGCGAGCGGAATGCGCGGCTTCTGCCGCGGGTGAGCGAGAGCATGCGGCCGGCATACTCGGAAAGCATGGCATCGACGGCGTCGGCCCCATAGCGTTCGTTGAGCTGCGTCGTACCGCGAACGCGCACGGCGATAAGGCCCGTCCCGCGGTTGTCGCGGCGACAACCGTCAATGGCGCCGATCAACATGCGCTGGGTTCCAAGCCCTGTTGCGGGGTCAATCGTCTCGACCAGAGCGTGATTGACGAGTTCGCCAACGTAGAGCGAGGGCGTGTCTCCGCTTCCGTCGATGCGATAGCCTCGGACGCGACAAAGCACGTAATCGCCGGCAGCGTTGCGCACTCGATACTGCATGACGCGATAGTGCTTGGAGCCGTTGTAAATCTGGTTGATATCGTTGATATAGGCCTCGAGGTCATCGGGATGGACGCGCGTTTTCCAATAATCGTGGCAGTTGTCTATATGCTCCGAAGGAAGACCGAGATCGCGCAAGGCGCCTTGTGACCAAAGGGTGCGATGCTTGTCCAAGTTTTCGACAAAGAAATATCGTCCCACGTCAAGCATCGAGAAGGCGTCGAAGACGCGGTCGCTGACTTCAAAATCGTCTGCATGAACTTGTTTGATATTGCGACGATCCAGGTGTACGGCATGGCGCAGCTTGTAGTCGTACATGCGGTGGTCGGCATCGAGCGTCATACGATCGGACGTTTCGCCCAGTTTTGGGTCGGCATGCGATACGCCATAGCTAAACGAGTGAGGCATCTCGGCGTCGTTGTTTTTGAGCAGCACCGAGCGGCAATGCTCAAGGCGCTCGGCAAGGTCGTCTTCGGTCGCGACGGTGGACAAGATTGCGAACTCGTCGCCACCCAGGCGAAACACCGCCTCGTCAACTTTGATATAGAGCTTAAGGTACAGGCTCACCTGCATAATGTAGCGGTTACCCTCGTCGTGACCGAAGGCGTCGTTGCAGTGCTTGAGGTTATCGATATCGATAAACGCCATGGTGACCGGCACGCCCTGCTCCCAGAGTTCTTCCAACGAGCGGGTATAGCCGCCACGGTTGCCAAGGCCGGTAAGTTGGTCGGTAAAGGCTATTCTTACCAGGTCTTCCGGACACTCGAACAGGTCTTGAATGGTCTTTTCGAGCGTCTCGGTATGGGTGTTGGTTGTGTCCATATGTGAGTGGCTTTCTGGGGTCGAGATGGCTTGCGTTGGATGGTCTTATTGATAACGGGGCCTTCTGCGGTCTATGGACGCGTGAACTTTCGTCCCCGCCTTGTTTTGTCGATAGGCTGGATTGTTGTCTACTGTTTGGTTCTGTTGCCTAATGATACGAACATCATTATAGGGTGTGTTTGTATAAACATCGTCAGCTGTAATAATAATCGTCGAGTGGTAGTGCTTGGTTTGCATTGGCAAATGTGACCGAGACGGTATATGTTGACGGGTATACTTGTTCCGTTCAAAAGCATGAGGACGGGGATGGTTGCATGGCACTGCCAAGTAAGGCGCACACGGTGGGTCTGGCACTCGAGGGCGGTGGCTACCGGGGCATGTATACGGCAGGCGTGCTCGACGTTTGGATGGAACATGGCCTGACCTGCGATCATATGGTTGGTGTCTCGGCAGGTGCCGCGTTTGGCTACAACTTTAAGTCGCGCCAGATTGGTCGCGCCATTCGTTACAACAAGGCCTATTGTGCCGACAAGCGTTATGCGAGCGTGGCCAGCTGGCTGCGCACCGGTGACATATTCAATGCCGAGTTTGCCTATCACGAGGTGCCTATCGAGCGCGATCCCATCGACTTAGATGCCTACCGCGCCTGCCCTATGCGGTTTACGTGCGTATGCACCGATATCGAGACAGGTGAGGCCGTCTACCATGACCTGCCTTACGGTGACGAGCGCGATATTGAATGGATTCGTGCTTCGTCGGCGATTCCCGTGGCGACCAGGCCTGTTGCCATTGATGGGCATCGGTATTTGGATGGCGGCGTTGCGGATTCTATTCCCAGCGCCTGGCTGTTTGCACAGGGTTACGACCGCAATGTGGTGGTGCTGACGCAGCCGGCGGGTTTTGTAAAACAGGCCAATAGCCTGATGCCCATGCTGCGACGCGCGTTCTGTCGCTATCCAAAGTTTGTTGCAGCGCTTAGAGATCGACATGAGGTGTATAACGCCACGCTTGACGACCTTGCACGTCGTGAGGCCGCTGGTGAGATCTTTGTGGTGCGGCCGAGTGAATCGGTGAAAGTGCCGTCGTTGTGCCGCGAGCCCGATGAACTCGAGCGCATCTACCAGATTGGTCGCCGCGATGCGGAGGCGACGTTGCCCGCGCTGGAGGCCTACCTGGCAGGGTAGGGGCCACGGCGGAAAGCGCATCCCAGAATGGGGGTCCAAACTGGGATGCGCTTTCCGTAGCTGAAGATTTGTAGTCGCGGAGCAGTTGCTCGGCTTATGCCTATGCCTGCTGCCAGGTGTCGACGAGCTCCTTTGCCGCGGCGTGAGGGTCGTCGGCACTGCAGACGGCGCTCACCACAAAGAAGCCATCGACGCCGGTGGCCTTGAGCTGCGGCAGGTCGGCCGTCTTGACGCCGCCGCCCACCACGATGGGCACGGGGCTTGCCGCGTGGAGTGCGGCCAGGTCCTCAAAGCTCTTGGTGATGATAGAGCCATCGGCTGCGCGTCCGCAGTCGCGCTTGGTCTCGGTCTCGTGGAGCGGGCCGATGCCCAGGTAGTCGACCAGGCTCATGTCGGCGGTCTTGACGTACTCGAGCATCTCCTCGCAGCGGGCCGAAAGGCCCACGATGGCATCGGGGCCCAGAAGCTTGCGGCAGACCTCGACGGGAATATCGCTCTGACCCACGTGCACGCCGTCGACGGCAATGCCCTGCTCGCGCGCGGCGAGTACGCAGTCAAGGCGGTCGTCGATCAGCAAGGCGACCTGACCGGTCTTGCCGGCCTGTGCGATTGCCTGCGCGGCGTCGCCGGTCAGCGCGATGATCTCGCGGGCGCTTGCCACCTTGGAGCGCACCTGGATGCAGGTAAAGCCGGCATCGAGCGCCTGGGCCACCACATCACCCACGGGACGTCCCAGCGTGTTTTCGGGGCCGAGTACCAGGTAGGCCGAGATATCAAGGTTGTCGCGGATGCTCATCGTGCTTCCTCCTGCTTTTTGATCTGTGCTTCCATGCGCTCGAGTTTGCCGGTCATGGTGTCGGTAAATCCGGGTCGAATATCGGCCTTGAGCACGACTTCGGTGCGGATGCCCTTGCTCGCCAACACAAAGGTCGCATCACGCACGACCTGCATGACCTCGTCCCAGTCGCCCTCGATCTCGGTGAACATCGAGGTGGTGCGGTTGGGAAGGCCGCTCTCGCGAATGACACGCACGACTTCGGCGACCTCGGCGGACAGTTCATCGCCGGTGCCGCACGGGGCGATGGCCACGGCGACGAGCGTGTTCATGCCGGTATTGGTTGCGGGCTCGGACATGGCTTATGCCTCCTCGAGCTCGAGCTGGTTGTTGGCGATGTCTTGGGCGGTCGCGCGGTAGAGCTCGTCGATAAAGGCGACCTTAAAGCTTGCCGGGGCATCGGCGACAGCGGCGGCACGCGTGCCGGCCACGTTGTAGACCGCGGTGCCGCAGACTGCCGCCGTAAACGGATCGGTGACGCAGGCGTACACGGCCAGCACGCCGCCCTGCGAGCAGCCGCAGCCGGTGATCTTTGACATGAGCGGGCTGCCGCCGTGGGACTTGGCCACCGTCGCGCCGTCGGTGACCAGGTCGACTTCGCCCGAGACCACTACGGCGCCGCCGGTGTAACGGGCGAGCGCCACGGCGGCATCGCGGGCGGCGTCGACCGTGTCGGTGGTATCGACACCGCGCACGCGGCTCAGATCAGCCGCCTCGCCCTCAAGACCCCACAGGCCGGCGAGTGCAATGATCTCGGAGGCGTTGCCGCGCACGATGGCGGGCTTGTACTGCTTGAGCTCGTTTACCAGCTGGGTGCGCAGGCTGCCGATGCCCAGACCCACCGGATCGAGCACCCAGGGCTTGCCGGCGTCGTGTGCCGCCTTGGCCGCGCGGGGAATCGTCTGCTCGTAGATGGGGAAGAGCGTGCCCATGTTGAGATAGATGGCGCCGCCGCCGGCAACGAGCGCCTCGCCCTCGTCGGGCAGATAGACCATGGCGGCCGAACCGCCCACGGCGAGCTGCGCGTTGGCGACAAAGTCGATCGTCACCGTGTTGGTGATGGAGCCGGCCATCGGATTGGTGGCGCGAATCTCCTCCACGGCCTTGACCATATGTTGCTTAAGCTGTTCCGAATCAATCACTGCACATGCCTCCTTGGCATAGAAAAGGGGCGCTGTGCATAGACAGCGCCCCTGTAAAGGCGGCATGCTCCCTACGCCAGCATTAACTGACAGGTTCAAAGGATTGGGCCCCATGCCCTCTCAGCCTTGTGGTTTGCACCGCCGGCACTCCCGCATCGAATCTGTTGTTCCCTATACTAACGCACCTGCCAAAAAGGGACAGGTTTATTTTGGCAGGGGGCAACTGGGGCGTTGCATTTTCCCAGATAAAACCTGCCAAAATAAACCTGTCCCTTATTGGCAGGTCGTTACAATGGTTACGGTGAAAATGACTGGGGGATTCTATGATCAAACTTGTGCTGACCGATATGGACGATACGCTGATTCCAGCCGGGCATGACGGCGCCAGCGACTACGCCATCGAGGGCATTCATGCCATGCAGGCGGCGGGTCTGCACTTTGGCCCGGTTTCGGGTCGCCAGCCGTCCGCGATGGGCTGGATGTTCAAAAATCGTTCCGAGTGCTTCTCGACCGGCGCGTTCTGCAACGGCCAGGTCATGTTTGTGGACGGCGAGGCGGTAGCCTCGCATGCGACCGACAACGCCGCCCTTATGCGCTTGGCTGACTACTTGGAGCAAGAGACCGACGATACGTATCTGAAGGTCTACAGCCTGGGTGACGACTTTTGGGATAACGATGCCTATTGCGTGACGAGCGACCCCGAGCGCGTGCGCCGCGCCATGGAGTCGGGCGGCAACGCATGGCTCAAGGGCGAAGAGGCCCCGTGCCGTCCTGTCGTCGATGACGCGTCGGTGTTCAAGGCGAATATCTGGAGTGCTCGTTCGCGTGAGGAGCTCGCGGAGCTACGCGAGCGCGTTGCCGCTGAGGTGCCGGAACTCTCGCTCGTGTTTCCCAACAATCGTGTGCGCCTGTTCGACATTCTTCCAGCAGGTTGGGACAAGGGTTGCGCTGCGCTGGAGTTGGCGCGCGCTTTGGACCTGACGTCCGACGAGGTGGCCGTATTTGGCGATTCCGATAACGATCTGCCCATGATCGGTGCCGTCCCCAACTCCGTTGCAGTCGCCAATGCCAACGAGGCCGTCACGGCTGCCGCGCGCTGGCATATCGGCGCTGCGGCAGACGATGCGGTTGCCGGGGCTCTGCATCAGATTGCCGCCTGCGCCGCGACGGGGGAGATGCCGTCGTTTATGCGTCAGATGGACGCGGCGGGTCTTGACGTCACGAACGTCTAGGGAGGGCGCTATGAAGCTTCAGCAGCTCAGGTATGTCGTCAAAGTTGCCGAATGCGGCAGCATCACCGAGGCCTCGCGCCGGATCTTCGTGTCGCAGCCTTCGATTACCGCGTCGATCCGCGACCTCGAAAACGAGATGGGCGTGCACATCTTTGAGCGCACCAACAAGGGTGTCATTGTGTCCGAGGAGGGCGAGACCTTCTTGGGCTACGCGCGACAGGTGCTCGACCAGGCCGATCTGCTCGAAGGCAAGTACAAGGGCGCGTCCGAGCAGGTGCCGCACTTTAGTGTGAGCTGCCAGCATTATTCCTTTGCCGTTAATGCGTTTGTCGATGTGATCCGCGAGTTCGATGCCGCGCGCTACGATTTTACCCTGCGCGAGGAGCAGACTCACGAGATTATCGAGGACGTCGCGCATATGAAAAGCGAGCTCGGCATCTTGTACCTGTCCGAGCATAACCGCGAGGTTATCGAGCGTATGCTCGCCGCCAACGAGCTCGTATTCGAGGGGCTCTTCTGCGCCGCGCCGCATGTCTTTGTATGCGCCGATCATCCGCTGGCGGGTCGCTCGAGCGTGACGCTCGAGGACTTGGAAGACTACCCGTTCCTGTCCTATGAGCAGGGCAGCTATAATTCGTTCTACTATTCCGAGGAACTGACCTCGACGTTTGAGCGTCGCAAGAATATCCGCGTGCGTGACCGTGCGACACTGTTCAACCTGGCTATGGGCCTTAACGGCTACACGGTGTGTTCGGGCGTGATCAGCCATGAGCTCAACGGCCCCGGCATCATCTCGATTCCGCTCGATGTGGACGAGTACATGGAGATCGGCATCATCACGCGCAAGAACACGACGCTCACGCGCTATGGGCAGGCCTATATCGACGCGATTCGTCAGCATATCTAGGCTGCTGTGCTCCGCGCTGGTCAAATCTCTTTATGACAGTCCAGACTGATATAGGAAGCATCTATATCAAACTGTCATGAACGCATATTTTACGATGGCCATATGAACGCTCATACTCTGTCCCAGTAAAGCAACCAATGCAAAGGGAGATATCTATGAGCACTTCGATTCAACCGAACGCGCCGTTTCGCGCCGATATCGTCGGCAGTTTTCTTCGTCCCCAGGCCGTGAAGGACGCCCGTGCCGCCTACGCCGCGGGCACGCTTGATGCCGAGGGGCTTAAGGCCGTCGAGGACGATGCCATTCGCGATTTGGTGGCAAAGCAGAAAGCCGCCGGCCTGCAGGTCATCACCGATGGCGAGTTTCGCCGCAGCTACTGGCACCTCGATTTTATGTGGGGGCTCAACGGCGTCGAGCGTCGCACCTCGCGTACGGGCTATATGTTCCACGATGAGGAGACTACCGCCGACACCGCCGTGGCAATCGGCCCCATTAGCGGCGAGAACCATCCGTTCGTCGAGCACTTTAAATTTGTCAAGGCGCTCGAGGGGGAGGGCCAGGTCGCGCGACAAACCATTCCGGCGCCGATCCAGACGTTCTCCGAAGTCACGCTCGACCGCTGCGATGGCCAGCAGGAGAGCCTGCGCGCTGTCTATAAGACCGATGAGGAACTTGCCGACGCCATCGCAGCCGCTTATCGAACCGTGATCGCCGACCTTTATGCCGCTGGTTGCCGTAACATCCAGTTCGACGACTGCACCTGGGGCATCCACTGCGATACCGACTTTGTGTCCAAGACCGGTATGAGCCCGGTTGACCTGCAAAAGGTGAGCGAGCTTGGTGTGGCGCTCAACAACGCCGCCATCAAGGGCAAGCCCGACGACCTGGTCATTAACACGCACGTGTGCCGTGGTAACTACCACTCTACCTATGCCTTCGAGGGCGGCTATGACCCCATCGCGCCGTACCTGTTCGCAAACGAGGATGTCGACGCATTTTACCTGGAGTTCGATACGCCGCGCGCCGGCGGTTTTGAGCCGCTCAAGTACGTTGCCCCGGGCAAGAAGGTCGTGCTGGGCTTGGTAACCACTAAGGCGGCAGAGCTCGAGAACGAGGATGTTATCGTCGAGCGCATCCGCGAAGCCGCAAAGTACGTGCCGCTCGAGAACCTGTACCTGTCGCCCCAGTGCGGCTTTGCTAGCTGCGAGATTGGCAACAAGCTGACCGAGGACGAGCAATGGGCAAAGATCGCGCTGGTCAAGCGTATTGCCGAGCGCGTTTGGAAATAGCGGTAACGTTCGCAGGTGACGGCGCGTGCGAGACATGGCGTATCGCGTACAATGGTTCGGATCGTATCGTTCGGGCGGGTTATCCGATATGCCCGATCGCCCTTCCATTCGAAAGGACATCCATGTCCCAATCCTCGACGCCCGCCGTCACCGATGCCATCTACGATGCATCGTCGCTTGGCCGCCCGCGCATGTTCCTGCTCGGTCTGCAGCACCTGTTTGCCATGTTTGGCGCCACCGTGCTGGTGCCCGTGCTCACCGGTCTCTCGGTTTCGGCGACGCTTTTGTTTGCCGGCTTGGGAACGCTGCTGTTCCACTTCCTGTCGTGCGGTAAGGTGCCGGCATTTTTGGGCTCATCGTTTGCCTTTATTGCCGGTTATGCCGCAATCGCGCCCAACGGCGAGACCGAGCTTTTGCCCTACGCCTGCCTGGGCGTAGCTTGTGCCGGCCTGCTCTATCCGGTGCTGGCGGCCCTGTTCCGCGCCTTTGGCGCCAAGCGCGTCATGCGCTTCTTCCCGCCGGTGGTGACCGGCCCTATCGTCATTTCCATCGGTCTGATTCTGGCGAGCTCCGCTATTGCCAACTGCCAGACCAACTGGTTTGTGGCTGTTATTGCCGTTGCCGTTATCGTGATCTGCAACATCTGGGGCCGCGGCATGGTCAAGATCGTGCCGATCCTGCTGGGCGTCGTGGTGAGCTATGCCGTTGCGGCTGCGCTGGGCGAGGTCGACTTTTCTGGCGTCGCAGCCGCTCCCTGGGTTGGTTTGCCCATCGTGTGGGACAACACCGTGTTTGCACTCTTTGGGCCGCAGTTCGATAGCGGCCTTGCCACGACCGCCATCATCACCATCATGCCGTTGGCCTTTGCAACCATGATCGAGCATATCGGTGATATCTCCGCTATTGGCTCCACCTGCGAGCGTAACTACATTGCCGATCCCGGTCTGCATCGCACGCTGCTCGGCGACGGCCTTGCCACGATTCTGGCTTCGCTCTTTGGCGCTCCGGCCAACACTACGTATGGTGAGAACACCGGCGTGCTCGCCCTGACGCGCGTGTTCGACCCGCGCGTAATTCGAATTGCCGCGTGTTGCGCCATCGTGCTTTCGTTCTGCCCCAAGTTCGCGGCTGTCATTGCGGCCATGCCGGCGTGTGTGATCGGCGGTGTGTCGCTCGTGCTCTACGGCATGATCAGCGCTGTGGGCGTCCGCAACCTCATCGAGAACCAGGTCGATTTCCAGAACAACCGCAACGTGCTGGTTGCCGCGCTGGTGCTCGTGCTTTCGCTCGGCATCGCGTACAGCACCGCCGGCGCCATCGTGTTGGAGCTGGGCGGCGTGACCATTTCGCTGTCCGGCATTGCCGTGGGCTCACTGGTGGGCATCGTGCTCAACGCCATTCTGCCAGGAAACGACTTTGAGTTTGATGTTTCCGAGCTCGAGGAGGCTGCTGAGTAGCAGCTGCGTTCAACTAAATCAGAAAATGGCGCCCAGACGTACGCGTGGGCGCCTTTTTTAATGCGTCAGTATCCAGTAAATGCCACGTGCCATGCGCAGATCGGTTTGCGCAAAATGATTGCCGGGGTTGAGCTCCAGCGTTGTTGGAATGCCGCGCTCGACGAGCAACGCTTCCATCGCGCGTGTGTCGTCGAGTACATGCCGCATCATGCGGTTGGGCGTCTTGGTTTCCTTTTTGCCGAGTGACAGGTAGACGGCTTGCGGGCTGCCGGCAAAAGGGGCCGTGCTGGCACGGTCGACAAAGTCGGGAAACCATAGCGACCCCGATGCGCTCGCGGCGCGGTCAAAGGTGTCGGTTTGCCAGAGGGACCAGAGTGCGAAGAGGCCCGCGAGCGAGTAACCGGCAATGCCGCGCCAGGTGGGCGGCTGAGGAAGCGACGACTCGACCTGGGGGATTATCTGATTCAGCAGCTCATCAAGAAAGCCGGCAGCCTGCCCACCAAAGGGCTCGGCATCGCGTACAGTCCCGTCGCATGCCCAGGGGCTCAGCTCGCGATTCCAATCGAGCCCGCCAATGGCGACGAGGGTGAATGGCGGACAGTCGAGCTCTCGGCAGTGCTCATAAACCTCGCTGCCGTCGCCCACGACCACAGGAAGGTAGATGACAGGCGCGCTTTCCGTATGATTCGAATAAACGGTTATCTGCTTTTGATGTGCTTCCATGACGGGCTTCTCTCAGCGTTGTGATATCGACGGCCCCCATTGTCGCACGCCGGCTCATGCAGGTTGGGCTAGACCAAAGACAATCTCGTGCATACCCTGCGGACGCATATGGAAAACGCCACCGCCGGAGGGGAGCTCGGCGGTGGCGTTGTTAAACGGTGCTGGGGCTCGGGGCCTTCGCGGGAGCTGCCATGTGCGCAGAGGCGTCTAAGAACGCTTGCGGCTCGCCATGGTGCCTGCGGCGATAGCGGCTGTTCCCGCAAGGACGGTTGCCACGATGGCCGCACCTGAGGTGTCGCCGGTTGCCGCGAGCACGCCGGTAGTCTTGGCTTTCGTGGTTGAAGCCGCAACGGCCTTGGTCGGCTTTGAGCCCTCAGGCTTGGGGTTCTGCTTGGACTCCGCGGGCTTGCTTTCTGCGGGCTTGGTCTCGTCGGGCTTGGGGTCTTCCGGCTTGGCTACCTCGGGAGGTGCGATGGTCGTACTTTTGGCGACTGCTTTGATATAGAGGGAGTCGACCGTGGCGTCGCCCGTGCCGATGGCTTGGCCTGCCTCGTAGATGCCGTCACGGAGCTTGCGATAGTCAATGACCTTGCCGCCTTCGGGCGTCTGGATGGCGGCGTTCTCAATCTTGATGGTGCCGATTGTCTTGCCGTCAGCGCTCATGGCACGGGCAAAGATTGCCGCTGTATCTCCTTCGGCCGTTACCTTGCTGCGGATGATCGAGATGACTGCGGGTGTGACGCCCTCGCTGGTCTGGGCGATGATGCCGATGTTCTCGCCTTGGGGCTCGGGGCTCGTCTCGCCATCTTGCTTTTCGCTGTAGGGGGTGGGGCCGTCGCCGTTCTCGACATAGCGGGCTATGGCCTTGACAACGGAGTCGCTGATGTAGATGTGGCCACCCTTCTCGTTGGGTGGATCGTTTCTGGTGGAGAATGCAGCCGAAACCTCGCCTTCCGCAAACGCGTCCACGGTGGAGCCGTTCTTGACGACGATGTCGTCCTGGTAGGTGAAGAGGGCGATGGCGCCACCGTATCTGCCTTTACCTGCACGGACCGTCACGTTTGCATGATCGAGGGTGATGCCCTTGTTGGCATAGACGCCATATTTAACACCGTTTGCGTTGAGGGAGGCGTTTGTGGCTGCGAGGCTGCCCTTGGCCTCGACGGCAGCGTCTTTCTCGGAGCTTGCCTCGACCGTCCCGCCACCCTTGATGGTGAGGTTCTTGTCGGCTCCAATACCCTTGTCCTTGGTAGCCCTGGCGGTGACGGCTCCGCTGTCGTCAATCGTGATATTGCCGTTTGCCCTGATGCCATCCGATGCACCCGTGGCGTTGACGTTGCCCGAACCTTTGATAGCGAGATCACCTCCGGCATTGATGGCATCAAATCCAGTGCTCGTGGCGTTGACGGATCCGGCTCCGTCGATGTTGATATTACCCGTGGAGAGGATAGCGTCCTCAGTAGATGTCACGCTGAGCGTGCCGCCCTCGTCGCCTTGGATATTGAGCTCGGCATTCTCGTTAGTGCCATGAAAAACGTTGATGCTTTCGATCCATTCGGCAGTGACGATGTTGGTTCCCGAGTAATTCACGTTGAGCTTGCCTGCGGCCTGGATCTCGCCGCCGTTATAGTTGTTGAGCTTCAAGTCGTCGGCGCCGTCCCACGACCAGGTACCGGCCTCGTCGCTCGCCGCGGTGTTGTACTTGTTGCCGCCGACCTTGACCCATTCCGCTGCGAGCGAGACGCTCGGCATGAGCAGCGAGCTCACCGTGAGCGCGCACACGGCGCCCGCGACGATGCGGCGCGTCACGCGGCGCCAGCTGCCGTGCGCGAGTCCTATGCGACGGCGAACGTCGGGTTCGGCAACATGGGTTCCGGCGGTAGTGTCATTGCGTTTGGGGGTCGTGAACAAGGCTGCCATGGTTGCTCCCGTTCTCATAGGGCCTATACGACTAGATTCAGCGTATCTGCTGGATGTTGCCGGCGGTAGTGCCGTTTGGAGGGCAAAATGGCCAAAATGGGGGAGAAATAGGCCGCACGCCGGCGCAGGGACCGGCGCTAAAAGAAAAGCGCGGGGCCGCATGGCGACTCCGCGCTTTATTGTTCAGCTTTTGCAGCCTTGCCCTTACGCTACGAAGAAGTAGACGAGGAAGGCAAGGGCCGCGATCCACCCGTCCCGTGCGAAAAAGTGTTTACGAGCGCTTGCGGCTCACCACGGCGCCCGCGGCGATGGCGGCTGTTCCTGCAAGGGCGGCTGCCACGATGGCTGCGTTCGAGGCGTCGCCGGTTGCCGCGAGCTTGCCGGTGGTCTTGGCTCCCGTGGCTGCAACTGCAACGGTCTTGGTCGTCTTCGTGCCCTCGGACTTGGAACCCTCGGGCTTGGTCTCGCCGGGCTTCTCCTCGGGTTTGATCTCCTCGGGAGGCATGATGACCGTGCTCTTGGCGACAGCTTCGTTATAGGGGGAGTCGATCGTGATGTCGCCCGTGCCGATGGTTTGACCTGCCTCGTAGGAGATGCTGGGGCCGTACTCTTCTTCGTAGCGATAGTTAATGATCTTGCCGCCTGCGGGCGTCTGGATGGGAGCGCCTTCGATCTCGATGGTGCCGATCGCCTTGCCATCCTCGCTTATGGCAAGAGCGAAGATTGCCGCCGTGTCTCCCTCGGCCGTGACCTTGCTGCGGACGATCGAGATACTCGCGGGCGCGATGCCCTCGTAGGTCTGGGCGAAGATACCGATGTTCAGACCCCTAGGCTCAGGGATGACCCCGCCGCTTTGGTCGTTGCTGTAGCGATCGGGGCCGTCGCTACCGGACTCGACATAGCGGGCTATAGCCTTGACAACGGAGTCGCTGATGTAGATGTGTCCGCCAGCGACGTTTGGCTGGTGGTTTCTGGTAGAGATTGCAACCGAGAATTTGCCTTCCGCGAACGCGTCCACGATGGAACCATTCTTGATGACGATGTCGTCCCCGTCAGTGATGAGGGCGATGGCCTGGCCGCCGCTCGCGCTTGTACGGACCGTCACGGTCGCGTGATCGAGCGTAACGCCCTTGTAGGCATAGACACCATATTCAACACCGCTTGCGTCAAGGGAGGCGTTCGTGATCGCGAGACTGCCCTCAGCGTCGACGGCAAGATCTCCCTCGGAGCTCGCCTTGACCTGGCTGCCGCCCGAGATGTCGATGTTGCCGTCAGCCCAAATCCCCGTTTCTTCTATCGAGCTTGCTTCTACCTTGCCACCGCCTTTGATGATCAGGTCACTGCCCGCGGCGATGCCGTAACCTTCGCTTCCTTTAGCGATCACCGTGCCAGAGGAATCGATGGTGGTCTTGCCCTTGGATTGGATACCTTCGGTACCGCCCGTTGCATTCACGGTGCCCGAGCCCGTGATAGAGAGGTCGCCCTTTGCCTCAATTCCGTCGGAAGTAGCGCTCGTGGTGTTCACAGCGCCTGGGCCAGAAATGGAGAGGTCGCCTGTGGATTTAATTGCATCGGCCTCGGCTGTCACATTGAGCTCATCCGTGCTATTCGAGCTCGTTATGTTCAACTCCGCTTTCTGGTTAGTGCCATCCTGCGCTTTGATGGCGGCTCCGGTGTAATCGGGCTCGGTTTTCACGGTGTTCTTGCCCTCGTACGCAATGTTGAGCTTGCCTGCAGCATTGATCGCACCGCCGTCATAGCCGTTGAGCTTCATATCGTTGGCGCCGTCCCAGGCCCAGGTGCCGGCGGCGTCTCCCGCGGGCCCCGCGGCCGCTTCGTGGCGGACGCCGCCGACGTCCACCCACTCGGCCGCGAGCGAGACGCTCGGCATGAGCAGCGAGCTCACCGTGAGCGCGCATACGGCGCCTACAACGATGCGGCGTGTCACGCGGCGCCAGCTGCCGTGTGCGAGCAGCGTGCGACGGCGCACGTCGGGCTCGACAAAATGGGCTCCAGAGGTTTTGTCATTGCGCTTGGGGGTCGTGAACAAGGCGGCCATGGTTACTCCCATCCTCATAGGGCCTATGCGATTACGCCCAGCATATCTGCAGGATGTAGCCGGCGGTAGTGCCGTTTGGAGGGCAAAATGTCCAAAACTTGGGAAGCACAACATCGCGCGTCCGTGCGTTGCCTGGCTTTAAAAGAAAAGCGCGGAGCCGCTCGTTGCGACTTCGCGCTTTGGTGTTCTGCTTTGGCAGCTTTGCCGCTACGCTACAAAGAAGTAGACGAGGAAGGCAAGGGCTGCGATCCACATGAGCGGCTTGATCTTGGGGGCTTCGCCCTTAAAGAGCGCGACGATCACGTAGGCGATAAAGCCCAGACCAATGCCGGCAGAGATGGAGTAGGTAAAGGGCACGCCGGCGACAATCATGAACGCCGGGAAACCCTGCGACACGTCGGACCAGTCGATCTCGGAGGCCTCGCTCATCATGAGGTAGCCGACGTAGACCAGAGCACCGCAGGTGGCGGCGCTGGAAACGATGGTGACGATGGGGGAGAAGAACGCGGCGAGAATGAACAGCACGCCGGTGGTGACGGAGGTGAGGCCCGTGCGGCCACCGTCGGCGGCGCCGGAAGTGGACTCGACGAAGGTGGTGATGGAGGAGACGCCCATAAAGCCACCGGCAGCAGCGGCCACGGAGTCGACGACCAGGATGGGACGGATGTCCTCGACATTGCCGTCCTCGGTCAAGAACTCGCCCTGCTTGGCGACGGCCATCGCGGTGCCCATGGTGTCGAAGAAGTCACTCATGAGCAGCGAGAAGGCAACGACGAGCAGCATCGGGTCGGTCAGAACCTTCACGATGGCCATGTTGCCATCGGCGGTGCTGGCAAACGGGGCGCCAAAGGTCGAGAAGTCGAGCGGTGCGATGAGGCCCTCGGGGGCGTGGGTGACGCCCAACGGGATGCCGGCGATAACGGCGACGATGATGCCGATGAGCAGCGAGCCCGGCACGTTGCGGGAAGCCAGGGCAACCGTCACGACGATGGAGATGATGCCGACGATAAAGGTGGGGGAGGCGATGTCGCCCAGGCCGACGAGCGTACCGGCGCCAGCGGTGATGATGCCGGCGTCGCACAGGCCGATCATGGCGATGAACAGGCCCAGACC
Source organism: Collinsella aerofaciens (assembly GCF_040910265.1). Taxonomy (GTDB): domain Bacteria; phylum Actinomycetota; class Coriobacteriia; order Coriobacteriales; family Coriobacteriaceae; genus Collinsella; species Collinsella aerofaciens_BK. The sequence goes on along the minus strand of NZ_JBDGAW010000002.1, from coordinate 86,598 downwards.
CACCGAGATGGCGTGGCGCAGGACCACGGGGATGGCGTCCATGATGGCCTCGCGCAGGCCGCAAAGGACGAGCAGCAAGATGACGATACCCTCGAGGAAGATAACGCTCATGGCCACGTGCCAGTCACCGCCGCACATGGTGGTGGCGATGCCCGCGATCATGGCGTTGATGCCCAGGCCCGAAGCGCAGGCGAGCGGGCGGTTGGCGAAGATGCCCATGCAGATGGTCATGATGCCGGCGCCCAGGCAAGTGGCGCAGGCGAGCGCTCCCGCATCGATGCCGGCGCCCGAGAGCACCGCGGGGTTGACGGCAATGATGTAGGCCATCGCCAGGAACGTTGTCAGTCCAGCGCGAAGTTCGGTCCCGATTGTGGACTTGCGCTCGCTGACGTGAAATAGTTCGTCCATGCATACCCTTTCCTTGTTCGGCCCCGAGTTTAGGCCGATTGACACGAACTCACTCACTATATCGCCTTTACAACCTTGCTGTTCCTCACATGTTGATGTTCGGCGCTTTGTAGCGGACGGGCGGTATTTTCCGCATGAAAATGTGTGGGTACCGTATACTTAAGCAGTTACAACGACCCCTATGGAGGAACGTATGATTAAAGAGCTCTGCCACGACGAGGCTATTCTGTCCCAGCGTTGCGAGGTCGCGACCGTCGAGGACGAGTCGGTGGCACAGGACCTGATCGATACCATCAAGTCGCTCGACGATGCCGGCTGCCTTGCCGCCAACCAGATCGGCGTCACCAAGAAGGTCTGCGTCTACCTGGACGATGCCGGCGAGCCCCATGTGCTCTACAACCCCCGTCTGGTGTTTGGCCTGGGTGCCAGCAAGATGGAGGAGAGCTGCCTGACGCACGAGGAGGTCACCAAGTCCACGCGCTATATCAAGTGCAAGGTTGCCTTTGACCAGATCGTCGACGGCAAGATGCGCGAGCGCAAGCAGGACTTTGTGGGCTTCGAGGCACAAATGATTCAACACATGATTGATCACTGCTTAGGCAAACTCGTCTAGAGCGGTTCAATTGGGGACCGAATTTGCGGTCTTTGAGCCCGGGTATGACATTGTTGCCATGTCCGGGCTTTTGTGTTTAGCGCCTTTTTGTTTGGTGACAATGAACTTAGCGAGAACGTGAAGCTAGGAGGCGCTATGTGTACGAGTATTCGATTTACCGATAATTCTGGCCACATGTATCTGGGCCGCAACCTCGACTGGAGCTTTGACTACGGCCAACAGGTTCGCGTGATGCCGCGCGGGTTTCACATTCCGTATTCGTTTATCGACGACGCGACAGCGGCACACGCGGTGATCGGTATGTGCATCGATTACAAGAACTACCCCATGTTTTTCGATTGCGGTAACGATGCGGGTCTGGCTGTGGCGGGGCTCAACTTTCCCGGCTATGCCGAGTATGCCGAGGGCCCTGTCGACGGCAAGACCAATATCGCGGCCTACGAGTTTCCCCTCTGGGTGGCAGCGACGTTCTCGACGGTCGATGAGGTCGAGGCCGCGCTGCGCGATACGGTGATTGTCGCCAAATCTGCCGGAGAGGGGCTGGGCGTGTCGCTGCTCCATTGGATTATCGGCGACAGCCAGCGCAGCATCGTGGTCGAGATGATGGCTGACGGCCTGCATGTATACGACGATCCGGTCGACACCCTTGCCAACCAGCCGACCTTCCCGTGGCACATGGAAAACCTCCGCACCTATATCACCGCCACAAGCGATTTTCCGCAGACGGCGACATGGCGTGGCGCCGAGCTCAAGCCCTATGGCGCGGGTGCCGGCATGCGCGGCATTCCGGGCGATTGCTATTCGCCGAGCCGTTTTGTAAAGGCGGCGTACCTCAATGCCAATTACCCGCAAAAGGAGAGCGAGACCGAAAACGTCGTCCGCATGTTCCGCTCGCTCGAGGGCGTGGTGATGATTGAGGGGGCGTCCAGGATGGGCGATGGCAAGTTCGAGAAGACTATCTACACCGGATGCTTTAGCGCGCGCACGGGCAATTATTACTACGCGATGTATGGGGATCCGTCGATTCGCTACGTGTGCCTGATGGATGCCGAGGGCGCGAGCCCCGATAGGCTCGTGGTTCCCGAGCCGCGCCGTTCGTAGCCGATAGCTTTACTGCAATGCAAAGCGGCCCTGCGTCTCCCGTGAGATGCAGGGCCGCTGTCGTCGATTTGTGACGTCGCTAGAAGTTGGCGTCGTTGAGTTGTTCGCTCTCGAGTCCGTCGAGTTGCTGTTGCTCGGGCGTATCGGCGATGCTCTCGAGCAGCTCGGTGGGATCGACGTTCATACTCTTGCCGGCTTCGTTGCCGTTGACCAGGTCGTCCGAGAAGATGTCGACTTCCATTTCCTCGGCCTCTTCGATCAGGATCTCGAGCGGCACCTGGGTGCGCACAAGTTTGACGGCCGGACGCATGCGGGCAAAGAGCGGTACGTACTCAATGATGATGGCCGAGTTCTCGAGACCATACCAACGTGCCGGGCTTCCGCAGGCGCGGCGGACGGCGTACTTGATGGCCATCACACGGTGGTCGTTGCGGTTGATGTCCGTCTCGGGGGCGAGCATCTTGCGCAGCATGCAAAAGCGGAAGTCGCCCACGTTGCCGCGTGTCTCGTAGATAGAGTAGGTGTGATGTTGCGGCGGCAGCTCGCCCGATGCCATCAAGTCGCCGACGATCTGACGCAGATAGGCGTTGACGCGCTGGTTGACCTTAAAGCCCAGGTCCAGGCGAACGCGGAAGAGGAAGTCTGTGCCAAAGGTCTCGACGGAATACTCGTGCGTATAGGGTTCGTCGGTAACGTGCACGTTGATGAACCAATATGCCTTGGCGCGCTTGGGGTGCTTGTCCAGGATGGAATAGAGCACGTCGCGGTCGAGCGTGAGCGGGTCGGGGCTGTTGGTGAGAAATACCAGATTGTCGGCGAGCACGGGATAGGTCTCGTCGTTGCGCAGGCGGTTGAGCTGATCGATGTACTTGGAGACGGGCAACAGAATCGTCTGCGTGCGCTCGATGGCGGTGCCACGGCGCCACACGTACATAAGGCCAAACAACAGTGCGGCCAGGAAGATCATCACATAGCCGCCGTCAAAGAACATGGTGAGGCACGAGGCAAAGAAGCACAGCTCAATGGCACCGAAGAGCAGGGCGAAGACGCAGGCGCCCAGCTTGTGCTTGAGGATGCCGGCGATATAGCTCGTCAAAAGCGTCGTGGTCATGAGCATGGTCACGGTAATGGCGAGGCCGTAGGCGCTCTCCATGCGCTCGGAGTTTTGGAACAGCAGCACGATGAAGATGCAGCCGACCCACATGATGTTGTTGACGAGCGGAATATAGAGCTGGCCCTTGGTGTCGCTGGGGTAGTGGATGCGCAGGTGCGGCATAAGATTGAGACGCGTGGCCTCGGATACCAGCGAGAACGAGCCGGTGATGAGCGCCTGCGAGGCGATGATGGCCGCCACGGCCGAAAGTACGATGGCAAAGGGGCGCAGGGGCTCGGGGAGCATCATATAGAACGGGTTGACGATGTCCATCGCGAGCATCTGGGGATTGGAGTTGTTGGCGAGCAGCCAAGCGCCCTGACCCAGATAGTTAAGGATAAGGGCCGCCTTAACAAACGGCCAGGATGCGTAAATGTTAGCTTTGCCCACGTGGCCCATGTCCGAATAGAGCGCCTCGGCGCCGGTCGTCGACAGAAAGACAAAGCCGAGCACCATGATGCCCGAGTGGTTGATGGGCGAGAACAGGAACATGATGCCGCGGATGGGGTTGAGTGCGCGCAAGATGGACAGGTTGCCGAGCATGTTGAACAAGCCGGCGCCCGCCAGGAACAGGAACCATAGCGTCATGAGCGGACCGAAGAGCTTGCCGATTGACGAGGTGCCGGCGCGCTGCATGGCAAACAGACCACAGATAATGATGATGGTGATGATGATCACATTGGTTTGCCCGTCACCCAAAAGCGCGTGGCCCCATTCGATGGTGCGCAGACCCTCGATGGCTGTGGTGACCGTGACGGCGGGGGTGAGGATGCCGTCGGCAAGCAGCGCTGCGCCGCCGATCATGGCGGGCAGAATCAGCCATGGTGCCACTTTGCGCACCAGGCTGAACAGGGCGAAGATGCCGCCTTCGTTGTGGTTGTCGGCCTTCATGGCGATTACCACGTACTTGACCGTGGTCACGAGCGTCATGGTCCAGATGACGAGCGAGAGCGCGCCCAGGATCATGTCCTCACTGACGGTGCCGATGCCGCCGTTGTTGGCGACAATTGATTTCATGGTGTACATGGGGCTCGTGCCGATGTCGCCATAGACGACGCCGAGCGTTACGAGCAGCATGCCAGCGGAGAGGGGAATGGCTCCATGCCCGCCTTGACTACGCTGGTCTTGGAGGCTTGCCTCCAGTTCGTTGTGTGCCACGTGGACTCCCTTAGACATCCGGCCTCTGCCAAGAGCAGTAGACCTTTATGCCATCTTTATACAAGAGCAGTTTGGCACATTGGTTAGCTTTAGACAATAATCCCCAGATGGGGATTATTCATATACGCAGGCAGCATTTCAAAGCGGGGGCTATTAAGCACGTGCTGCTTGAGCGATACCGGCTTTGGCGCTTGCGCGTTTGCCGGCGAGTTCGCAAAAGAGCGCGCCGCCGATGATAAGTGCGGCACCCATCAGGCGGACCGGTGTTATGGTTTCGCCCAAAAGGACGGCCGAGAACACGACGGCCGAAAGCGGCTCGAGGTAGCCGACGACGGCGACGGTCTGCACGGGCAGTTTGGCGACAGCGCTAAAGTAGAGCAGGCAGCCGATGCCGGTGTTGACGACGCCGAGCATGACGACGGCACGCCAATCAATACTGGCGGCGACACCGGCGGACAGGAATGAGGGGACGCCTTGGGTGACGAGCGTGAGGACCAGCGCGGTCACAAAGGCGGCGCTCACCTGGAGCGCGGAGTTCTCGAGACCCTCGATGTGCGGCGCGCCCTTGCTGGCGATGACCATCAGTGCATAGCAAAATGCCGAGGCGATGCCGCAGACGATGCCCGCAATGGGCATGTTGCCGCCTAGACCTTGCGCTGCAATGAGAAAAGCGCCGCAGGCGACGGCGATAAACCCGGCGATTTTTCCGCCGGTCAGCTTTTCGCCAAAGATGAGCGGGGAGAGCGCCATGACAATGATAGGGCCGCAATAGTACAGCAGCGAGGATGCGCCGACGCCGATCGTCTGGTAGGCGCGGAACAGAAAAATCCAGCTGGCGCCCAGCGCGGCTCCCGAAAGGAGGAGGGCTGCGGCTTCGCGGGGGCGAGATGGCGCCTGCAACTTATGGCGTTGGGTGATGGCGAGGACGGTGACAAGCGAGAGCGCGCCCAAAAACGTGCGTAGTAACACGATATCGGAGCTCGGCAGCGCGATAGCAGCGGCGATGATGCCGTTGGAGCCAAACAATAGCAATGCTGCTAAGTACGTAAACAGTCCGTTGTTCATACGCTGACATCCCCTCTATATCCGAGCATGTTCACTATGGGTGAACTGGCTTTAGAAGAAAAGCGAATATAATGCATGGCAAACATGATAAAAACTCATGAAAAGGTGGGGACGTGCCGTGGAGGCCAATATCCAAAAGATGCAAGTGCTGCTTGAGACGGTGCGTGCCGGCAGCTTTACGCGTGCTGCTGAGCGCCTGAGCTATTCGCAGTCGGGCGTAAGCCGCATGGTGGGCGACCTTGAGGCAGACTGGGGTTTTAAGGTGCTTGATCGCAGCCGCGAGGGCGTGGTGCTTTCTGCCGACGGGCGGCAGGTCATGCCGGCAGTCGAGGCGTTATGCGAAGAGTTTGGCCGCCTACAGCGACGCGTGGACGAGATGCGTGGGCTCATGCGTGGCAAGATCTGCATCGGTACGTTTTCGAGTGTGGCGACCCACGTGCTGCCGCCGGTGATTGCGCGCTTTCGCGCCGATCATCCGGATGTCGATTACGAGCTGTTGATGGGTGATTACTCCGAGATTGAGCAATGGGTGGCGGAAGGCCGCTGCGACCTGGGCTTTATCCCGCGCGAGCCACGCGGCACCGGCATGGCGTCGCGGCCGTTGGTGCAAGACGAGCTGATGGCCGTGGTGCCAGCGGACTCCTCGCTTGCCACCGCGGAGGTCGTTTCCCTTGCCGATTTGGCAAACGAGCAGTTTATTCTGCTGGAACGCGGTGGCGACGACGAGATTACGCCGCTGTTTCGCCGCACGGGCCTGGCGGTGCGTTCTAAGCTGTCGACCTGGGATGACTATGCGATTATGGCTATGGTCGAGGACGGCCTGGGCGTGAGCATTCTTCCGGCGCTCATCTTGCGGCGCTGTCAGTTCGATGTCGCCGTGCGCCCGCTCGAGGGACGTCCTCATCGGCAGATCAACGCGATATATCGCACGGCCGATGTTTCGCTTGCTACCGCCCGTTTCCTCGAATACCTCTAAACGTGTGCGCGTCATTGTCCGCTTTGGGCAAATCTCAGAGTCCGGTACATTTTATTGTGAAATTGAACTTCCGGATAATGCGCCGCGCTATACTGCTTGCTAAATTGAACTTTGGTTCAATTCGTGTTCTATAAATTGAACTTTGCCAGCAAGGAGGTTCTAGTGGCCCAAGAGACGTTTAGCGATCGCCTGCGACAGACTATGTCCGATCGCGACGTTCGCCAGTCGGACGTAATCCGCGCATCGGAGATGCTCGGCAAAAAACTCGGCAAGAGTCAGATGAGCCAATATGTGAGCGGCAAGACGATTCCGCGGCGCGATGTGGCAGAGCTACTCGCCCGCATTTTGGAGGTCGATGTTACCTGGCTGCTCGCCGGTGACGCCGACCAAGGTGAGACGTCCTCGTCCCATAACGTTGCCAAATCCGAACCTAGTCCCTCAGCTCAAATTCCAAGGAGCACCACCATGCGTACTTTTTCTAAATCCACCAAGCTCGATAACGTCCTGTATGACGTGCGCGGTCCCGTCGTCGACGAGGCTGCCCGTATGGAGGACGAGGGCGAGCGCATCCTCAAGCTCAATATCGGCAATCCGGCGCCCTTCGGTTTCCGCACGCCCGACGAGGTCATCAAGGACATGCGCCAGCAGCTGCCCGACTGCGAAGGCTATTCCAACTCGCGCGGCCTGTTCTCTGCGCGCAAGGCGATTATGCAGTACTCGCAGATCAAGGGCCTGCCCAATGTTCAGATGGAGCACATCTACACGGGCAACGGCGTGTCCGAACTCATTCAGCTTTCGATGAACGCTCTGCTCGACAATGGCGACGAGATTCTGATCCCCAGCCCCGACTATCCGCTTTGGACGGCGTGCGCAACCCTTGCCGGCGGCCATCCCGTGCACTATCTGTGCGATGAGCAGGCCGATTGGTATCCCGACCTGGAGGATATGGAGTCCAAGATCACGAGCGCGACCAAGGCCCTCGTCATCATCAACCCCAACAACCCCACGGGCTCGGTCTACCCGCGCGAGGTGCTCGAGGGCATCGTTGAGGTTGCGCGCAGGCACCAGCTCATGATCTTTGCCGATGAGATCTACGACCGCCTATGCATGGACGGCTACGAGCACGTCTCGATTGCCTCGCTCGCTCCCGATCTGCCCTGCGTCACCTTTAGCGGCCTTTCCAAGTCGCATATGATTGCGGGTTATCGCATCGGCTGGATGGTGCTTTCGGGCAACCAGCGCTGTATGAGCGATTTCATCATGGGCATCAACATGCTCTCCAACATGCGCCTGTGCTCCAACGTGCCGGCTCAGTCGATCGTCCAGACGGCGCTCGGCGGCCATCAGTCGGTTAACGACTACATCCGCCCCGGCGGCCGTGTCTACGAGCAGCGCAACTTTGTGTATGAGGCGCTCAACAAGATCGATGGCATCTCGGTGGTCAAGCCGCGTGCGGCGTTCTACATCTTCCCCAAGATGGATGTTAAAAAGTTCAACATCACCGATGACGAGCAATTTGCCCTCGACCTGCTGCACGAGAAGAAGATCCTGATCACGCGCGGCGGCGGCTTTAACTGGGCCGAGCCCGACCACTTCCGCATCGTGTACCTGCCGCGCATGGAAGTGCTCAAAGAGTCCCTCGAAGACCTCGCCGACTTCTTCGATCATTACCGCCAGAGCTAGTGGGATAGAAGCTCCGCACTATGAAAAGCTCCCTGCAGTTGTTTTGCTGCAGGGAGCTTTCTTGAATCGGCGGAACTATATAACAATCCCGTTGCAGTGATCGATTTCGTGTTGGATGATTTCGGCGGTGTAGCCCGAGAAGTTTTTGATGCGGTGGACGAAGTTCTCGTCCAAATACTCAACCTTGATGCGGCGATAGCGGGTACAGGGACGCTCGCCGGCCAACGAGAGGCACCCTTCGCTCGTCTGGTAGGCGTTGACCTGCTCAAGAATTTGCGGGTTGTACATGAGCAGCGATTTGCTGCCGTCCTTTACGCAGATGATGCGCTTGCGCACGCCGATCATGTTGGCGGCGAGGCCCACGCACTCGTGCTCATGCTCGTGGAGCGTATCCAGGAGGTCCTGCCCGGTCGCGGCATCGTCGGGCCCCGCGTCTTCGGAAGGCAGGCGCAAAAAGAACTCGGATTTCATGATGGGCTTAATCATGGCGGGCTCCTCATGTCTCATGCTTTCGTGGACTTTTAATAATAGCGCGGAAGGAAAGCTGCGCGTCCGCGTTACAATCTTTCGACGTTGGACCATGTTGTCAGATTCGTCGTGTACGGCGTCTGGCGTAAGTCTAGGGCTCATTTTCGCCCTGGACCGTTCCTCTGGGGCGATGCGATTGTCGTTCTAAGAGGAAGGAATTTCATGGGGACCAAATCCCAAAAGCAAACTCAATCACCGTCGACAGCCTCGGCGATTCTCGTCGTAATGTATGCTGCAGCCTTTGTCGCCGCGTTTAACGAGAACATCATTAACGTGGCGTTGCACGACATTATGGCGGCCTTTTCGGTGAGTGCCACCACGGCGCAGTGGCTTGTTTCGGGCTACATGATCGTGACGTCGATCTTTACGGCCATTATGGCCTTTCTGTCCGGCCGTTTCTCGACGCGCAAGCTGCTGTTTTTCGCATGCGGATGCATGGTCGCCGGCGAAGTCCTGTGCCTGTTCGCTCCGTCGTTTAGCGTTTTGCTGCCAAGCCGTATTTTGCAGGCTGCGGGATCGGGCATCTTGTTCCCACTCATGATGAACGTGGTGCTGTCTTGCGCCCCGCGCGAGAAGCTTGGCCTGTATCTGAGCCTGGGCGGTGCCTGCATTACGCTGGGGCCGGCGTTTGGACCTGTGATCAGCGGTCTAATGTGCACGTTGTTTGGCTGGAGGGCGGTGTTCGTAGTGCCGCTGGTGGGCGGCATTGTGGTCGCTGCGGCGGGCGTAAAGCGTGTTCAGAATGTCGGAGAGCGTTCGAACACCACGCTTGATATTCTGTCGGTAGTTTTGCTCGCCGCCGGTATTACGGCTTTTGTGTATTCCGTAGGCGAGTTCTCGACCAATCTGATTGCCGGCATCGTGACACTCTTCGCCGCCATTGTGCTGCTCGGCCTGTTTGCGGCCCGCCAGCTCAAGCTCGAGCATCCGGTGCTTAACGTGCGTCCCATGGCGAGCGTTCGTTTTTGGCCTGCGTGTCTGCTTGTGGTGGTGTCGATGATGACAACGTTCTCGATGAGCGTTTTGTTGCCGCTCTATTTTGAGGGCGCATACGGCATGACCGCACTTATTGCGGGCTTGCTCATTTTGCCGGCGATTGCCTGTAACGCCGTGACCTCGATTGTGGGCGGACGCGTGATGGACGCCCGTGGCGCATGGCCACTGCTGCCGATTGGCTTTGCCCTGATCGCCGTGGGACAGACTGCCATCTCGATGACGGCGGCAAGCATGAACATCGGCGTTGTCGTGGCGCTGACCGTTGTGGTGTATGCCGGAGTCGGTTTGGTGCTAAGCCCCTCGCAGACGGCCGGCTTGGAGACGCTGCCTGCCGCTGAGCATCCTCACGGAACGGCATTGCTCAACACGTGGAACATGATTGCCGCATCGTTTGGCCCGTCGCTGTTTATCGGCCTGCTCTCGAGTTCTGCGGCGACTGCCGGCGCCGTTGGCACTGCGACCGACGTTGCCCAGGCGATTGGATTTGCGGTAGCCGTGCGTGTGGCGGCTGTAATTGCCGTGGTCGGATTTGTGGTATCGGTTGTGTACGCTCGTCGCGAGTCGCACATGTCGCATTAATGTGTGCACATAGATTCTGCAGCTAGATTGAATGGCGACACCATAAACTAATGGACGTTTTGCCGAGAGGCATGAATGTTTAAAGCGCAAAGAGTGCGCGACGGGCCCCGCGAATGGGGCGATGATGCCCGAGAGGGCCAAGAAGGAGTCTCATGTCCGAGAACGAAGAGATCATGAACGAGACCGAGAACGAGACCATGGCTGCCGAGGTTGAGGCAGTCGAGACCGTGGAGACCGAAGCTGCCGAGGCTGAGGCTGCTGACGAGGTTTCCGCCGAGGAGGAGGCCGAGGTTGTCGAGGCCGCCGTTGATTACGATGACGAAGAGCTGATGGACAAGATGCAGAAGGCCGCCCGCCTGCTGCGTAGCCGTCGCTTTGCTATTTCCAAGGAGGAGGAGGCCAAGGCCGAGCGCATGGCGAACATCGAGCGCGCCATCAAGCTTCTTGACCTCAAGCCCAAGATGGAGCAGAAGGAAATGTCCGACCTGCTGGGCATGCGCCTTCGTGAGCTCGATGGCCTGATGGCCGAGGCCGAGGCTGCCGATCTGGTCGGCCGCATCGACGACGCCGAGGGCGATATGCGCAAGATCGTCGTCTTCGCTGCCGAGGATGCCGCTGAGGGCCTGGTCGAGCTTGCCAACAAGAAGGAGAAGCTCCTGCCCGAGCTTTCTTACGAGGAGGCCACCGAGCTGATGGCCGCTCTCGATAAGGTTATCGCTCCGCTCGTCGCCATGGGCCTGGACGAGGACCGCGGTCCTCGCGGCGGCCGTGACGACCGCGGTGGCCGTGGCGGCGACCGTGGCGGTCGCGGCGGCTTTGGCGATCGCGGTGGCCGTGGCGGCGACCGTGGCGGTCGCGGTGGCGATCGCGGCGGCCGTGGCGGCTTTGGTGACCGTGGCGGCGACCGTGGCGGTCGCGGCGGCTTTGGCGGCAACCGTGGTGGCTATGGCGATCGCGGTGGCAACCGTGGCGGCTTCGGCGGCAACCGCGGTAACGACCGTGGCGGTCGCGGTGGCGACCGTGGCGGCCGCAACGGTGGCGGCTTCCGCGGCAACCGCTTTTAGGGGTTACGCGGTTCTACGAACCGCGTAACTAGTTGACGCTGCAAACCCGCCAGAGCGGCAATCTGCCTTTCAACTTCGGCGGCATGACCAGAAGGTCAATGCCGCCTCGTTTCAAGGCACCTTGCTCGCTCTGGCGGGTTTTCGCTGTCGGTACCAAAACATCGGCGTTGCCTTGATCGAAACCTGCCAAAAAGGGACAGGTTTATTTTGGTCGGTTTTATCTGGGCAAACGTGGTCGTCTATCGCAATGTAGTCGTTGGGAACGTTCTTGTTGGACTAGTCGTTTAAGAACGTCACCAACGACTACATAGTATGAGAGTGGATAATCTCCCGGTTTGAGTCTGCATTTGAGCTCAAAGTGGGAGATTATCCACTCTCATTTGCTATGCGTCCGAAAATCCACGCTCGTTTGTTTTCTGCCTACATTTGGAGGAAGAGCTCGTGGAGGCGGGTGTCTTCGTCGAGTTCGGGGTGGAAGGTTACGCCGAGCTGGTTGCCCTGGCGGGCGGCGACGATGCGCCCGTCGACTTTCGCTAAGGCCTTGGCGTCGCCGTGGACCTCGACGATTCGGGGCGCGCGGATAAACGTCAGCGGCACTTCACCGTCGATGCCGGCTACCTGCCCCTTGGTTCGAAAGCTGCCGAGCTGCCTGCCGTAGGCATTGCGCTCGACAAGTACATCCATGGTTGCCAGGCGCGGCGTGCCCTTATCGTCATGGGCGGCAAGGTCGTGAGCCAGCAGAATCAGGCCGGCGCAGGTGCCCAGGACGGGCATGCCTTCAGCGATACGGGCACGAAGCTCCTCGAGCATGCCCAACTCATCAAGCAGCTTCCCTTGAACGGTGGACTCGCCGCCGGGAAGTACCAGACGGTCAAAGTCCTGCTTCAAATCAGCCGCCTGCCTCAGCTCAATACAACGTGCGCCCAGCTCGGACAGCCTTGCCTCGTGCTCGGTAAAAGCACCTTGGACCGCCAACACGGCGACCGTCTGGTCTGCGTAATCGCTCATGTGCGATCCTTTCTGCCGGACTAGCGTCCGCGCTCCTCCATAATGATCTCGATCTCGTCGGCATTGATGCCGACCATGGCCTCGCCCAGATCCTCCGAGAGCTCGGCGATGAGCTTGGTGTCGGTGAAGTTTGCCACGGCCTTGACGATGGCGGCGGCGCGCTTGGCGGGGTCGCCGCTCTTAAAGATGCCCGAGCCCACAAAGACGCCCTCGGCATCCAGCTGCATCATCAGTGCGGCGTCGGCAGGAGTCGCCACGCCGCCGGCGGCAAAGTTCACGACGGGAAGCTTGCCCGTGGCGTGGACCTCGCGCACTAGCTCGACCGGAACCTGCAGCTGCTTGGCTGCCTCAAAGAGCTCGTCGTCGCGCAAGGCAACAACGTCGCGGATCTGCTTTTGGATCTTGCGCATGTGGCGCACAGCCTGGACCACGTCGCCCGTGCCCGGCTCGCCCTTGGTGCGGATCATCGTGGCGCCCTCGGCAACGCGGCGCAGCGCCTCGCCCAAGTCGCGGGCGCCGCAGACAAACGGCACGTCAAACTGCGTCTTGTCGATGTGGTAAACATCGTCGGCAGGGGAGAGAACCTCGGACTCATCGATGTAGTCGATCTCGATGGCCTGCAGGACCTGGGCCTCGACGATGTGGCCGATGCGGCACTTGGCCATAACGGGGATGGAGACGGCCTCCTGAATGCCCTTGATCATCTTGGGGTCACTCATGCGCGACACGCCGCCGGCGGCGCGGATGTCGGCCGGGATGCGCTCGAGGGCCATGACGGCGCAGGCGCCCGCCTCCTCGGCGATGCGGGCCTGCTCGGGCGTGGTGACGTCCATGATGACGCCGCCCTTAAGCATCTGCGCGAGCTCGCGATTGAGTTTGACGCGATCGGCCTTGCTGGTCTGTTCTGCCATGGTTGCTCCCTTGGTTGGCATGTGTATTGCTTGACGGAACATCCTATAGGGGAGCTGGGTATGGCGGAATAATCAGTTTTCGAGATAATAACAAGGTCAGACTAATACCAGATTGAATGACACGATAAGGTCAGGTGGCAAACTCATGCTTGACTACAATTTGGAACAACGTGGTGGAGCATCGCTCTATGAGTATGTTTACCAGCAAATTCGAGACGATATCGTTGCCGGTCGCATTGCGGCGGGGGAGCACCTGCCGTCCAAGCGTGCCTTTGCCAGTCATCTGGGAATCAGTGTCATTACGATCGAAAATGCATATAGCCAGTTGCTCGCCGAGGGCTATATTTGCTCAAAGCCTCGCCGTGGCTACTACGCGTGTGAGCTTCCCGAAGCCCCGGTTCTGGCTTCGGCTGCGGAGGATGCCGACCGAGATGCTGCTCCTGCGAGCTTTGGCGTTCATGACTCCTATGGACAGCCTGAACAATTCGCCGCGCTTTCTCCTTCTGCCTTGGAAGCCGCACGTCTCTGGCAAAGTGCTCTGCGGGCGACGTTGACGTCCGAAGATGAGCGCGAAATCTTCTCACCCGCACCTGCGCAAGGCACCGCGCGTCTCCGGCGTGCAATCGCTCATCATCTTCGCGGGACGAGGGGCATGAATGTCAATCCCGACAATATCGTCATCGGTGCGGGCGCTCAGCTGCTCGATACGATGCTGGTTCAGCTGCTTGGCACGGACAAGATTTACGCCGTCGAGGACCCGGGCTACTTGCGTCTGACGCGCATCTATCAGGCCATGGGCTGCAAAGTGCGGCATATCCCGCTGGATGGTGAGGGCGTTAACTTGGGTGAGCTGCTCGATGCTGGGGCGGACGTCCTTCACCTGATGCCGTCTCATCAATATCCGACTGGCCTGGTGACGAGCATCGCGCGTCGCTACGCACTGCTGAGCTGGGCTGCCGAGCAGCCGGGTCGATACCTCATCGAAGATGACTTTGATTGCGAGTTTCGCCTTGCCGGCAAGCCGATTCCCGCGCTTGCTTCAATCGATGCCGCTCAATCGGTCATCTACACCAATACTTTTTCGAAGAGTCTATCATCGGCCCTGCGCTTGGCGTACATGGTCCTGCCCGATGAGCTCATGGACCGATTTAGGCGTGAATTGGGTTTTTATGCCTCGTCGGTCAGCTCCGTAGATCAAGTCGCGTTGGCGCGCTTGCTTGAATCGGGCGATTACGAGCGTCATGTGAACCGGGTGCGCGTTCGTGCTCGTGAGGCGCGCGATGGTCTGGCGGCAATTGTGCGCAAGGCGTTTCCGACAGGGGAGGTGTCGATCGAGCATGCAGACGCGGGCCTTTACTGCACCGTGGTTGCGGAGTGCGAAGCGGGCGGAAGCTCTTTTGCACGGGCCCTCATGCACTCGAGTATCCCTTTTATCGATATCAGTGACTGTTTTTGGTGTACCGATGGCGCATCTGTCCCTGAAAACTCAACTCAAATTCTTGTCCAGTATGACGATCTGAGCCCGAAAGTGCTTAAAACCTTGGAATTGCAGCTAACGGGGCCGCTCTGCAACCTAAGTGAGTAGACTTGTGGCACTTTGGCGACCAGGCAGTTTTGTAACAAGCTATCTACCTGTGGTTTTGAAAAAGCAGGATGACCGGCCTGCTCGGGATGTTTAAAAAAGTCTACTCACTTGCCGCGCAAAGCTTCCGCACGAGAAAAAAATGGGGTTTTCAACAGGGCTTCGTCCAGTTCTCGGCAAGCTTTTGGTCAGTTGGGGAGGGCTGTTGAAAACTTAGCAGTCCGTTCGACGCCATTTTTTGGTGCGTTCGTACCAATGCGAGACCGATTGGGTTGAAATTCGTGTTTTCCTGTGCTTATGAAGGACCTACTTTGTGACATATCGGCTTTTAGGTACTGGCGTTTGCCCCCTCAGGTTCGCGCTTTGTGTCCGCCGCTTCCACGGCCGGAAGAAGACCGGCAGCGATATGATCTCGCCCGTAACCCGACGGCTGCGGTTGCGCTCGGCTTTCCGTTGTATGCATTGGTTCGGACGAGAAACAAGCGGACTTGTCCTGCCAGCATTAGGCAGCGGCTGTTCCTCGGTGAGCTCCCCAGGGAATCCGTGCTGGAAACGGAGCATGGATTTTTGATCACGTCTCCTCTACTTACGGCATTCATCATGTCGCGGCATCTGACGGATCTTCAGCTTCTTTTGGTATTGGCGGAGATGTGTGGCTTGTTTGCGGTGTGCGCTCTGCCGGTGGCACTTGAGGCGGAGCTTACGCGTGCAATTGATTCGGGCGCGATTTCGACAACGTTCGGTTGGGTGCGCTGTCCGTCCGAGGACGGCACCGCCTCAAATTTATGGCGTCGAGACGCTTTGGTTTTGGGCAGAGACCTTGACCGTTTTTGTTCAGATGTTTGCGGGATGCGTTACGGCAATAGATTTATGGCGGTATCGCAACTCGTTCCATTGGGCGCCGCGTCGCCTTTTGAGGTCGAGGCGTATTTGTTGCTTGCGCTGCCGCGAGCCCTGGGAGGCGAAGGGTTTTGCGACATAGAGCTCAATGTCGAAGTGACGCTAAGCACAAGTGCTCGAGCGATTGTGGGAAAGTCCCGTGTATATATCGACCTACTACTTTCTTCGCCGGACAGCAGGCGACAGGTGGCCATTGAATGACAGGGAAAGGCCTCGCACGGACGCGCAGGGGATGGCTTGCGTGACGCCGACCGCATGACGGCCCTTCAGGCCATGGGCTACGATGTACTTCTCCTGACATACAGACAGATATCCGATGAGGATAGATTCCGCGCCGTCGTTAAGGCCGTATGCAGGATGCTCGATGCTGAATATCGTGATAAAAGCTCAGATGAGCAAAGGGCTGAGACATTACTCCGGTCTGAACTATTCGTTGACTGGACAAAATTGGGAGTAATCGACGGAAAGGTGACCGTTAGACGCAAAACAGCTCGATCGTGGACGGCTGCGGTTCTAAGTGAGTAGACTTTTGGCACTTTGGCGACCAGGCCGTTTTGTAACAAGTCATTTACCTGCGGCTTTATAAAGCAATATGGATGGTGTGCTCGGCAAGTTCCAAAAAGTCTACTCACTTAGTTTTTGACGAGCAACCGATGCCGAAGGCGGTCCTATTTCAGGGAGTATTTCAGGGCGTTAACGAGTCCTCGAGACACAAAAAGGCCCGAACCGTGCGGTCCGGGCCTCATCGAGCTAGAGATTGTCTCTCAGGCGGCTGGCTTAGCCAAAGTAGCGCTTGAGCAGGCCGGCGAAAGCCTTGCCGTGACGGGCCTCGTCGCGAGCCATCTCGTGCACGGTGTCGTGGATGGCATCGAGGCCGGCGGCCTTGGCGCGCTTGGCAAGATCGGTCTTGCCGGCGGTGGCGCCGTTCTCGGCCTCAACGCGCATCTCGAGGTTCTTCTTGGTGGAGTCGGTCACGACCTCGCCCAGGAGCTCGGCGAACTTAGCGGCGTGCTCGGCCTCCTCGTGGGCAGCCTTCTCCCAGTACAGGCCGATCTCGGGGTAACCCTCGCGATGAGCGACGCGAGCCATGGCCAGGTACATACCGACCTCGGAGCACTCGCCCTCAAAGTTGGCGCGCAGGTCGGCAACGATGTCCTCGGAGACGCCCTCCATCTTGGCGACGCCCACGACGTGCTCGGCAGCCCACTCGAGCTGGCCCTCCTCCTGCTTCAGGAAACGAGAACCGGGAACGCCGCACTGGGGGCACTTGAAGTCCTCGGGCAGCTGGTCGCCGTCGAACTCTTCCACATAACCGCAAACGGGGCAAACAAACTTCATGATTCGATCCTTTCGATCGATGGCGATTGTGCGCTCGTCCGGTCCCGTAAGGGCCCTCTCCGGACGTGCGTCTTGACGAGTTCTATTATCCATAAATGCAACCAAATGTGAAGCCTATTAGGAATGATTTTTAATAAAACAATTTTGAGATATGAAGATGTTGATTGATTAACGATTGGCAGGCCGTCTTTGACCGCCGCTGAGTACAATCGGTCGAGCAAATGTTGACCCATCAACAAATAAAGGAGTTTCCTTTATGCATCTAGCCCGTCGTGCCTGGTGCCGAACATATCAGACGGTTTTTCGCATTGCATTGCCGATCCTGCCCTATACCGAGCCGCGCATTTTGGAGCATGCCGAGGATGTGCCCGCGGTGCTTCAAAAGCGCTCGATCCAGAAGGTCCTTATCGTGACAGACCCTGGTATTGCACGTTTGGGGCTCACGGCATCACTCGAGCGTGCGCTTGCGGCTCAGGGGATTGGCGCTACGGTCTATGCCGAAACGCGTGCGAACCCCACGGTCTCAAACGTGGAGGAAGCGGCGGCGCTGTATCGCGAGAACGACTGCCGGGCCATTATCGGCTTTGGCGGAGGATCAGCCATGGACTGCGCCAAGGGTGTGGGGGTGCGCATTGCGCAGCCAAACAAGCCCATCAACAAGATGCGTGGCCTGTTGCGCGTCCACCGTCTCCTGCCGCTGCTTATTGCGGTTCCCACTACCGCCGGTACGGGAAGCGAAGTCACGCTCGCGGCGGTTATCACCGATAACGAGACGCACTATAAATACCCCATTAACGACTTTGTGCTCATCCCGCGTTTTGCGGTGCACGACCCCGAGTTTACGCGCGGGTTGCCTGCCTCCATTACGGGGCAGACGGGCATGGACGCCCTGACGCATGCTGTCGAGGCCTTTATCGGCCGTAGCACCACGCCCTACACGCGCAAGATGGCGCGTCAGGCGGTCCAGCTCATCCGCGACAATTTGCTCGAGGCCTATGAGCATGGCGACGACATGCGTGCGCGCCGCAATATGCTTTCGGCGGCGTATAAGGCAGGCGTTGCGTTTACCCGCTCCTATGTTGGATACGTTCATGCCATCGCACACAGCTTGGGCGGGCGTTACGGGATTCCGCACGGCTTGGCCAACGCCATCATCCTGCCGCATATGCTTCGCGCCTATGGCGAAGCTGCTGTTCCCAAGCTCGCCGATCTCGCCCGCATGGCCGGTATCGCGCCGGCTACCGCGCAGGACAGTCTTGCGTCCGAGGCCTTTATCGATTGGGTCGACCGCATGAACGAGGCCCTGGGAATCCCCAAATATGTCTCGGGTATTCGCCGCTCCGATATTCCGCAAATGGCGTCCCATGCCGATGCCGAGGCCAATCCCCTGTACCCCGTTCCTCTTTTAATGGACCGCCTGGAGCTCGAGCATATGTACGAAGTTGTTGCAGGTGGTATGTTTGAGGACGAGAACTAGGAGGGTCCATGAACACCGAGGAAATTGCGCGCATCGTCGGCGAGCAGCGCACTTACTTTAAGACGCATACCACGTTTGATGTCGATACTCGCCGCCGTGCACTGGTGCGCCTGCGCGATGCGGTTCGTGCGCACGAGGCCGATATTGCCCATGCGCTCAAGACCGATTTGGGTAAGTCACATGACGAGGCATATATGTGCGAGATCGGCACGTCGCTTTCCGAGATTCGTCATCAGATTGCGCATGTGGCTCGATGGAGTCGTCCGCGCCTGCGTCCGTGTGACCTCGCTAATGCCGTGAGCGTGTGCAAAACGCAAGCCGTGCCCTATGGCGTCACGCTCATCATGGCGCCCTGGAACTATCCGTTTTTGCTGACGCTCGAGCCGCTCGCCGGCGCGCTCGCTGCAGGCAACACCGTGGTCATCAAGCCGAGTGCCTATGCGCCGGCTTCGAGTGCGGTGCTCAGGCAGATTTGCGAGGAAGCATTTGATCCGCGCCTGGTGACGGTCGTCGAAGGCGGGCGTGCCGAGAACGAAGCGTTGCTCGATGAATGCTGGGACAAAATCTTCTTTACCGGTAGTGTTCCGGTCGGCAAGCTCGTCATGGAGCGCGCGAGCAAAAACCTCACGCCCGTGACGCTTGAGCTGGGCGGAAAGAGTCCCTGCATCGTGGATGCGACGGCAAACTTGAAGGTCGCGGCACGACGTATCGCCTTTGGTAAATGGCTCAACGTGGGGCAGACCTGCGTGGCGCCCGACTACCTGCTGGTCGATACGCGCGTGCACGATGAGCTGTTGGGCCTCATCAAGGAGGAGGTCCGTCGCATGTTTGGTGAGCACCCGCTCGACAACGAGGACTACGGTCATATTGTCAACGCCAAGCATTTCGCGCGCGTACGCGGGCTGATCGACCCCGATAAGGTTGTGCTGGGAGGAACGGCGCGCGAGTCGTCGCTCAAGATTGAGCCGACGATCCTAGACGGCGTGACGCCCGAGGATGCCGTGATGCAGGAGGAGATTTTCGGCCCCATCTTGCCGGTGCTGACGTTTGAAGGTCTAGACGAGGCCGAGGCGTTTATTATGGAGCGTCCGACGCCGCTGGCCCTGTACATCTTTAGCCGGGACCGCGCGGTGCAGCAGCGCTTTGTGCGCTACGTGCCCTTTGGCGGCGGCTGCGTTAACGACACGATCATGCATCTGGCTACGAGCCATATGGGCTTTGGCGGCATGGGCGCAAGCGGCATGGGACAGTACCATGGCCGTGAAAGCTTCGATGCGTTTAGCCACAAGAAGAGCATCGTGAGCAAGGCAACCTGGCTGGACGTGCCGTTCCGCTATGCGCCCTACGCAAGCTGGAAGCACAAGTTCGTGCGCATGTTTGTGCACTAGAAAAAGGCGCGGGCAATACGAACAGGTGTTCCTATTGCCCGCCATTTGCGTTAGACTACTGCCACGGGGTGCGGATGGGCCAACTCCCTTTAGAAGGGAATTGGTATGAGCGTAAGCGATGTTATTTCGTTATTGGCGTTGTTAATCGCGGCTATCGAACTCGGCCTGTTTATCGGCCGAACGAAATAGCCGCCCCCGTGTAAGCGAAGACGGCCACTTCTCACGATGTAAACGTGTATCGGAGTTGGCAAGACCCGCTGCCACGGGTGCCATCCGTGCTCCTATCTTATCTGCAAGCGCTCTGGCATGCAAGCGTTGCGACAAACGGTCGAAAAGACCCGGGTTGGTCTATTTGTGTCCGCACGAGTTCGTAGACTTCTCAATAAGGTTAAGTGCCGGTTATTCCGGCCGTTAGAGGAGCTGCCATGTACGAGCCTTCACGTGTTCTTTTATCGTTTCACATCGCTGGATTTCAGTATGCCGACGGCGCATTGGTTCTGGGCGATCTGAAAGCGGGCGATAAACTGACACTGTGTGCCGAGCGCGATAATCCCCACGATCCCGAGGCGGTCGCGATCTTTTTCGGCAAGATCAAGCTCGGCTATGTTCCGGGAAACGAGGTTGGCCCGCTGTCCGTGATGATGTATTACGGGCACGAAGATGTGTTTGAAGCCCGCGTGCAGCAGGTCGCGCCCGAGCGCAGCCCCTGGCATCAGGTGCGCGTTGGCCTTTATGTGGCGGATGCCCGCTAGCCGCTAGGGGAGGCTGTCATGTTTGATGACGACGGCCTGTTTGATCTGACGGATGATCCATTTGAGTGGGATCTGCTGCTCGATGACGATGAGCTGGAGCAGGATCGTAAAAAGCGGAAGGATAAGAACGCGCAAGGCGACGCATCGAAAAAGAATGACAAGCGCCGCCGTGGACTGTTTGGCGGGCTCTTTGGGTAACCGCCGCGCCCAAGCGTCTGTATACTAGGCACGTGTTAGACGCGTTGCGAAATGAGGACACAGACGATGATGTGGTTTACCGCCGACTTGCACTTGGGCGATACGAATATCTTGCACGATATGGATCGGCCGTTCGCCTCGGTCGAGGAGATGAACCGCAAGGTTATTGACGCCATTAACGAGTGCGTTGCTGCGGACGACCGCCTCTATATTCTTGGCGATTTTACGTATCGGCTGCCCATGGCGGAGGCCGTGAACCTACGCGAGCGTATTGCCTGTCAAAACGTGACGCTCATCCGCGGTAACCATGACGGCGATTGGGAAGATCCGGACGCACCGCATATTTGGGATGATGTGCGCGACTACCTGGAGATTGCCCCCGGCTATGCCAAGGGACATCGCCTGGTTTTGAGCCATTACCCCATGCTCAGTTGGAACGGCAAAGCGCGTGGTGCCATTATGCTGCACGGGCATATCCACAGCAGGGGGGACCGTACCAACGCGCGCAACCGTGATCGCGAGCGTCCCGTTTACCGCTACGATGTTGGCCTCGACGCCAATGGCTACAAGCCCGTAAGTCGAGATCAGATCTTGAGCTTCTTTGGACTGTAATTGGAAGTGCAGGTAGAATGAACGCGCCGCGCGGATGGTCTGCGCGGCGCGTTTTAATAGGAGCGATGATTCCATGAGGGCTATCCAGCGCATTAACCACAACGCTGCCATCTGCGAAGATGGTGCGGGGCGTCAGCTTATCGCGTTGGGTCGCGGTATCGGCTTTGGCGATATGCCCCACGAGGTCGACCTGGATGTCATCACCCGCACCTTTTACGGCGTCGATTCAAAGTACCTGGCGTTTATCGACGAGGTTGATCCCGAGGTGCTGGAGTTTTCTGCTCAGCTGGCAGATATCGCAACCGGGCAGCTCTCGTACGAATTGAGTCCCAATCTGCCCATTACGTTGGCCGACCATATTCAGTTTGCCATTAAGCGCGCTCGTGAGCACATGGTGGTATCGTTGCCGCTCGAGCGCGATTTGGAGCAGTTGCACCCCATCGAATATCGCTTAGGCGAGCTGGCTGTTCGCGGTATTAAGAAAACCTTTGCCGTCCGCATGCCCAAGAGCGAGGCCGCGGGTATCGCCATGTCGATTATCAACGCGGCAGTTAAGCCAAGCGAGCGGCGCGTACTTGCCGAGCAGCAGGAGGAGCGCCTGCTCGACATGACGGTCGCAATTATTCAGGAAGAGCTCGGCGTGACGGTCGATCGTACGTCGTTCGCCTTTACCCGCTTTGCCACTCATGTACGCTATCTGCTCGACCGCGTGGCAAAGAAAGAGCCCATCGATACCGAGAATTCCGGTCTCTACGACGTGCTCGTGGAGCAGTATCCGGCGGCATCGCGTTGTGCCCATCGTGTCGACGAGCTGATTCAGGAGACCTTTGGCGAGGCGTTGGCGCAAGAAGAGCTTGTCTACCTGATCATGCATGTGAATCGCGTGGCTCCTTCAAATGCAGATAACTAGTAGGGGCGACTAAGCGTTTCAAATCTGTCTCGGCAACCGTTCGCGGGCTCTTTGCTACCGTTTGTCAGTAATCTGAGCCGCAGCGAACGCGTTCACCGCATATACTCGCCGTGTGTTGGGTGTTACTCACGGCGCAGCTCCGAGAGGCACTACCGATTCTGCCGAGGTCCGTATTGGGTCTCTGTCGGTTGTGCGCGGGGCTTTTTTCATGTCGATCCACCCGGGAATCACATGCAATGAAATCTCTTGCCAACGGGCATCGCGCGCTGCGCAGGCGCGAGCGGAATCGTGTGCCTTGGCGCGGTGAAGTCCCACGGGCTTTTAGTTGGAAGAGAAGGGATTCGACATGGCTGTCGATAACAAGAAGATTGCCGAGGACGTGCTTGCTGCCGTCGGCGGCGCCTCCAATGTGACGAACGCGACGCACTGCATGACTCGCCTGCGTCTGAACCTCAAGGATCAGTCCATCCCCAATGACGATGAAGTTAAGAAGATCAAGGGCGTACTGGGTGCCCAGTGGTCTGGCGGCCAGTATCAGGTCATCATCGGCCAGAACGTGCCGAAGGTCTATGACGCCGCCATTGCGCTGGGAGTTAAGGGCGAAGGCTCCATCGACGAGAATCTCGATGACGGCACCAAGGAGCCGCTGACGCTCAAGACTGCGGGCAAGAAGGTCCTCAACTACCTGTCCAAGACGATGGTCATGACGATTCCGATCATCATGGGCGCCGCCATGTTCCGTACCATCGCCGTGATTTGCGGCGACGGCATGCTCGGTATTTGGGCTGCCGATTCCGATATCTACAACTTCTTCTATAACTGGATCTACAACGCAGGTTACTATTTCCTGCCCATTTACCTGGGTTGGGCCGCTGCCAAACAGCTCGGCTGCAGCCAGCCGCTCGGCATGATGCTCGGCGGTGTGCTCATTGCCCCCGAGTTTATGACGCTCGTTAACGCTGCAGCAGATTCGGGTGCAACGACCACTCTGGTCTACGGCGTGCTTCCGGCTCAGCTGAACAACTATTCTGCCACCGTGCTCCCCATGGTCCTGTCCATGCCGGTGCTCATGGTCGTCGAGAAGTTCATGAAGAAGGTCATTCCCGACATGCTCTCCACGGTGTTTGTGCCTGTGTGCACCTTGGCCGTCATGGTTCCCGTTTCGCTGTGCGCTCTGGCTCCGATCGGCTCCATCCTGGGCAGCGTGGTCGGCAACTTCATGTTCGGTCTCGGCAACACCGGCGGTATCCTAACCATCGTTTCCCTGGTGGCTATCGCCGCGCTTTGGGAGTTCCTGGTCATGACCGGTATGCACCAGGTTTTGATTACCCTTGGTATTGTTCAGCTGCTTACGCTGGGCTCTGACTCCTGCGTTATGGTTGCAGGCGGTATTGCTCAGTTCGCCACGTGGGGCATGGCCTTTGGTGCCTTCCTGCGCCTTAAGGAGACCGACGAGAAGGGCGCTATGCTCGGCTTTTCCCTTTCCGGTATCGTCGGTGGCGTGACGGAGCCTGCGCTGTATGGCTGCGGCTTTAAGTACACCCGCTGCCTGGGCGCCATGGTTGCCGGCGGTGCTATCGGCGGCCTGGTCGCGGCCCTCACGAACGTGACGACGTATGTTTTGGGCGCAACGAATATTCTGGCTATTACCGGATTTGTTGCCGGCGGAACGGCCAACCTCGTTTGGGGCTGCGTTGCTTCGGGCGTTGCGTTTATTTCCGCCGCTGCCATCGCCTACCTCTTTGGTTTTACCAAGGAGCAGCTCGATGAGGATGCAGCTGCCGCTAAGGCTTAAAGCATCTGTTTAGGTGGGATAATTTCCCGGGGCACTTGGCTATACTCCAAGTGCCCTTTTCCATAGATTGGAGTCGTTATGAAACAACTGCTTATTCGTGCCGACGATATCGGTTATTCGTACGCCGTTGACTTAGGGATTGCCCGTAGCGTCAACGAGGGTCTCGTGCGCTCGGCGGGCCTTATGCCCAATATGCCCGAGGCCGAGCGCGGTTGGTCGCTCGTGGCCGATGCCGGCATTGCGGTGGGCCAACACACCAACGTGTGCCTGGGCAGGCCGTGTGCCGACCCGGCGCTCATTCCGAGCATGCTCGACGACAACGGCGAGTTCCATAGCAGCCGTACCTTCCGCGAACACTTTAAGCGTGGCGAGGAACTGATTGACTTCGACGAGGCCTGTATTGAGATTCGTGCGCAGCACGACCGCTTTGTCGAGATCGTGGGTCGCGAGCCCGATTACTTTGAGGCCCATGCCGTTATGAGCAAAAATCTCAACCGCGCGATTTCGGTGGTGGCGCAGGAGCTGGGCCTTAAGGAGCAAAAAGCGAGCTTCGACCCCACGGCCGTGGTGCATTGCGGAGACACCGATCTGCGCATGGTGATGCGTTCGATGGAGCCGGGCTACGAGCCCAAGGAAGCAATCATGCAGACGGTTCGTGAAATGTCCGATGGCGAGACGGTCGTCTTTGTCTGCCATCCGGGCTATCTTGATCGCTTTATCCTCGAGAGTAGCTCGCTTACGACCGATCGTACCAAGGAGGTCGATGCGCTGATCGATCCCGAGCTTCGCACCTGGCTCGAGGCTCAGGACGACCTACACCTCATCGACTACCGCGACCTGTAAAGCACTCAAACCACCACAATGGGGACAGGCACCTTTGTGGTGGTTCTGGCGCCGTTGCCATTCTGGCGGCGGCGCCTTTTTGTCCGCATGGCGCGGTAGAGTATAGGCGGTTAGAATTTGCGTCCATCGAGGAGCTGCTATGAACGAGATCAAGTGCCCGCATTGCGGCGAAGTCTTTAAGGTCGATGCGTCCGGCTATGCGGATATCGTCAAACAGGTGCGCGATGCGGAGTTCTCGCGCGACCTGGATGAACGCGTAGCGGCGGCTCGACGCGAGGGCGAGCAGGCGCTGGAGCTGGAGCGTTCGCGATCGGCTGCCGCCTTACAGGAGGCGGAGTCGGAGCGTAACGCTCAGCTCGTTGAGCAGAAAAACGCCGCGGAACACAAGCTGGCACAGGAAGTTGCCAAGCGCGACGCTGAGCTTGCCGAGCTGCGTGCCAAGCTCGAGGGCGCTGCCGCAGAGCGCGAGAGCGCAAGCCAGCGTGCGGCTGTTGAGGCCCGTGCCGATGCTCAGAAGGAAAATGCTGAGCTGCAGCGTGAGATTGACAACCTGCGTGCGCAGCTGGGACGCAAGGATGACGAAGCCAAGCTTGCCGAGGCAGCGGTGCGCAATGCTGCTCAAAACGATTTGGCCGCACGCGATGCTCAGATTGCCGAGCTGCAGGCGAAGCTCTCCGCTGCAGACAAGGCCCAGGAGATGGCACTTGCCGCTGCTGCGGCTGAGTCCCAGCGCGAGCTTAATGCCGCTCGAAGCGAGGCCGAGCGCGCGCTTGCCGACTATCAGGCGAAGGTACAGGAGAAGTTCTCCACCGCAAAGGCTCAGTCTGCGCAGGAGGCCGAGGGCCTGCGTGCGCAGCTGCGCGAACAGGAACTGGCGGCAAAGATGAACCTGTCGGAGGCGGTTGCTGCGGCGGAGCGTGAGCGCGATGAGGCGCGCGCGAAGCTCACGAGCGAGCTGGCGGTGCGCGATTCGCGTGAGGAACAGGCCAAGGCAGCGCACCAGCTCGAGCTTGCACAGGCCAAGCGCGCGAGCGATGAACTGATTCGCTATAAGGACGAAGAGATTGAGCGTCTGAAGGACATGAAGGTTCGCCTATCCACCAAGATGGTGGGCGAATCGCTGGAGCAGCACTGCGAGACTGAGTTCAACCGCCTGCGCATGACGGCGTTTCCCAACGCGTACTTCGAGAAAGACAACGATGCGTCCGAGGGCACCAAGGGCGACTTTATTTTCCGTGAGTGCGACGCGAGCGGCAACGAGATTATCTCGATTATGTTCGAGATGAAAAACGAGAACGACGAAACCGCGACCAAGCATAAAAACGAGGACTTCTTTAAGAAGCTCGACCACGACCGTCGCCAGAAGGGCTGCGAGTATGCGGTGCTTTGCTCGCTGTTGGAACCCGAGAGTGAGCTCTACAACGCCGGTATCGTAGACGTGAGCTATCGCTACGAGAAGATGTACGTGATCCGCCCGCAATTCTTCATTCCCATGATTACGCTCTTGCGAAATGCTGCCATGGGCTCGCTGCGCTATAAGCAGGAGCTGGCGGAGTACAAACAGCAGAATATCGATGTGACGAACTTCGAGGCCAAAATGGAGAAGTTCAAGGACGGCTTCTCGCGCAATTACAATTTGGCGAGCAAACAGTTCGAATCGGCGATCAAGGAGATCGATGCCGCCATCAAACAGCTCGAGAAGACCAAGGACGATCTGCGTCGCAGTACCGAGAACCTGCGCCTGGCCCATAACAAGGCCGATGAGCTTACCATTCGCAAGCTCACTTGGGGCAACAAGACCATGAAGTCGGCGTTTGACGAGGCGCGCGAGACGGCAACGGGCACGGGCGATGAGCCCGCTGAGGCCGATTCGTATGAGGTCGAGGATGCCGAGTAGAAGGTAGCGTATCGCGCAAAAAGCGGGGCCGCTGGCGATGTTGCCAGCGGCCCCGCTTTGTTTCGTTCCATTGCGCCCGGCTAGTCCTCGAGCAGGTCCTCGATAAAGCCGACGCGGTAGTGGGTGAAGATAACCTCGCCGCCGTCTTGCGTGGCGTCCAGGTCGACATCGCCCATGATGCCAAAGTCGTGGTCGCCATCCTCGTCGGCAAAGATCTGGTGCACGTGCCACACGTGATCGGTCTTCTCGTCGCTCTCGTCGATGGTAAACATCGCCGAGCTGCGGGCGTCGCCGTCGGTGAGGATCTCCTCGTGTTGCTCGTGATAGGCATCGAGCGCCTTTTGCCAGCGGACTTCGCTCATGCCCCAGTCCTCGTCGAGCTCGCCCAGGTCGCGGACGTGTCCGCGGGCGGCAAGGGTCACGCGGCGGAAGAGCGCGTTGCGCACCAGCAGAGTGCAGCCGCGGCGGTCTGCCACGACCTCGTCGATGCCCTGGGGTGGTGCGGCGTCGAGTGCGGCCGGGTTGCCGGCGTTCTCCCACTCGTCAACCAGGCTCGAGTCGACCGAGCGCACCACAAAGCCCAGCCACGAAATGATGTCGCGAAGACGCTCGTCGCGCTTCTCGATCGGTACGGTGCGGTCGAGCGAGCGGTAGGCCTCGGCCAGATAGCGCAGCAGAATACCCTCTGAGCGGGCGATGCCGAGCTTTTGGATATAGCCCTTAAAATCACTCGCGCTCTCCAACATGTCGCGCAGGACGCTCTTGGGCGAGAGCTGGTAGTCGTTGGCCCAAGGCACTTCTTGGCAGTACTTGTCGAAGGCGGCATCGAGCAAGTCCTCGAGCGGCTTTTCGTAGGTGACATCCTGGATGCGCTCCAAGCGCTCTTCGTACTCGACGCCGTCGGCCTTCATTTCGGCCATGGCGCGGTCGCGCGCGGCGCGTTCCTGTGCGCGCAGCACCTGCTTGGGGTCCTCGAGCGTTGCCTCGACCATCGAGATGAGGTCCATGGTATAGGTCTCGCTCTCGGGGTCGAGCAGCTCCAGCGCGGCGAGCAAAAACGGCGAAAGCGGCTGGTCGAGCGCAAAGTCCTCAGGCAGGTCGACCGTCAGCGCATAGTCGATGTCGGGCGCGGCGTCGGCCGGAGCGTCGGGCGTGGGTGGCACTTCGGTGCGCACGACGACGCCGGAGTCGATGAGCGTGGCGAAGATCTCGTCGGCGCGAACCTCGAGCTTCGCCTTTTCCTCAGGCGTTTGCAGGCTTGTCTCGATGAGGTTGTGTACGCGGGCGCGAGCGTCACCGCCCTGCTCGACCACACTGATCACCATGGAGTGCGTGATGCGCAGGCGCGGCTTGAGCGTCTCGGGCTGCGTCTCGATCAGGCGCTCAAAGGTCTGCTTGTTCCAGGTGACAAAGCCCTCGGGGGCCTTTTTCTTTTTAATCTTGCGGAGCTTTTTGGGGTCGTCGCCCGCCTTGGCCATGAGCTTGGCGTTTTCGATCTCGTGCTCCGGGGCCTCGGCGATGACCATGCCCTCGGTGTCAAAGCCCGAGCGACCGGCACGACCAGCGATCTGATGGAACTCACGGGCGCGCAGGCGACGCATCTTGTAGCCGTCGAACTTGGTGAGCGCGGTGAGGACCACGGTGTGGATGGGCACGTTGATGCCGACGCCGAGTGTGTCGGTGCCGCAAATGACAGGTAGTAGGCCCTGCTGCGCCAGACGCTCGACCAGCAGGCGATAGCGCGGCAGCATGCCGGCGTGGTGCACGCCGACGCCGCATCCGAGCAAGCGCTTGAGGATCTTGCCAAAGGCCGTTGAGAAGCTCGTGCCCTTGGCCGCTTCCTTGATGGCCTCGCGCTGCTCCTTGCTGGCAATGCCGAAGTTGGCGAGCGACTGTGCCGTCGCAAGTGCGGCATCCTGGCTAAAGTGCACGATATAGAGTGGGGCCTCGCCGCGGCGCATGGCGAGCTCGACCGTGCCCTCGAGCGAGGTCGTCACGTAGTCGTAGCTCAGCGGCACGGGGCGTGGGGCATCGACGACCAAGTCGCAAGCAGCGCCGGTGTGCTCCTCGAGTGAGGCGGCGATGGCAGTGACATCGCCGAGCGTGGCGCTCATGAGCATAAACTGCGTGTGGGGCAAGGTGAGCAGCGGCACCTGCCAGGCCCAGCCGCGGTCGGGGTCGGCAAAGTAGTGGAACTCGTCCATGGCTACGCAGCCCACATCGGCGTCCTCGCCCTCGCGCAGCGCATCGTTGGCAAGGATTTCGGCCGTGCAGCAGATAACGGGCGCTTTGGTGTTGATATGCGTATCGCCGGTGATCATGCCGACGTTATCGCGGCCGAGCACCTGCACCAAATCAAAAAACTTCTCGCTGACCAGGGCCTTGATGGGAGCAGTGTAATAGCAACGCTTGCCTTGCGCCATGCCCATAAAGAGCATGCCCAGCGCGACAAGCGACTTACCCGAGCCGGTCGGCGTGCCCAAAATGACATGATCGCCGGCTGCTAGGTCCATGAGGGCCTCTTCTTGGTGGTCCCACAGCTCGATGCCGCGCTCGCCCGTCCATTCAAAGAAGCGCTCGAAGGCCTGGTCGGGCGTGAGCCACGGTTCGGGCTCGCTGCCGTCCTCGGGCTCCCACCAGGTGGGGGAGAGCGCACCGAGTGAGCCGAATTCGGCTTCGGTTCCCGTGCCGCCCGAGAATGAGCTGGCGGCTCCGGCACCGGAGACGGTGCTGGCGGCGATATCTGTCGTGGTCTGTGCCATGTGTTTGCTTTCTCTCGCGATTGTCCGCCAACTATTATGGCGTAGCGTCGCATCGATGCGTTCGCAGGCAAGAAAATGCAGGAAATGGGCGTTCTGCCCAGCCGTTTAGTGTAGTCGCTAGCCAAGTGAGTAGACTTTTTGCGATATTGCGAGCACATGACTTTTGCGCAAGGGTTCTACCTGCGGTTTTATGTTTCGCTATGCGGGCTGTGCCTGGCTATTGCAAAAAAGTCTACTCACTTAGGTTTGAGGGCCGTTCGCTGGCGCCAATTTGCGCTTGTTTGCCGACGCCGCGACCATCAGAAGCCCCTAGGACTCTTGCGGCAGGCGCTTCTTGCCTTTGCGGGCGCGGTTTCTAAAGTTCTCGACGGCTTCTTCCATGCCGAGGGGCACGTAGGTGAGCTCATCGAGATCGTCGGGCAGATAGCAGGCGAGGCTCTGCTCCTGCGCCCGGCCTGCCGCGAGCTGCTCTTCGGTGGGCTCCGCACCGGGTGTGGCGCAGATGCCATAGACGACAGCGCCCATCTCGCGCGTTCGGCACTCGTACTCGGTCTCGGGGTGCTCGGGATGGTCGCGGCGGACGTCGTCGCTTACCCAAAGTGTGTCGTAGCCTGCCGCGGCAAACTGCCCCAGGGCGTAGTCGCGCAATGGCTTGCTGTCGGTGCGCAGCGTGACGGTGGCGCCGGCTGCAAAGAGCGGGCGGTAGAGCATCAAGTGGTCGACATGGACGAGTCGTTTTTTGGCGTACTTGGCCTTGGGCTGCGGCGTGGGAAAGTTGATGGTGATGGCATCGAGCTCGCCTGTGGCAAACAGCTGCGGTAGCGATGCAGCGCCTCGGGGCAGGACGAGTGCGTTGGTCAGTTCCTGCTCGCAGATTTTCTGTGCGGCATAGGCGATGCAGATGGGCTCCTGGTCCATACCGATAAAGAGGGTGTTTGGCTCGTGGGCCGCGCGTTCTGCAAGGTACGTTCCCTTGCCGCAGCCAAGATCCAGGTGAAGGTGTTCGAATGGCTTGCTGCCTGCGGGTGCACAGGCTTCACGCCAATCTCCGGCATAGGCCTCGGGGTTCGTCTCAATCGCATCGGCGTAGCGCTCCAGGCGCTCCTCGAGCACAAAGTTCTTAGGCGTGCGAACGTGGACGGCTCCCATGAGGCTCCTTGGTCATAAGTATGGAACGCATGGCTGCGCGTTCCGGCGATGGGTTGAAAAGCTGGGCGCAGTTTGCCCTAAAGTTGCGGTGCGGCTCGGCGGTGAGTCGTCGATGACTACAGACGCTTGAGAATCACATAGCGGTTGAGCTCTCCGCTGCGACCGTCGGCATGGAAGCGCTCAAGCTCGCGCACGGGAACCTCGCCGCTCTTGTAGAACGTACGGACGCCGCGCACCAGGTCGGTGATCTGCTGATCGTCAAAGTGATGGCAATAGCGGTAAGCATGACGGTCGTTTTGCCAGCCAATGAGGTGGTCGCCGGCTTCAAACTGCGCGGAGTCGTAGCCCTCAAACGGCGGGGTGAGCTCGGCGCGGGCTTCGGCGCGAACGGCCTTGCGCGCCATGCGCTCGTCGTTCATAAACTCCCAAAAGCTGATGGCGATGATGCCGCCCGGGCGCGTCTGCCGCACCAGGGCGTCGAGCACGCGTACGCGGTACTCGCACGACGGTACGTGGTGCATAAAGCCAAAACAGACCGAGATGTCGGCGAGCGGGGCGTCGAAAAGCACGTCGGGTGTCTCGGCGGGGTTGAGCTTCATGAGGGCATCGAGCACGTCGAGCTCCTGGAAGTGCAGGTTGGGAATGCGCAGGGCGTGGCCATGTGCATCGATGGCCAGGTCTTGGCACGAGTCGACACCATAGAACTCAAACGGACAGCTGGCATCTGCCGAGGGGTTTGCTCCGTCGACGCCCTTGGCGGCAAGTGCGCCGCCGGCGGCAAAGTTCTCGAACCGCATATTGCCGCAGGCAAGATCGAAGACGCGGACGGGATGCTCGATCGTGGCGACGTCGAGCTGCCCGAGCGCGATATCCATGGTGCGCACCCAGCCGGGCCACGGGGCCTGGCGCGTATCGGAGAAGGAGGCGGAGTGCTCGCGATAGAACGTGTTGTTGAGCTGGATGAGCGATGAGGCGAAATCGCGGTTCACGGCGCGGAACTCCCTCCGTTGGCGGTGCGGAATAAACAGTACGACCATACTACCGTTAACGCCGCAACGGGGACAACCAAGCTACGGGTCATTGCTTTGTTTGGACACATTTCCGCAGCTCATATGCACCCGCAACCGCCGGTTGTCAAAAATCTCACTAGAATAGGTGGCATGCTTTTGGCGGTGGCGGATAGATTTTTAACTGTGCAAGGCGCCTTAAGAACAAAAACGGTCCGGCGGCACGGCTGGCATCACATAGGAGGAACCATGAATGTAGAAACTGCGCAGCGGCTCGCCGACCTTCGTCGCAGCAAGGGTTTTAGCCAAGAAGGGCTGGCGCGAAAGCTGGGGCTGTCGCGCCAGGCAGTCAGTAAATGGGAGCGCGCGGAGAGCTCGCCCGATACCGAGAATCTGATCTCGCTTGCCAAGCTCTATGGCGTGAGTCTGGACGAGCTGCTCAATCCGAGCGACGAGATTGAGGATGATATCGAGTTTGAGAACGAGGATCGCGCTCGCCAGCGCGAGGCCGAGGCGGCAGAGCGTGCCCGCACCCACGAGGCGGCAGCGCGAGCTACCGAGGCGGCAACCCAGGCAAGTGATGCCGCGGCCAAGGCGGCGCAGGCGGCAAGCTGGAGCGCTCAGGCTGCCAATGCCGCAACGGCTCAGGTAACGGCCGGCGGTGCGGCCAATCCGGCTCCGGTGAAGGGCCCGTTCCAGTCGTTCCCGTATTGGGCCGTGTGCTGGCTGCTGTTCTTTTTACTGATGTTTCTGGTTGGTGCCAGCCCCTTTCCTGCACTGATCTTCTTTACGATTCCCATCTATCACTGGGTGGCACGTGCGCTCGATGGCGATTGGGCGCGCGGGGATATCCAGGTTGGTCAGGCGCCGGCGGTCGCTAGGACTAAGGGGGAGGACGTTTTCACAGCGGTTGACGCTGACATGGCTGCCGCGACCACCGCTGAGTCGAGTGCCAAAGAAGGTGATGAATGATGAAGCTCTCGCATGAGTCTAAGAGGCGCTTGGGCATTGGCATCGGAGCGTTTGTGCTCATCATCGGGCTTGTCTTTGGCACTTCGCGGACTTTGATTCATTTTGATGGACCGTGGGATCTCAACGATGTTGTATCCGGCTTGTCTGGTATGGACGATGCGTTTGACGAGGACGATTCCTTGAATAGCGGTAACTATTCCGCTCGGCCTCAACAGCTTTCGAGCGAAACGTTTGATGCCGACGCGTTCACATCGCTTGACTTGGACGTGACGTCGGGCACGGTCGAGGTCAAACACGTCTCCGGCGGGCCAGTGCGCGTGATTGAAAGCGGTCGCGTGGCAACGGGGACCGTTGCCTTCGATGCGGCAACCCAGAACCTGGCCGAAATCAAGGGCTCTACGCTCAAGATTCGCCAGTTCGATTGCGATGACGAGCGCGCCATTGACCGCACGGTTACCGTCGAACTGCCGCGCAAAGTTGCCGATAACATGGTGGGCATTACAGCGAATGTAGGATCGGGTGATCTGACGGTCGCGGGCATTGCGTGTCATGACCTCAACCTGACTCTGGACTCGGGAGACGTTGAGTTTACGGGCACCGTGACCGATACCCTGAATGCCGAGGTCGGTTCGGGCGATGTGACGTTCGAGCTTTACCCGGCCCCCACGAAGTCGATGGACGTGAGTGTGGGCTCGGGCGATGTGGAGATGACGGTTCCGAACTCGACGGGCTTTAAGGCGAGCCTCACCTTGGGCAGCGGCGACTTCGAGAGCGATTTCCTTCCGCTTGGCTACGACGGCGAGACCATTTTGAATCTTGAATTCGATAACGGTGACAAGTCTGCCACGTATCGTTTTGAGGTCGGTTCGGGCGACATGTCGTTTGATTCGGAGTATTGAGGCAGACGAAAGCCTAGGCGAAGATATAGACGCGCTGTTTGATGAAGGCGCCGAAGCCGAGATCGGCTCCGGCGCCTTTGCCTTTACAATGGGGGCATGGAACAGATTATTTTGAACATACTCGAGGCTCTGCGTCGCGGTGAGACCGTGGACGACAAGGCGCTCGTCAAACTGATACATGCCGAGGCGCGCCGTGAGGGTGCCGACAAACGAGATCTGGCCAAGCGCCGTCTGCTGCCGTTCTACCAGCGGGTTAAACGTGAGAAGCCGGCTCGTTGGGCTGGATGGAATGTCGATGCCGAGCTGGAGCGTCAGCTGCTGCAGGTGCTGCGCATGAAGCCGCGCCGCACGGCTTCGGGCGTGGCGACCATTACCGTCATCACCAAGCCGTGGCCCTGTTCGGGCGATTGCCTGTTTTGCCCCAACGATCTGCGCATGCCCAAAAGCTATCTGCATGCCGAGCCGGCATGCGCCCGTGCGGAGCAAAACTGCTTTGACCCGTATTTGCAGGTGAGCGCTCGCCTGACCGCACTTTCGCAGATGGGGCATGCGACCGACAAGATCGAGCTTATCGTGCTCGGTGGCACCTGGAGCGACTATCCGCAAGGGTATCAGACGTGGTTTATGTCCGAGCTTTTCCGTGCGCTCAATGACGATGCCGTCGCCGGCGTGGCGGCAAACCCCATGTTGGCGCGTCCGGGCATCAGCCGTGCCGAGGCGGGGCGCCTGCTCGATGACGCTCCCGCCGATGCCCTGCCGCCGGTGGTAACAGAGCGCCGCGAGCGCTATCGGGCTGCCGGCATTGCGGCTGACGAGGCCAAGCTCGCTGCCGGCGTTGCCGACGAGCAGGGGCGTGTGGATGCTGCCGTGGGCGGCTATAACCGTGCGGTGCGTCGTCTGTACGGCCCCGGTACGCCGTGGGGCGAGGTCACCGAGTGGCAGACGGCAACGATGGAGGAACTCGAGCGTCAGCAGCGCATTAACGAGACGGCGAAGCATCGCGTGGTGGGACTCGTTATCGAGACGCGCCCCGATGCCGTAACGCCGCAGGCGCTCACGCTCATCCGCCGCCTGGGCTGCACCAAGATACAGATGGGCATCCAAAGCCTTGACCAGCATCTACTCGATATCAACGAGCGCCGCATTTCGGTGACACAGATCGAGCGGGCGTTTTCGCTCGCGCGCCTGTTTGGCTTTAAGATCCACGCTCATTTTATGCTCAACTTGTTGGGCGCCACACCCGAGGGGGACAAGCGCGACTACGAGCGCTTTATGACCGAGGGGGCCTTTATGCCCGACGAGGTCAAAGTCTACCCGTGTGCGCTCATCGAGGGCTCGCGCCTGGTGGGCTGCTGCGAGCGCGGCGAGTGGCGCCCCTATACCGAGGAAGAACTGCTCGATGTGCTGGCCGATGACATCGTGGTGACGCCGGCGTTCTGCCGCATCAGCCGCATGATTCGCGACTTTAGTTCCGATGACATCATGGTGGGCAACAAGAAGCCCAACCTGCGTCAGCTCGTCGAGAACCGCCTGGCTGCTCGGGGTGACGGTGCGACGGTGCGTGAGATTCGCTATCGCGAGATCAGCACGGCGGGTGCCGACTTGGATGAGCTATCTCTTGATGAGGAAGTAGCGTACGAGACGCCGGTGACTTACGAGCGCTTTTTGCAGTGGGTGACGCCGCGGGGCAAGATCGCGGGCTTTTTGCGGTTGTCGCTGCCCGACCATTCGTTTGTTGCCGCACATGCGGACGAGTTGCCGACGACGCCGGACGAGGCGATGATTCGCGAGGTGCACGTGTATGGCATGGCGGCGCGCGTGGGCGACCAGGGCCAGGCGGCGCAGCATCACGGGTTGGGGCGTTTGCTCGTAGAGCGTGCGTGCGAGATTGCCCGGGATGCGGGTTATGCGCGTATCAACGTGATTAGCGCGATTGGCACACGCGAGTACTATCGCCATCTTGGATTTTATGACCATGGCCTTTATCTGCAAAAGGAGCTCTAGATGAACAAGCCGAGTGTTTCTGCCGGCGTCGTTGCCGGCGTTGCTCTGGGAGCCGCGGCGCTTGGTGCGGCCGCTGTCGCTGTTCGTGCTGCCTGTCTGCAGGTTGCGCGAACCCGCAATGGGTTGGCGCGTGTGAAACGCGTGCACGACGAGGGCGGCGACGAAGTCCGCGTATTGGTGCAAGGCGGCGTCTACCAAAGCGCGAGTTACGTTGGCGAGCGCTGGGCGGAGCCCGTCTTTGCGTACTATCGCGCGTTTGACGACGTGTTTGAGGCCGAGGATGCGATGCGCGACGCTTATGGTCACGGTATCGACCGCATGCTTATGCTGGGCGGCGGCGGGTTTGCCTATCCTAAATTCGCCCTGATGTCGCACGAGGGCTTGCGCATGGACGTCATCGAGTATGACGGAGAGATAACGCGCTTGGCGCGCCGTTGGTTCTATCTGGATGAACTGGAGCACGCGGTGGGCGATCGCCTGCGGGTGATTACCGCTGAGGCTCGCTCGTATCTGGGTGTGACGAGCGTGGGCCATCGTCGCTACGACGTCGTTGTGAGCGATTGCTTTGGCGGTGCCGAGCCCGTACGCGAGTTGGCGACGGT
Organism: Collinsella aerofaciens; assembly: GCF_040910265.1. Classification (GTDB taxonomy): domain Bacteria; phylum Actinomycetota; class Coriobacteriia; order Coriobacteriales; family Coriobacteriaceae; genus Collinsella; species Collinsella aerofaciens_BK. The sequence goes on along the minus strand of NZ_JBDGAW010000002.1, from coordinate 50,268 downwards.
TGAGGCGTTGCGTTTAGTGCGGGGCAGCCTAAATGTTGGTGGTGTCTACGTCGCCAATATCGTGAGCGCAAACGAGGGGAGCGACGTGACGTTCCTGCGCGACTGCGCTGCCACGGCACTCGAGGTATTCGCCCATGCCTGGGTGGTCCCGTGCGGCGATGCGAAGTTCGGCGGCGAGGAGAACTACCTGCTCATCGCCAGCGACGGCGACTATGCCTTTGCCGAAGCCGTGCCCTTCGACACCGACTTCCTCGGCACCGTCCTTCACGACAAATAAGTCTCCCCGTCCCAAAAAGACTGGTCTTAGGTGTGGTCGCGCCAGCCGAGAACGCGCTGCTTCATGCCTTCGATGTCGAGCACGCCTTCGGCAAAGCCTTTGCGCACGAGCTCTTCTGGAACGAATTCGTCGTACCGATCAAAGTAAGGCACCTCGCCGGGATAGACGAGGTCGATGGGGTCGAAGTCTTTCTCGGCTTCGGCGGCGAGCACTTCAAAGAACGTCTCCTCGTCGGCCTTCATCTTGAACTGCATAAAGTACGGACGTGACGGGTCGAGTCCGCGAAGGCCCAGCTCCGCGGCACACTTAATCTTGAGCACGCGCTCGAGTGCTAGGAAGGCGTAGCTGCCCAACCAGGGGAAGAGCACCCAGGTGTCGCCACCCAGGTTGATGAGCGGCTTAGTTCCCGCCCCCGAAATCTCGGCCGTATGACGAGCCTGCGCCAAGCGAGCCCGTGCGTTACCCATGAGGTACGGATATGTCGCGTGCTCGTTGAGCGCCTGGCGCATGCGCTCGAGTACGTGTGTGTTGATGTCACCGGGGCAGTCGCCAAAGTAGGCCGGCACACGACCCTTGACCTGCGTGGCAAAGACGGTGTGGCGCTTCCAGTCCACTTCCTCGACAATCCAGCAGTGTCCGGCGATGGCGATGCGCTCACCGGGCGGTGGCGGGTTGACGATCGTGCCCAATTCGGCCGACTCGCTACGAACGGTGAACTCCTCGTTTTCCTGGAATACGGCGTAGAACTTAAAGTTGTTGATGATGCGCTCGCCCGCGAGACCCACGATGAGTCCGCCGCCCTCGGTGACCTGGATATGGTCGATCTTAATGAGGTGACGCAGCAATACGCGATAGTCATCGGCCGAGATGCGATGGAAATAGCTGAGTGTGAGCACGCGCTGGGCAAGCTCTGCTGGCGTGAGCTCGCCGGTGCTGGCAAGCGTCGACATAGTCTGGTGGTAGAGTAGACTGTAGGGGAGTCGATCGAGCTCGGGCGGCTCGACCCACTTTTCCTCGCGATAGAGTTGTACGAGCGCAATGCCCTGCAGGAGCTTCCACGGAATGGTCTCGGGCATCATCGTGCGCGGCTCGGGCTCTTCCTCGCGCATGACAAACCACATTTCGGGTGGAAGGTCGCGGCGTCCCGTGCGGCCCATTCGCTGCAAAAAGGAGCTAACGGTAAACGGCGCGTCGATCTGGAAGGCACGCTCCAGACGGCCGATATCGATACCGAGCTCAAGCGTAGAGGTGGTGACGGTCGTCTGTGCCTGCTCCTCATCGCGCATGAGTTCCTCGGCCGTCTCGCGCAACGATGCCGAAAGATTGCCGTGATGAATGAGGAAACGGTCGGGCTCGTGCCGGTTCTCGCAGTAGCTACGCAGCATGGAGCACACGGCCTCTGCCTCCTCGCGCGAGTTGGCAAAGACCAGGCACTTGCGGCCGCGCGTATGCTCAAAGATATAGCCCATACCGGGGTCGGCGTTGTCGGGCGCCGTGTCGGTGGGGTTGAGAAGCGCCTGCTCGGTCGCTCGTGGGATGTCGACTTCGCCCTCGGGGGCCGAGGAAGTGCGACGGTCTTTGGGAGCGGCTTTGCCTCGTGCCCGCTCACGACGTTGACGGCGCTCCTCTTGTGTGAGCTGTCCGCTGTGACGCATGTCTTGGGCGCCGGCGGGCAGTGCCGCGGATGCCGCCTCGATGCGCTCGCACGCAAGCACTTCGGCCTCTTGAGGACCCGTGCTCTCGAATCCCCGCTGCTGTGCCTGGGGACCCGAGTTGTAGAAGTGCTCCATGGAGATGCGCCACACGCGACGCGGTTCCTCAAAACGGGGGATAACGCAGTCGCGTCCCGTTCCCTGCGAGAGAAAGGCACCCGTGCGCTCGGGGTCGCCGATGGTGGCCGAAAGGCCAATGCGGCGGGGCTGCACGCCTGCCATGCGCGAGAGGCGCTCGATAAGACAGAGCGTCTGCCCGCCGCGGTCGCCACGCATGAGCGAATGAACCTCGTCGATGACGACGTAGCGCAGGTCGCAAAACATGCGCGGGATCGCCATGTGCTTATGGATCAGGAGCGCCTCGAGCGATTCGGGCGTAATCTGAAGGATGCCGCCCGGCTTTTTGATGAGTTTGGCCTTGTGTGACTGCGAGACATCGCCATGCCAGTGCCAGACGGGGATATCGGCTTCTTCGCATAGGTCGTTGAGGCGGACGAATTGGTCGTTGATGAGCGCCTTGAGGGGGCCGATGTAGAGGGCGCCCACGCTTGCGGGCGGGTTCTCCCAAAACTCGGTCAGGATGGGAAAGAAGGCTGCCTCGGTTTTGCCGGAAGCCGTGGATGCCGTCAGGAGCACATTGTCCTGCGTATTAAAGATGGCATCAGCTGCTGCAACCTGGATAGAGCGTAGGCTCTCCCAATCGTGGGAGTAGATGAAGTCTTGGATAAACGGGGCGTAGCGGTCAAAGGCGTTCACGGGGCCTCCTTTCAACATCGAATCTCTCAACGCGGCTGGCAACGGCTTGCTGCATTACTGCTTCAACGTTTGCCCAGATAAAACCTGCCAAAATAAACCTGTCCCTTTTTGGTAGGTTAGATGGTGAACTCGGCGAAGTTGCGGTCGCCGCCTGCGGTGCCGGTGTCGCCTGTTGCGGCTGCCGGCGCCAGCGCGTCGCCGCCGACGCTTTGCAGCAGCTCGGCCACATTTGCATCGGGGTTCTGACACAGGATATCGAGCAGCTCGATAAAGTCACGGATAACCTCACGCGGCGTCAAGTGCGTATCGGCTCCCACGCGGCCGAACTCAATCTTGAGAAAGTCCACCAAGTCGTTTTCGGCAAGCGTGGGCGTCCAGCCAAAGTAGCCGGCATGGATCTGCATGAGTTTTTCGATGAGCACCAGTAGCTCCTCGTAGGTGAGTGGCTGCAGGCGGATGATGGGCGCGAGCATGTCCTTAAGGTCCTCGCGCGCAAAGCGACCCTGAGCGAGTCGGCTGCGCAGAGCCTCGTAGGAGAACACGCCGCGGCGGCGGTCTTCGATGGAGGTTGGCGTGCCGCCCATGATCATGCCCAGGTACTGTGCCTTGCCCTGAAGTGTGTCGTTGTACATGGTCAGGATCTTCTCGTAGTTGTACTGGCGCGTGATGGCATTGGGAATCTTATACAGATTCACGAGCTCGTCGATGAGCACCAGCATGCCCTTGTAGCCACTGCAAACCAAAAAACGCGCGATGAGTTTGACGTAGTCGTACCAGTCGTCATCGCTGATGATGGTCGAGGAGCCCAGCTCGGCGCGAGCCTCGCTCTTGGTGCGGTACTCGCCGCGAATCCATTTGGTCACACGGCTCATAGCTTCTTCGTCGCCCTCGGATACGGCCGCACGGTAGCGGCGGAGCATACGGGTGAAGTCGAAGCCGTGGACCATCTCCTCGAGCGGGGCCAGTTGGGCATTGACGACCGACTCGTCGACGTCGGCACACGAGGCGACCCAGCGATCCAGAATAAGGTTGAGCGCACCGCCCTCGGGGCGCGTCTTGGTCGATATATTGCGGATGAGCTCGCGGTAGGTGGCAAGGCCCTGTCCCTGACCGCCCTGCAGGCGGCGCTCGGGCGACAGGTCGGCATCAGCGACGACGAATCCCTCGCCCATGGCGTGCGTGCGGATAGTCTGGAGCAAAAAGCTCTTGCCGGCGCCGTAACGACCGACCAGAAAGCGGAAGCTCGCGCCACCGTCGGCGATGAGACTCAGATCGGTGAGCAGGGCGCGGATCTCGACCTCGCGTCCTACGGTGATGTAAGGAAGGCCGATGCGCGGGACCACGCCGCCCTTGAGCGAGTTGAGAATGACGGCAGCGACGCGCTTGGGCACGCGAGGTGCTGCGGATGCGGTATCACTCATGGTCTAGGTATCCTCTCACGTCTGCTTCATAGTCCTCGATAATCTGCGGCCCTGCCGCGCTAAATTCAATTACGGTGTCGCCCACCAGGTCAAAGAGCGCCTCGTTGATGGTATCGACGAGCATGTCCTCGCTCTGCTCCGATTGCACTACCGCCGATTCCGCCTGCGCCGCGTTTTGCTCGAGCAGCGCGCGAAGATAATCTTCTGCGGCGGGGGCGAGTGCGGACGTGATGTCGGCGGGCGCGGCCGTCGCGGGTGTTGGTGCTGGTGCGAGGAGCGGGGCTACGACGCCAAATTGCTCGGTGGAGATGGTCGGCTCGTCATCCTCGTCCTGTTCCATGGGCGCCGCGACCGGCTCGACAATCGCCTCGGTCATGGGCCTGGCTTCTGGCTTCCCAGGGCCTGCCGCCTCGGCATCCTCAAGCGCGTCGTCCTCGCGTTCCTCGTCGATCAAAAGCGCCTCGCGCGTCTGTGCAGCGGCGCTTCGGATGTGTCCCAGCTGGCTCAGGTCGATATCGATCTTGACGGGCTGGTGTGCGGCATCCCACGAAAGCCATGCCACGATCTCATCGTCGATGATCTTGGCCAGATATTTGGGGACCTTTTCTTCCTTAAGGGGATGGGCGGGATCTAGCGCCAAGCGCAAGCGCTGATCACAGGCACGCATCATCTCGCCGAGCTTGCTGCTCTTTTGCCTGCTGCCGTGAATGCGCATGCACTCCCAAAAGCCGTTTTGGCAACGATAGATATGGATGGGGTCCAAGCGATATTCGCAGTCCTCGTGGCGCTCGGGCGCAAAGAACACGGCCGAGGCAAACATGGTGTAGGGCATGGCCGTCTCCTCCCCAAACAAGCTCGCTACGATGCCGGTCTTTCGATGCGTGTCATAGTAGCGCGCCATGCGGACATATACGGCGCATGCCACGTGGCGAAGGTCGCGATGGTGGGAACGGTCGAGCCTTGAGTTATTGAGGTTATACGTGGAGAGTGCATTGATGGCGGCCATGAGTCGCTCCTCGCGCGCCTCGTTGGGCGGAAGGGGGATCGTGGGCTCGGAAGTTTTGCGACGCTTGGGGGCCTGGTCCGACGGCGCCGACGCGGGTACAAGGTCTCGCACTGCATGGCGCAGCTCGATGAGGGCGTTGTCGAATGCAACGGTTTTAGAGTCGTGTAGCAGCTTGGGGTCGAGCCCGTGGAATACAGCGTAATCCTGCAACCACACGCGTGCGAACCGGTCGATGCCGGGCTCAAAGGCGCGATAGGCATCCCAAAAGGCCTTGATCTTGTCAAAGCCGTCGAGCGGATCATCTACGCCAATGCCGCAGATCAATTCGTAGAGATACAGAAAAGCAAATGAGGTTGATGTCTCCTCGATATTGCCACGGCGCACTTGGGCGCGCCAGGTAAAGTAGCCGCGCAGCTGCCGGTCGCTCATGGCGTTGTAGGTAGGAAAGTACGACTTAAAGGTGCCGTTGTAGGGGCAATCGTCCTCGAAGTCGGCCATCAGCAGGCCCTGACGGTAAAAGAGCTCCGCCTCCGATAACCAACGCCCCGCGCCGCCCTTGGGATCATCCTGCCAGCGCGATATCTCGCGCATCTTGCGGTACTGGTCGGGGAGGAAGTTCTGCATCTGACGGCCGGTCTTGAGAATCGGCTCGTCAGCATAGATTTTGTTTGAGAAGCGGGCGGACTGATGGGTCCGGGCCTCGGCCATAATGCGCTCGATGAGCATCTTGACGTCTTGGTCGGCCACCGCCCTCTCCTCTCCCTATACGGTGTCGGTGACCTCATATCATAGCACAGCATCAAACAGATGTTCGAGATACTGCTATGTAGATAGACTTAGAACAGGAGGGCGTAGATGACGGCTATGACGACGGCGGGGAGCATGTTGGCCGTGTGGAAGGTCTGAGGTCGGATAAGGTTGACGCCGACGCAGAAGATGAGCATGGACCCCACGAGTGAGAGGCTGTCGAGGGCCGCAGCGGTCATGATGGGGGAGAGCGCACCGGCAAACAGCGTGATCGTTCCCTGGAACACGGCGACAGGCAGGGCCGAGAAGATGCAGCCGCGGCCGAGCGAGGCCGTCATGGTGCAGACGATGATGCAGTCCAGTGCACCCTTCAGGGCGAGCGTGGACCAATCGCCGAGCAGGCCGTCCTGAATCGATCCCACAATGGCCATGGCGCCGATGCACACGGTGAGCGATGCAGAGACAAAGGCGTTGGTGAACTCGTTGTCTCCCTCGCTGCCGGTTTTGCGCTTGAGCCATTCGCCAAGGTTTTCGATGGCGGCCTCCAGGTTGATGGCCTCGCCGATAAGCGAGCCGAGCGCAAATGAGACGATCAACATGGTGGTGCCGGTGGTCGACAGGGCGCCGCCGTCGATGACGAGCATCTTTTGCATGGTGCCGCCCAGGCCGATAAACAGGACGCACAGCCCCGATGCTTTCATGAGCGTGTCTTGGATGCGCGGTGTGATAAAGCGACCGCCCGCTAATCCCAAAAGACCGCCCGCAATCAAAAGCACAACGTTGATGATTGTTCCCAAGCCCGGCATGAGCCCTCCCGTATTGATGCCAACGTGGCAATCGTAGCAGAACGGAATGCGAGGCACATCGCGACTCATCTAATACGTTATATAAGTGGTATTAGAAACGACGCGCAGCATTTAAGCCTCAGGTAGTTGTCGGGACATAGGGATAGTAGTCAAAGCGCAGTGTCATAAGTCGCTGCGGGGATTCAATAGCCGCGGCGATGATATTGGCATCGCGGGCTCGATCAAACCCTTCGAGTTCGATCTGATACGAGACGTCTTGCATAATGTCCAGACGCCGCCAGGCCAGGAGCGTGTCGCCATCGAATTCCAGGGTCTTGCTTCCGTCTGGGGCAACGGCGTATAGACGCAGCTTGGCGGTAGTTGCAGGGTCGACAACCGTGATCTTTTTAATTTCGTTTCGAGTATTCTTAGCACCCAGCAAGGTGAGCAGTGTCGGGGCCACAACCTCGCCCGATGGCAAAAAGACGACCTCGACGGACTCGGGAAATGCGATGATGGCCGACTTGCGGACGGGCTGATTGGCGGCGGCAACTTCGATGTTCGCGGCATCGATAATCTCTGTGTGGTCGAGCGCGGCAAGCACGCAGCAGTTGCCCTCATCAATCTCTTGGGGATCGGCAAGCCCTAGGCTGTCCGCGAGCTCGGAATCGTTTGGATTGGCAACGGTTTCGTCCGGTGTTTCGAAAGAAGCCGGGACGCTGTTTGTCAGCGCCAGCGTGTCGCCTGCACCCGCTTCTTTGTCTGCGCCTTCTTCTTTTATGGCTGCGTTGCTGGGTCCTTCGTTTGAGGGAAGCGTCTTGGCTCCAAGCGCGGAGGGGACAATCCCGACGGCCCCAGATCCGTTCCACTCCATTTCAAGAAGCGCCGGGTCGGCGAGAATGCATTGCCTGCCTAGCGCGTGGGCATCAATCTCAATGGGGCCTGCTTTCGTCCCTCGCGTAAGGCTGAGTGCCCCGGCTGACTTCTCGAAATGAATGTCTGTGTCTTCGGTGCTGACGGCGTAGAACAGCAGGGACGCTTCTCCCGCCGCGATGGCATCGGTGCCGGCCTTGGTCAGCCGCAACGATGCCGTGAATGAGAGGGTGGGCTGCGCATCGTCTGCATTCGCGGCGGCGCAGCCCAGACATATGCCGCCTCCTTTCTCGAAAAACGTGCTGTCGAAGGCGACCTTCGCTCCGTTCGCCGAGTCATCGATCGAAGCGATGTCGATGCGCAGCTCCAAATCGCATGGATCGTCATCTGCATCAAGCACAACCGAATGCCATGTGCAGACGGCACAACCTGCCTGGGATTCGTTTTCCTTATTCGAGCGCTCGATATCCACGACTATCGAGGCGTCCGTATTCCGGCGAAGGCATCCCGAGGTCAGGATCGTGGCCTGCTTGAGCGAAAATCGCTTGCACATGATGGTGCTCGACGGGTCTGGTGCGGGGCTTAGGGCTACCGGCAAGGAGTCCGCCATGACGGGGGTCGCCCAAGCGGCGACAGGCATTCCGGTTGCGAGCGCGCCGCAGAGTGCGACGACGGGCAAAAGGTTTTTCGATGCCATGGGGTCTCCTTACCTAATTATGTGTGACCTGTCTGTGTCTGGTTACTGGCTGCGTTTAATGTGCAGGCCGAGTCCGGCGGCCCCCGCGCCTGCCACAGCGACGCTTGCTGCCAAGAGCTGCTTTTCGTCGCCCGTTTGCGCCAATGGTTCCTGGTGGTCACCGCGGTCGAGCCCCGAGAGGTCGACCGTCACTTGCGTGGCGGCCTGCGCCTGCTCTTGTTGGGCAAAGGCTGCTGCCGGCGCGAGCGCCAAGATGCCGACGATGGCGACAAATGCGATCGCCTTATGCCGTGTGCGCACCGGGCTCGACCGTCCAGGTGATCGTTGCAACCTGATCGCCTTCGCCGGTTGCGTGGAAGATATCGCGTGTGACACGGGCGACGTTTCCGCTCGTCTTGAGCTTGATCTTGTCCGAACCGCCGGCAATACCCTGGTAGCCCATGTCAAAGGTTGCGTTCTTGGAAAGATCGATTCCAGTTCCCTGCATTGCGGCGCTGGCGTCTTGGAGCGCGCCATCGGGACCGACCTTAAAGTCAATGGAGTTCTGAGCGGTCCCGGCCTTGGCATCGGCGGCAATGGTCCAGGTGTTCATGGCGTCGATCTTCATGTTGGTGACATGGATGCCGTAGGCCGAAAGGTTGTCGATGGTGGTCGCGTCTTCTGAGGGGCCCTGAAGCGTGCCGTCGGCCTTGGCGACGAACGGAATAACCGTCGGAACTTTGAAATTAACGTTGTCGATCTCGGTTCTGACCATTACCTTCGTGGTTCCAACGCGCCCGGCTGCCATGGCTGGCGTCGGGGAGGCGCCCATTGCAAGCGCGAGCGCCAGTCCTGCGCCCACGACGAGTGCTCTGGCTCCGTTCATGTTCCTGGTGATGTCCATGGTCGTTCCTTTCTATTCGCCGCGGGCCGTCCCCGCGATGATTGGACGAGTGTTGGTGGCCGCGCGCAATGACGCAGCGGGCGTTAGGGGTTAGTTCTCAGCCTGTTCCACCCGGACCTTGACGCGCGTCGGATTGCCGTGGTTGTCATGGGTCTTGGTGTCGAGTGCCTGGATTTCGATATACGCTTCACCTTCCTCGATGTCGCCGGCGGGACACGTCTCGACCGTCTTGCCGGTTTCGACGATGCCGGACTCATAAATGGTCTCGTCGTTTTGAATGACGCGGAATCGCTGGGGGAACTTGTTGTCCTGGACGTTTTGCACGTTGACGCGCAACTTGCCGCCTTCCTGCAGCTGGGCGACCGGCGCGACCGAGATCGTCATCATGTTGTCGCGGACAATGGCGTCGAGCTCATCTTGAATTTCTTGGCGCGATTTGCCCTCGGCCGTCGTGACCGAGGCGCCCGCTTCGGGTACGGGCTGCGACTGCCAGGCGTACAAGCCTACGGCGACGAGGGCGCAGACGATAGCCAAACAGATAGCGATGAGTTTCTTGCGATGTCCCTGACTCGCGAGTTGGGGCAACTTCTTCGTGCTCATGCGGCGTCCTTGGCGGTGTAGACGCGTGCGAACGTGGACGGGTCCGCTCCAAAGAGCATGTGAAGCATCAGGCGGCGCGAGTAGACAAGCTCATCGAAGTCGGGAGGGAGCTCGATGTCGTGGATGCGTGCGATGTGGTGGGCGAGTGCCGAGAACGACTCGGGGTCGCAGATCACATCGGTAGTGACGTGGTAGACCGTCGTGTCGGGGAATGCCTCTTCTTCGAAAGGCAGGAGATGGGGATCGTCGTCGACTTCGATGGCGACGCCGTACTGGGGCCAGTAATATGCCATGGGAACCTCCCTGCTTCTGGGGCCAAAACTTCCATTGGTTTTGGCTGTCGATGCCGACCGTATCAGCCGCTACTTGACCAAAAGCTGACCAAATGCTTGACGGATTTGCATCGCCGCAGGTAGCAGGTGGTAAAAAATACTTCAACATTTTTCGAGTGCCAATTTCGCGATCGTTGGTGGCGAAGCGATATGTGTCAAAAACATCGCCTGCCGAGATCTAGCAGCCGCTCGCCGAATTGCACGGACGTAAAAATCCTCAATTATGGAGACGGTCTCGAACACGTCAACGAAACGATGCGGTAACATCTCCCTGCAAACACTGTAGTTAGCTAAAGGGGAGTTCTGCATGTCTGCAACCATCAAACCCTTCACCGATGAGTTCGAGGAATACGGCCGCGACGAGTCTCGCTCGTCGGGCGAGGCCTCGAGCATCTCGTTTCCAACATCGGAAGACGAGACGCGCGCCATCCTGCGGCAGCTCCATGTCGACGGTGTCCCGGTGACTGTCCAGGGCGCTCGAACGGGTCTCGCTGCCGGCGCCGTGCCCCATGGCGGCCACATCCTCAACACCTCCCGCATGAATCGCTACCTGGGCCTTCGCCGCGATGAGCAGGGACGCTTTCTGCTTCGCGTGGAGCCGGGCGTCGTGCTGTCTGAGCTGCGCAAGCAGCTGGGCAAGAAGGTACTTCCGACCGCAGGTTGGGACCAGGCTTCGCTTAAGGCTTACGAGGAATTCCAGGAAGCCCCCGAGCAGTTCTTTCCTACCGATCCCACCGAGGCATCTGCCTGCCTGGGCGGCATGGCGGCATGCAACGCTTCCGGCGCCCGTAGCTACGCTTATGGCCCCATGCGTCCGCACGTTACGGGCCTTCACGTCGCGCTGACCGACGGTGACCTGCTCGAACTTCGGCGTGGCGAAGTTTTTGCCCAGGGCCGCCACCTGTCATTCGTGACGGCGGAAGGTCGTGCGCTCGAGCTTGATCTTCCCACCTACACCATGCCCAAGACCAAAAATGCCTCAGGCTATTTCGTCGCGGACGATATGGATGCCATCGACCTCTTTATCGGTGCCTGCGGAACGCTCGGCGTCATCACCGAGCTCGAGATTACCCTGCAGCCGGCACCGGCGGTCGTATGGGGTGTGAGCTGCTTTTTCGATAGCGAAGACAAGGCCGTGTCCTTCACCGATTCCGTGCGCCCCGTCCTGTCCCACGCGGCAGCCATCGAGTATTTCGATGCTGGGGCTTTGGATATCCTGCGCCGCCAGCGCGAGCAGTCGACGGCGTTTTCTTCGCTGCCGGCGCTCGACAAAGACGCCAAGGTCTGCGTCTACGTGGAGCTCGACTGCGATGACGAGAAGCAGGCGACTGAGGAACTGTATCACCTGGGATGGGTGCTGGAGCTTGCGGGCGGCCGTGACGATGCGACATGGGTCGCGCGCACCGAGGTCGATCGCGAATGCCAGCGATTCTTCCGTCATGCAGTGCCCGAGAGCGTCAATATGCTCATCGACGAGCGCCGCCGCACCGACCCCACCATTACCAAGCTGGGCTCGGACATGTCGGTGCCCAACGCACGCCTGGCCGACGTTGTCGCGCTCTATCGCCGCACGTTGGCCGAAAGCGGGCTCGAGTCTGCCGCTTGGGGGCATATCGGCAACAACCACTTGCATGTAAACATCCTGCCGCGCGATGCGCAGGATTACCGCCGCGGCGGCGAGTTGTTTGCCCAGTGGGCCTCCGAGGTCACGGCTATGGGCGGCGCCGTCTCCGCCGAGCATGGCGTCGGCAAGATCAAGGCGGGTTTTTTGGAAACGATGTACGGCCACGAGGCCATGGTTGAATCGGCGCGGCTCAAGCTGCAACTTGATCCTGCCGGGCAACTGGGCCGTGGCAACCTGTTTTCGGAGAAGCTCTTGGATGAACTCGTCCAGAAAGGGGGCGCGTAACCATGGGCGATTTCCGTATGGTGGTGTGCGTCAAGGCGGTGCCGGGTAGCACCGAGGTCAAGATGGACCCCAAGACCAATACCATCGTTCGCGATGGCAAGCAGGCAGTCATCAATCCCTTTGACGCGAGCGCTCTGGAGTGCGCGCTGGCACTTAAAGACGACTTTATCGGCTTTGGCATGGATGCTCGCGTGACGGTGGTGTCGATGGGTATTCCCGCGACCGAATCGCTGCTGCGCGACTGCATCGCACGTGGCGCCGACGACGCGCTGCTGCTAACCGATCGCGCCTTTGCAGGTGCCGATACCCTGGCCACCACCTATGCCCTCAAATGCGGCATCGAGGCGCTTGACGAGGACTTCGATCTGCTTATCTGCGGCAAGATGGCGGTGGACGGCGATACGGCACAGATCGGCCCCGAGCTTGCCGGCGCCTTCGAGATTCCCTGCGTGACCGACGTGAGCTGCGTGCAGAGCGCGGGCTTTACGACGCGTGGCTCACTGGCGCTCGTCCACGGATGCGATGCCGGTGAAGAGACGGTCTATCTTGAGATGCCGTGTGCGATGACGACCGCCAAAGAGATCGGTCAGCTGCGCATGCCGAGCATCGCCGGTATTCGTGCGGCCGAGGAGGCGGACGTGCGCGTGGTCAGTGCTGCCGACGTGAATGCCGATCCCTCGCGTTGTGGCCTTGCCGGATCGCCGACGCAGGTCGTCCGCTCGTTTGTGCCCGACCGCGACCAAACGTGTGAGGCTGTTGAGGGAACGGCGTCCGAGCAGGCGGCAAAACTTGCAAAGATTATCGAGGGGATGGCATAGATGAGCGGACTGATTATCGATAGCGAAGCCTGTATCGGCTGCGGTCGCTGCGTTCGCGCCTGCGCCTCGAGCGGCATTGTGGTGGAGGGCGAGCGCCCCAACCGCTGTGCCCGCGTGACCGACGGCTGCGTTCTGTGCGGCGGGTGCGTCGATGCCTGTCCTGTCAACGCTATCTCGATCGAGCGTGACGAGGCCGCCGGCGCGGCGGACCTTGATGCATTTCGAGACATTTGGGTATTCGTGCAGACCGACGAGCACGATACGGTGGCTCCCGTGGCCTATGAACTCATGGGCAAGGGCCGCGAGCTTGCCGATGCCCGCGGCTGCCGTCTGGTGGCGCTGGTCGGCATGGGCCCCGAGAGCTCACTTGGGGAACTGGAGCATCTGGTCTGCGCCGGCGCGGATGAAGTTATGGTCTGTCGCGACGAGCGCCTGCGTCAAAACGACGCGGAAGTCTACGCTCGTCTGATCTGCGATTTGGTGGCCGAGCGCAAGCCCGAGGCCATTCTGTACGGCGCGACCGCTTTTGGCCGCGAACTGGCACCCGGCGTTGCCGTGCGTTTGCAGACGGGCCTTACGGCCGACTGCACCGTGCTTTCGATGGATACGGAGACGGGGCTGCTGCAACAGACGCGTCCGGCGTTTGGCGGCAACCTGATGGCCACCATCGTCTGTCCCAATCACCGTCCCCAGATGGCGACGGTGCGTCCCGGCATCTTTAAGGCGCCCGATTTTGACTATGGCCGTTCCGGCACGATCACCCAGGTGACGCTTGCAGAAGACGCCAAGGCCCGTGTCGAGATCTCAATCCCTGCCGAGGAGTGGGGACAGCAGGCCTCGATCGCCGATGCCGAGCGCCTGGTTGTGGTGGGCCGCGGCATCGGCTCCAAGAAAAACCTGCCGCTGATGAGAAAGCTTGCCGAAGCTCTGGGCGCCGAGCTTGGCTGCACGCGCCCTGTCGTGGAGGCCGGCTGGTTGGAGTACCGCCATCAGATTGGCCAGACGGGCGTATCCGTTTCGCCCAAGCTTCTCGTGAGTATCGGTGTCTCGGGCGCCATCCAGCATCTTGCCGGCATCGGTGGGGCGGAGCGCATTATCGCCATCAACGAGGACCCGGATGCCCCCATCTTTGGCGCCGCCCAGTACAAGGTTGTCGGCGACGCCGTCGAGGTCGTCGAGGAGCTGCTGGCCCAGCTTGAGCGCTAGGCACGCGCCAGCCAGTCGCGCATCTCGCCCTTTAGGCGCTCCCAGGTCGCTTGCGTGGCGGGATCGGTGAAGGGCCGCGTAATGCCAAAGGGCGCGTCGAGCAGGCGGTAGATATCGCCCTGCTCGCGCGCCAGAGCACGGCTTGCCGAATAGACGAGCTCAAACATAAAGCAGATGAGCCCTACCAGGAAGTCTGCGGGCTCGTTGCGCTCATCGCGTGCAACGCAGCGATGCTCGTCAAAGACGGCGAGTGTCGGCGCCGAGAAGTGACTGGCAAGAAACGTATCCTCATCAACTTTGAGGATGGTTTCGACGGTGCTGTCGGCGATGGTGCGCATAATGTCGATTTTATCGCCGTCGCGCACGATATCGCAGAAGCGCCGTGTGCGCTCATTGAGCTGCGCCGGCAGGCGAAAATCGCTGTGATAGGCGATGGTTGCGCGAATGAGCTCGTCTTCCACCGGACCGTCAATAAAGTCGCGGATGCTCGTTGCGGCGGGTGCATCGGCGGGATTCTCGCCAAAGAGGACCTCGACGCCCAGCGCCGCATGGCTCATGCTCTCGGCATCTTTAAAGGTGTCCCAGCGTCGCAGCTGCTCAAAGCGGCCCATATCGTGCAGCAGGCCGCAAAGCCAGGCCAGGTCAATATCCTCTGTCGACCAGTTCTGCTCGCGCGCCACGGCATCGCACGTTTCCGCCACGTGATAGGTGTGCTCGATTTTGAGTGCGATGCGCGGATTGGTGGCATCGTAGGCATCGGTATAGGTCTTGAAGGCCCCGGCTGCCCGCGTTCGATCGATAGCTGTCATAATGACTTCCTAAAAAGTTGTGTCTTTCGATCCGGTGGCAATTGTAGGTGAACTCGGTTGCCGTCGGACGATAATTCTGCCGCATCGTTACATGCGGCTCGGATGCCTTGTCGGGATAAGGAACGTTATGGTGCTCGAAATCGTTAAAACTGTCTGGCCGGTGATGCTTACCTATGTTGCGATAGGCGCGCCGTGCGGAATGATTATGGCGCAGACGGGGATGGAGCCCTGGATGGTCTTTGCCCTGAGTAGCACGTTCGTGACAGGCAGCGGGCAGTTCATGATCTGCAACCTGTGGCTGGCGGGCGTGCCGGCGGCATCGATTGTCGCAAGCGTCGCCGCCATCTCATCGCGCTTTGCGCTCTACTCGGCATCGATCGCACCGCATCTGACGGGTGCCTCGAAGCGTCAAACGCTGGCGGTTGCCGCGACGCTCACCGAGGAGGCATACGGCATCTCGTTGGCTAAGCTGGTTGAGGGGGACGACTGGGGCCCGTGTGAGTCCTTTGCGCTCAACGCGGCCCTCATCGCAACGTGGGGCGTCTCGTGCACGATGGGTGCCGTTGTCGGTGCCGTTATCGATGTCCCCACCGCTATTGCGGGTTTTGTCTGCACTTCGCTCTTTATCTGCTTGCTCTTTTCGCAGCGACTGTCGCGCGGCAATATCGTAGCCGCCGTTTTGGCTGCGGTATCCGTCGCCATATGCAAGTTTTTGGGGTGGACGAATGTCGCCGTGCCGGTGAGCGTGCTCGTCGGTGTTGCCGTGGCGCTCGCGTGCGATGCCCTTACGGATGGAAGGGGTGCCCGCGATGCCCGTTAATGAGTTTTTGGTCCTGTGGCTGTCGTCGTGGGCGGCCATCGCATTCTTTCGCATCGCGCCGGCGTTTGCCTTGCGCGGGCGGACCCTGTCGCCCCGCGTCACCGAGGCCCTGGGCTATATTCCTCCCGCTGCCTTTGCCGCGCTGGTCGCCAACGACTTGGTAAGCCCCGGGGCCTTCGATGCAGGGCTGTGGCCGGCCTTGGTTCCCTGGATTGCGGCTGCCGGCGTCGTGGCGGTGGCAATCAAGACAAAGTCGATGTTGTGGTGCTGCGTTTCGGGCATCGTGCTCTATATCGCCTTGAGTTTCGTGTAAGAGCAAGGCGCGCTTGCCGCCTTGGCCTAACGAATCGAATTTCTCATCGAGCTGGTCTGCCTCTTCTGGTACCATGGTCAGACTTTACTGTAGCAAAGCATGACGTGGGCTTTTGTTCCCCGTCAGCGGAAATGGGGGTTTCATGGCACAGGAAGTAACCGCCAACGAGCAAAAGAAATTCAAAGTCCCGCGTATCCCGGGCGACATCATGATCTATCCCATGATCGTCGGCCTTTTGCTCAACACCTTCTGCCCGCAGGTCTTTGAGATCGGCGGTTTCTTTACGGCTGCTTGCCGTGGCGGCTCCAACACCATCGTTGCCGCGATTCTGCTCTTCGTGGGCGCCGGCATCAGCTTTAAGTCCACGCCGGGCGCTATCAAGACCGGCATCGTCGTGCTGATCCCCAAGCTTGTCGTCGCGGCGGCTCTCGGCTTGGGCGTGGCGTATTTCTTTAACGACAACTTCCTGGGCCTGAGTTCCGTGTCTATCATCGGCGGCATCACGTTTTGCAACATGGCGCTCTATACGGGCATCATGGGCGAGTTCGGCGATGAGTCCGAGCAGGGCGCCGTGGGCATTCTGTTCTTTACAGCCGGTCCCGCCGTCACGATGATCATCCTCGGCGTCTCGGGTCTCGCTAACATCCCGCTGGGCACCATCGTTGGCTCTATCCTGCCGCTCGTTATCGGCATGGTTTTGGGCAACCTGTTCCCGTTCATCAAGAACCTGTTGGTTCCCGGCACCAATCCCGCAATTGCCGTCATCGGTTTTCAGCTCGGTGCGTCCATGAGCCTGTCGAGCTTCATCACCGGCGGCATCTCGGGCATCCTGCTGGGCCTCATCACGCTCTTTATCGTCGGCCCCATCACCTTTGCCTTTGAGCGCCTGTGCGGCGGCAACGGCAAGGCTGCCGTGGCTTGTTCCACCATCGCCGGTACGGCTATGACCACGCCGGTCGCGCTTGCCGAGGTTGCGCCGCGCTATACCGAGCTTGCGCCCACCGCGTACGCCCAGATCGCCACCGCCGTTATCATCACGGCGATCATGGCCCCAATCCTGACCGGCTGGGTCGACAAGAAGTTCTGCCAGGGCAAGGAAGACCTGTCGGTTGCCGGTGTCGAGGCTATCGAGGAGGCTGTCGCGACCGATATCGACGGCGAGTAGTCGTCTCTGCGAATCAATGAAACGGCGCGTGCAATTCGCGCCATCAGAGCGTCCGAACGGCATCTGTTATCCAGAGCCATTCGGACGCTCTGCTATTATTCCCTTTACCCCTACGGAGTAAGGGGTGTTTGGTGCCCGGGCATGACTCGGGCGATTCTGGCCACTTGGATATAGAGGGGATGGAACCTAGTGGTTAAGGCGCTCAAGATCGAGATATTTATGCTGTGCATGATTATTCTTATCGGACTTGCCGCACGAAGCCGTCGCTCCTTGTTCTCGAGCACTCAGCAGCTTTTGTTCAGCATGCTGGGCTACACGTCTGCCGCGTACATTTTCTTCGATATGATCTGGGTGCTCTCGGATGGAGTGGGCGGCACCGCAGGCCTCGCGGCCAACTGGATTTCCAATGCGGTCTCGTTTTCGCTGTTCGCCATCGCGTGCCTCATTTGGTTTTTCTATTCCGAGACGATGCAGGGCTCGCGATTCCTGACCACGCGCTACAGGATGGCACTCGTGGCATTGCCTACGGCGGTAGTGGTCGCCCTGGCATTCACCAGCTACTGGACACACGCTCTTTTCTATATCGATGCGCAGGGTGTATATTGTCGCGGTGCTGCTTATATGATTCAGCCTATCGTTAGCTACTGCTACGTCATATATACGTCCTTGCATGCCTTTGTTCAGGCTCGAAAAGTCGAAAGCCTGCAACAGAAGGCCATTTATCGCACGCTCGCCTTCTTTGCGGTTCCCGCTCTGGTGGGCGGTACCTTTCAGGTGGCGTTTTCGATACCGGGCCTTTGTGTCGGTATACTGCTGAGCATTCTGCTGCTCTACATCGTCTATCAGGAGCAGTTGATCTCGACCGACCCGTTGACCGGGCTCAATAATCGCAACCGTTTTGAGACCTATATGCTGTCGCTGTTCTCGGGTGCGGACCAGGCCAGAGATGTTTATTTGCTTATGATGGATGCCGATGGCTTTAAGCAGATCAACGACCACTATGGACATGTCGAGGGCGACCATGCCCTTCAGGTTGTTGCGACGGCGCTCAAGGACGTCTGCTCGGTGTCTAGTGGCTTTATCGCGCGCTACGGCGGCGATGAGTTCGTGGTGCTCCAAAAGGCGGCGACGGAGCAGGAGATCATCAGCCTGTGTACGTCGATCAACGACGAGCTTGCGCGCGCCGAGGTGCCGTATTCGTTGCGGATGTCCATCGGATACGCGCGGGTCGGCGATGGGGTCGATACCTGGCAAGATCTGCTTCGCGCCGCCGACGCGGAGCTCTACCGCGTGAAGTACGAAAAGAAGAAAGCCGGCGTTAAGATTCGCTAGAAAAGGGGGCGCACGACCGTGGCGATCGTGCGCTCCCTTCTGCGTTTGCAGGGCCTAGTAGCGGCTGTCGAAGATACGCCTCGTCTTTTTCTCGGAACGCGGCAGCTCGCTAGGCCATTTTAGGTTTGTTGACGATGATGATGCCGCCGCAGACCAACAGCAGGGCAACGATGACGGTAACGGGGCTCGTGCCAGCGCCCTCGCCGAGCAGCAGCGCGCTCAGCAGCACACCAAAGACGGGGTTCATAAACCCAAAGACCGAGACGCGGCTGACGGGGTTGACGGCAAGCAGGCGCGACCACAGCGAGTAGGCGACCGCGGAGATAAGCGCCATGTAGATGATGAGCGCGATGGCGGGGGCAATCGCCGTGGGGGAGAGCGCGCCATCCATCAAAAAGCCGATGGCGGTGAGGACCAGGCCGCCGACCAAGAACTGCCACCCGGCAAGCAAAACGCCGTCGTGCTCGCGCGAGAAGATACCGATCAGGCAGGTCGAAAGGGCGCCCGCGACGGTAGAGGCCAGGATAAAGCCCTCGCCGTCGAGCGTAAAGCCAAAGGTGCCGTCCGCGCCCGAAAGGTTGACGAGCGCGACACCGGCAAAGCCCAGTACGCAGCCGAGCACCTTGGCCGTATTGAGCTTTTCGGTGCGAAACGCCAGGGCGGCAAAGAGGATAGCCAAGAAGTTGGCGCTGGCCTCGATGATGGAGCTCGACATAGCACTGGCACGCGAGAGTCCCAGGTAGAAAAAGAAGTACTGGCCGATGGTCTGGAAGAGCGACAAGATGCAGATGGGCTTGATATCACGCGCTTGCGGAACGAGCGGCCGGCGCTGGACCACGCTCATGCCAACAATGACCAACATGCCGGCAAGGGTGAAGCGCAGACCCGCGAAGAGCAGCTGCGAGGCGCTGTCGTGCGCGGGAATGCCAAAGAGGCCGTAGCCGATCTTGATGCAGGGGAAGGCGGAGCCCCAGAGCGCGCAGCAAACGAGGCAGCCCAGGATGAGTCCGGGCAGGGTGGCGAGATACGGCTTGCGGCTTTCCATGATGTCCTTCCTACATGCGCGAAGCAAAAAAGAACCCGCCACCGGATGTGTCGGTGGCGGGTGATGTTACCCGAAGGGATTGTACCCGATGGGAAAGGTTTAGGCGAAGTAGGCTACGCCGCTCTCAAAGATCGGCATGAACTTGTCGCCAGGCACATGCTCGGGCACGTTGCGGTACAGGTTGTCGCCGCGACGCTCGGCATGGCCCATCTTGCCCAGGACGCGGCCGTCGGGGCTCGTGATGCCCTCGATGGCGAGTGCGGAGCCGTTGGGGTTGACGGCAAGATCCATGCTGGGCTTGCCGTCCTCGCCCACGTACTGCGTGGCGACCTGGCCGTTGGCGATCAGCTGGGCGAGCACCTCGTCGTTGGCGACAAAGCGGCCCTCGCCGTGGCTGATGGCGACGGTGTAGGGGTCGTCCAGGCTGCACTGCGACAGCCACGGGGACAGGTTGGACGAGATGCGAGTGCGCACCAGGCGGCTCTGATGGCGACCGATGGTGTTGAACGTCAGCGTGGACGCATCGGGCGTGGCGTCGACGATGTCACCGTAGGGCACCAGGCCGAGCTTGACCAGGGCCTGGAAGCCGTTGCAGATGCCCAGCATCAGGCCATCGCGGGCCTTGAGCAGGTCGCGGACTGCCTCGGTCACCTCCGGAGCGCGGAAGAACGCCGTGATGAACTTGGCAGAGCCGTCGGGCTCGTCGCCGCCCGAGAAGCCGCCGGGGATCATGACGATCTGGCTTGCACGGATGCGGCGGGCAAGCTCGTGGGTGCTCTCAGCGACGGCCTCGGGCGTGAGGTTGTTGATCACGAAGGTGTCGGCCTCGGCACCGGCGGCACGGAATGCGCGGGCGCTGTCGTACTCGCAGTTGTTGCCGGGGAACACGGGGATGATCACACGCGGGCGGGCGATCTTGGCGCCGCCGTACACGTGGATATCCTTGGCGCGGAAGTCGATGGTCTCGACCTCGGGGGTCTCGCCGGCGCTGCGGTAGGCGAAGACGCCCTCGATGCCGCTTTCCCAGGCTTCCTGGAGCTCGGCGAGCTCGATGACCTCGGAGCCGGTGTCGATGACATAGCCCTCGACGGTGGTACCCAGGGGCTCGACGACAACGCCGTCGGCGACCTTGGGCAGTTCGGCGTCCTCGGCGAGCTCGACGATAAAGCTGCCGTAGAGCGGGGTGAAGAGGCTCTCCACGTCTACGTCCTCGGCAAGCTCGATACCGATCTGGTTACCGACGCACATCTTAAAGAGGCTCTCGGCGCCGCAGCCGTAGCCGGGCGTGGAGACGGCCAGGGCGTCGCCGGTAGCAGTGAGCGCCTCGACGGCGTCAAACGCGGCGAGCAGCTGCTGGGCGTCGGGGCGGTAGTCCTCGCCGTAGGTAGCGGGGGCGATGCGGACGACGCGGTGCGTCAGGCCCTTGAACTCAGGGGAGACGGCGCGCGCCGCGCGGCCCACGGCCACAGCGAAGCTGATCAGAGTCGGCGGAACGTTGAGCTCGCCGGCTTCGTCCTCAAACGAGCCGCTCATGGAATCCTTGCCACCGATGGCGCCGGCACCCAGGTCGACTTGGGCCATGAGGGCGCCCAGGACGGCCGCCGTGGGCTTGCCCCAGCGTTCGGCCTCGGTGCGCAGACGCTCGAAGTACTCCTGGAAGGAGAGATAGGCGCGTTTGTGCTCAAAGCCGGCAGCCACGAGCTTGGCGATGGACTCGACCACGGACAGGTAGGCGCCAGCAAACTGGTCGGCTTCCATCAGGTAGGGGTTGAAGCCCCATGCCATGGCGCTTGCCGTGGTGGTCTCGCCGTCCACGGGGAACTTGGCGACCATGGCCGAGCTCGGGGTGAGCTGCGTCTTGCCGCCAAAGGGCATAAGCACGGTTGCGGCACCGATGGTGGAGTCGAAGCGCTCGGAAAGGCCCTTGTTGGAGGCAACGTTGAGGTCGGTGACAAGCGAGGTCATGCGCTCGGCAAGCGTGGTGCCGGCCCAGCTGGGCTGCCACACGCTGCGGGCGCACACGTGGGCGACCTGGTGCTTGGGCGCGCCGTTGGAGTTGAGGAACTCGCGGGATAGGTCGACGATGGCGACACCGTTCCAGGCCATGCGCATGCGCGGCTCGGCGGTAACCTCGGCGATAACGGTCGCCTCGAGGTTCTCCTCGGCGGCGTAGCCCATGAACTCCTCGACGTCACCGTCGGCGACGGCGCAGGCCATACGCTCCTGGGACTCGGAGATGGCGAGCTCGGTGCCGTCCAGGCCGTCGTACTTTTTGGTCACTGTGTCAAGATCGACATACAGGCCGTCGGCAAGCTCGCCCACGGCGACCGAGACGCCGCCGGCGCCAAAGTCGTTGCAGCGCTTGATCAGACGGCAGGCGTCGCCGCGGCGGAACAGACGCTGGAGCTTGCGCTCGACCGGGGCGTTGCCCTTCTGGACCTCGGCGCCCGAGGTCTCGATGGACTCGGTGTTCTGGGTCTTGGAGGAGCCGGTGGCACCGCCGATGCCGTCACGGCCGGTGCGGCCGCCCAGCAGGATGATCTTGTCGGTGGGGGCGGGGCACTCGCGGCGCACGTGGTTTGCCGGGGTGGCGCCCACGACGGCGCCGACCTCCATGCGCTTGGCCACGTAGCCGGGGTGATAGAGCTCGTTGACCTGGCCGGTGGCAAGGCCGATCTGGTTGCCGTAGCTGGAGTAGCCGGCGGCAGCGGTGGTCACGAGCTTGCGCTGCGGCAGCTTGCCCTCGAGCGTCTCGGACACGGGGACGGTGGGGTCGCCGGCACCGGTGACGCGCATGGCCTGGTACACGTAGCTGCGGCCCGAGAGCGGGTCGCGGATGGCGCCGCCCACGCAGGTGGCGGCACCGCCGAAGGGCTCGATCTCGGTCGGGTGGTTGTGGGTCTCGTTCTTAAACAGGAACAGCCAGTCCTGCTCCTCGCCGTCGACATCGACCTTCACCTTGACGGTGCAGGCGTTGATCTCCTCGGACTCGTCGACATCGGTCATGACGCCGGTCTTCTTAAGGTACTTGGCGCCGATGGTGCCCATGTCCATGAGGCAGACGGGCTTGGCGTCGCGACCGAGCTCGTGGCGCATCTCCATGTAGCGGTCGAAGGCCTGCTGCACCACGGCGTCATCGATCGTCACGTCGTCCAGGACGGTGCCGAAGGTGGTGTGGCGGCAGTGGTCGGACCAGTAGGTGTCGATCACGCGGATCTCGGTGATGGTGGGGTCGCGATCCTCATCGCGGAAGTACTGCTGGCAGAAGGCGATGTCCGCCTCGTCCATGGCAAGGCCGCGCTCGGCGATGAAGGCGGCAAGGCCGGCCTCATCGAGCTCGCGGAAGCCGTCGAGCACCTCGACGGGCTGGGGCTCGGGGGTCTCCATGTGCAGCGTCTCGGGCAGATCGAGCGAAGCAATACGGGCCTCGACGGGGTTCACCACGTAGTGCTTGATGGCCTCGACGGCGGCCTCGTCCAAGTCGCCCGAGATCATATAGACCTTGGCGGAGCGCACGGCGGGGCGCTCGCCCTGGCTGATGAGCTGCACGCACTCGCTGGCGGAGTCGGCGCGCTGGTCAAACTGGCCAGGCAGGAATTCGACGGCAAAGACGGCGCCATCGCTTGCGGGGAGCTCGTCATAGGTCATGTCGACCTGGGGCTCGCTAAAGACGGTCGGCACGCAGGAGCGGAAGAGCTCCTCGTCGATGCCCTCGACGTCGTAGCGGTTGATGATCCTCAGGGCCTCGATGCCCTTAATGCCGAGAATCTCGGTCAGCTCGCCCTTGAGCTGCTGAGCCTCGACGTCGAACCCGGGTTTCTTCTCCACGTAGATACGAGAGACCATTGGTTCCTGCCTTCCTGATCGGTTGGGCGTACGGTACGGTATGCGGCAGCGGTCGGTTTGCGGGGCAAGCCTCGCGGTCGCCTTGAGCCACATGTTTGTAAACCTCACTATGATACGACAGCTCGCGGCGCGTTGAGGACGGCGAGGGTGCTACAGTGAAGCGCAAACAAGAGAAAGGCATCACATGGCATTCGTTTCGCTCGCCATCATCGCGCTCGTGGCCTTTGCGAGCCCCTTTATCGCCTCGGCGATTCCCGGAAAGCCCGTTCCCGAGACGGTCTTTTTGCTCGTGTTCGGCGCGGTACTGGGCCCTCATATGCTCGGTATCATTCATGTGGACGCCGAGGTCTCGCTCGTGTCCGAGCTCGGCTTGGCCTTTTTGTTCCTGCTCGCCGGCTTTGAGATCGACCCCAGGAACATCACGGGCGTCGAAGGACGCTACGGCATGGCGACGTGGGTCGTCACGTTTGGCATCGCCTGGCTTGCCGTGCGCTTCACGCCGTGGTTCTCGGTCAGTCACTTCGACGGTATCGCCGTGACGCTCGCGCTTACCTCGACGGCACTCGGCACGCTCGTGCCCATCATGCGCGAGCGCTCGCTCACCGGCACGCGCGTGGGCGATTCGATCCTCGCGTACGGCACCTGGGGCGAGCTTGGCCCCGTGCTTGCCATGTCGGTGCTGCTCTCTGCGCGCACCGGCATTCAGACACTCGTGATCTTGGGTTTGTTTGCGGTGGTCTGCGTGTTGCTGGCTGTGGTTCCGAGCCGCTCCAAGCGCGTCGGCAGCCGTTTCTTTGCGTTTGTCGAGGAGCGCGCCGACACCACATCGCAGACCTTCGTGCGCCTGACGGTGCTCATCCTGGTCACGCTCGTGGCGTTCTCGGCCATCTTCGATCTCGACATCGTGCTGGGTTCCTTTGCCGCCGGCTTTGTCCTGCGCTATATCATCCCCGAGGGCAATCACACGCTCGAGACCAAGCTCGATGGCCTGGCCTACGGCTTTTTGATTCCCGTGTTCTTTACCGTGTCGGGCGCAAAGATCGACCTGACGGCTGTGGCATCGCGCCCCGGGCTGCTCGTGGGCTTTATCGTGGCGCTGCTCATCATCCGCGCCGTGCCCATTCTTGTTTCTATGAGCATCTGTCCCGAGACGCGCGATGTCTCGGCGTATGGCCGCATTACCGTGGCCCTGTACTGCACCACGGCGCTGCCGATCATCGTTGCCGTGACGAGCGTTGCCGTCAACGCCGGCGCGCTGTCGCAAGATGTCGCCTCGGTCATGGTTGCCGCCGGTGCTATCACGGTGTTCTTGATGCCGCTGCTCGCGCAGCTCTTCTACCGTGTGGTCGATGCCGCGCCGGTTGCCGCCGTGGCGGAAGTTGCCGAGCATCCTTCCGACGCACTCGATATTCTGCGTGCTCATCACGATCTGGCGAGCTTGCTCGCGCGTGAGCATGAGCTGTTGACCTCGCATGGTCACGGCCGCGCGCTCGACGGTGTTCCTACGATCGATACCATTGCCGATCGCCTTTCGGCCGAGGCGGCAAGCGAGCGCATCGATGCTCGCATCGTGGATGCCGCCCATTTGCTGGCCGAGAAGACCTATGGCGATGAGATCGACCCCAGCAAGCTCACCCCGCGCGAACGCCGCCGCCTGGAGCGCGCCAAGCTCGCCGTGCACGAATATCGCCGCCGTATGCTGGAACTCTACGCACGAGAAGAAGCCGAGGACGACGACGGCAAGTAGCAAGGAATACTGGGATACGGTTTCCGTCCAAATAAAAGAAGGCGCGCCGCCTGCATCAATCGCAGGCAGCGCGCCTTTTGCGTAAGGCTCTGTTGAAGGACGAGGCCGAAGCCTGTAATCCTTAGGAGCGGGCGGCTCCGTCGACGGGGAGTACGGCGCCCGTGACATAGGAGGACATGTCGCTCGCCAGGAAGACGAAGGCGTTGGCGACGTCCTCGGGCTCGCCCATGCGGCCGAGTGGGATGGTGGCGACGAGCGGCTTGATGACCTCGTCGGGCAGGGCGGCAACCATGTCGGTCCTGGTCACACCGGGCGCGACGGCGTTGACGCGAATGCCCTTGGGGGCGAGCTCGCGCGAGAGCGACTGGACCATGCCGTTGACGGCGAACTTGGACGTGGGGTAGCCGACGCCGGAGGGCTGACCGTACTTGGCGACCATCGAGGTCGTGGTGGTGATGGTACCGCCGTGACCGGCCTCGGTCATGATCTTGGCGGCGGCGTGGTGGCCGTTAAAGACGGCGGTCACGTTGAGGTCCATAACCTTGGCGAACTCCTCGGCGGTGTAGTTGAGCAGCGGGGTGCTCTGGGAGATGCCGGCGTTGTTGACAACCGTGTCCAGGCCGCCCATGTCGGTGGCTGCCTGGGTAAAGGCCTCGGTTACGGCCTCGAGCGAGGTGAGGTCGCAGGAGCGGCCCCAAACCTTGGCCTCGGGATAGGCTGCGGTCAGTTTTTCAACGGCGGCGTCGGCGGTCTCCTGGCGAGAGCCAAAGACGGTGACGGCAGCGCCTTCCTCAATAAAACGGCAGGCGATGGCGTAACCGATACCGCGCGTGCCTCCAGTGATGATTGCTTTCTTACCCTCGAGCAACATGGTGCCTCCATTCTTCGGGGGTGTGGACATACGCAGCACAGCATAGTGGCGGCCCAAAACGAGCACATTCGCTTATCGGTGAACGGTACCCCCGGTTGTCAACGAACGGTCAAGTTGTTCAAACGTGGACTGCGCCAATGCGCCCGAGCCCGCAAACAAAAGGGCTCCCGTCCAGACCAGACGGGAGCCTCTCAACATATATGTCGTATAGCGAAGACCGAACTAGTTGGCCATAACGCCTTCGGTCCAGGCCTCGACGTCCTCGATACGCAGGACGTTGGCGACCTCGGCCACGCAGTCGACGCCTGCGAGCTCGGCAGCGGCAGCCTGAATGTCCTTCTCGAGCGCGCGGTGCGTCAGGAAGATGACCGAGCAGGTGCCGGTGACGCCCGACTTGCCATCCTCGACCTGATTGATGAGCGAGATCGAGATGTTGTGCTTGGCAAAGATGTCGACCGTCTCGGACAGGGCGCCCACGCGGTCAGCGACCTTCAGGCGCACATAGTACTTGGTCTGGAGCTCGTCCATGGGCTTAAAGGCGAGGTTGTGGCCATAGGGCTCGATCTCGGGCAACGGGGCCACACCGCGGCTGATCTGCTCGGACAGCGACAGGATGTCGCCCACGACGGCGCTCGCGGTGGGGAAGGAGCCTGCGCCGGCACCGTAGAACATGGTCTCGCCCACGGCGTCGCCCACCACGTAGACGGCGTTCATGGCGCCGTTGACCTTGGCGAGCATATGGTCGGCGGGGATCAGCGTGGGGTGCACGCGGACGTCGACGCCGGCATCGGTGTTGCGGGCGATGCCCAGCAGCTTAATGGTGTAGCCGAGCTCGCGGGCCTGGGCGATGTCCTCGGCGCCGATGGTACGGATGCCCTGCTGGTAAACGTCGTCGGTGGTCACGCGGGTGCCAAAGCCGATGGAGGCGAGGATGGCCGTCTTGCTGGCGGCGTCGAAGCCGTCGACGTCGGCGGACGGATCGGCCTCGGCGTAGCCCTTGGCCTGGGCGTCGGCGAGCACATCGGCGTAATCGGCGCCCTCGGCGTCCATGCGCGACAGGATGTAGTTGGTGGTGCCGTTGAGGATGCCGGCGATGGTCAGGATCTTGTTGCCCACCAGGTCGTGCTCGAGCGTGCTGACGATGGGGATACCGCCGCCGCAGCTGGCCTCGCACTTAATCTGCACGCCGCACTCACGCGCCTTCTCGGCAAGCGTCTCGACATGACGGCCGAGCAGGGCCTTGTTGGCGGAGACGACGTGCTTGCCGTTCTCAAAGGCGGTGGTGAAAATCTCGGTCGCGGGGTGCTCGCCGCCGATCAGCTCGACGACGATGTCGACGGCGGGGTCGGTAACGACGTCATGCCAGTCGCTCGTAAAGGCCTCGCGCTCAATACCGGCGGCTTCGGCCTGCTCCCAGGCAAGCGCACAGGCGCGGGTCAGCTTAAGGTCGATGCCGTAGGCGGCCAGGTACTCATCGTGGTGGCTCTTGATCAGACGGGCCACGCCGCCGCCGACGGTTCCCAGACCGATCAGGCCGACGTTCACGGTGCGCAGGGGTTCGCTCATAGATAGCTCCTTCGTGCATCTGTATGGATGATTGACCAGTTAAGGTTGAGTGCATTCTAGCGTGAACCGAGGGCGCGTGCTTGCCAGGCAACGGGAGCCGCACAAAACGCTACCCCCGAAACGCTGCGGAAACATTGGAAACACGCTCGCTACAAACGAAGTTCCGTAACAAACTGTCAACGTTTGAACCATAAGGTTTGCCCTGTACCGCAAGACGGCCGCACCGCGGCCAGCGAAAAGGGGGACACCATGTTTAGCATCAACAACGTACTTAACCGCAGGAGTTTCTTGGCTG
This sequence comes from Collinsella aerofaciens, assembly GCF_040910265.1. Taxonomy (GTDB): domain Bacteria; phylum Actinomycetota; class Coriobacteriia; order Coriobacteriales; family Coriobacteriaceae; genus Collinsella; species Collinsella aerofaciens_BK. The sequence goes on along the minus strand of NZ_JBDGAW010000002.1, from coordinate 22,437 downwards.
GCGCCGCGGCGCTCGGTAGCACCGCGGCACTCGCTGGTTGCTCGTCGGGTGGCTCGGACGGCGGCTCCGCCGATGACGGCAAGACCTTCAAGATCGGTGTCATCGGCCCTCTGACCGGCGCCGCGGCAACCTATGGCGTTTCGGCCGAGAAGGGTGCCAAGCTCGCCGCCAAGGATTTTTCGACCAAGGACCTCAAACTCTCGCTTAAGTCTGAGGATGACGTCGCTGACGGCGAGAAGGCCATCAACGCCTTCAATACCTTGTGCGACTGGGGCATGCAGGCGCTCGTCGGCCCCGTCACCACCGGTGCCGCCGTCGCTGTCTCGGGCGAGATCGCCGACGATATGCTCATGGTCACGCCTTCGGCCTCGTCGCTCGACGTTACCAAGGATAAGACCACGGTTTTCCAGGTTTGCTTCACCGATCCCACCATGGGCGCCAGCGCCGCGAAGTTCTTGGCCGAGAAGTACGCGGATGCCAAGATCGCCCTGTTCTACAACTCCGGCGATACGTATAGCTCGGGCGTTGCCGACGCTTTTGCCGAGCAGGCCAAGGCGTCCAAGCTCGACATCGTCGATACCGAGACCTTTAAGGACGACTCTTCCACGAGCTTTACCAACCAGCTCACCAAGGCCAAGGAGGCCGGCGCCACGCTCATCTTTGCGCCGATCTACTACACGCCGGCATCCGTTTTGCTCAAGAACGCCAAGGACATGGGCTACGACATGACCCTCATGGGTACCGACGGCATGGACGGCCTGCTCTCTGTGGAAGGCTTCGATACCTCTCTTGCCGAGGGCGTACTGCTCATGACCCCGTTTTCGGCTGACGATGAGAAGAATGCCGACTTCGTCAAGGCCTATAAGGATGCCTACGACGAGACGCCCAACCAGTTTGCCGCCGACGCTTACGATTGCGTCCACGCCATCGCCGAGGCTATCGATAGGGCGGGGATTGACATTTCGGCCGACGGTGCCGACATTGCCGGCGACCTTGCCAAGGCCATGCGCAAGATCAAGATCGAGGGCCTGACAGGCGAGCTGACGTGGAATGACGAGGGCCAGGTCGAAAAGCCCGCCACAGCCTATGTGATTCAGGACGGCAAGTACATCGCCGCCTAAGTGCGCATAAAGCGCGACCGGTGAGGCCGTTTTATTCAGGGCAGGGACGCCTGTAACAGAACGGAAACATTACTTTCACACAATAAAGTGGCATAACTGCATAAAGCGATAGAAATACGCAGAATTATGGATATAAGGACAAACCGAAAGAAAAGTTGAAATAATCGCCACTTTTCCCAACTAAAGCGTCTACTATTTTGCGAACGCCGAACACGGCGAAGGATGGCCTGTCGGGTAACCGAAACCCGACGAGAAATGAGAGGAGAGCCGCATGTCGAGCCTCACCGGTAAGTCATTGAACCCTGTTATGAATCGCAGGAGCGTTATCGCGAGCGCAGCAGGTCTGGGGGCGATGTCCATTCTAGCTGGCTGCTCCTCCAACGGCGGCGATAGCGGTTCCGCTTCGAGCGACGCTTCGTTTAAGATCGGTACCATCGGCCCGCTGACCGGTGCAAATGCCTCCTATGGCAAGTCCGTTACTCAGGCCGTCGAGCTTGGCTGCAAGGATTTCTCCACCAAGGAACTTCCGCTTGCCAGCAAGGCCGAGGACGATCAGGCCGACGGCGAGAAGGCCGTCAACGCCTTTAATAATCTTCTGGACTGGGGTATGCAGGCCCTCGTCGGCCCGACCACCACGGGCGCATCGGTTGCCGTTGCCGCCGAGTGCGGTAAGGACCCCGAGACGTTCATGATCACCCCGTCCGCGTCTTCCGAGGACGTCACCAAGGGCAAGGATTGCGTCTTCCAGGTTTGCTTTACCGACCCCAACCAGGGCGTCAACGCTGCCAAGTTCCTGGCCGAGAAGTATGCGGACGAGAAGTTCGTGCTCTTCTATAACTCCGGCGACGCATATTCTTCGGGTATTGCCGATGCCTTTAAGGCCCAGGCCGCTGAGTCCAAGCTCGAGATCGTTGACGAGGAAACCTTTAAGGACGACTCTTCCACGAGCTTCACCAACCAGCTGACCAAGGCCAAGCAGGCCGGCGCCACCATGATCTTCGCACCGATCTACTACACGCCGGCGTCCGTCCTGCTCAAGAATGCCAAGGACATGGGCTACGACGTCAAGATGATGGGCTGCGACGGCATGGACGGCATCCTGGGCGTGGAGGGCTTCGACACCTCGCTTGCCGAGGGCTTGCTGCTCATGACCCCGTTCTCCGCCGACGACGAGAAGAACGCCGACTTCGTCAACGCTTACAAGGATAAGTACGGCGATACCCCCGACCAGTTTGCCGCCGACGCCTACGACGGCGTGCATGCTGTGGTCGAGGCTCTCAAGGAGGCCGGCCTGGGCGTCGACGCCGACCCCACCGAGGTCGCCGAGAAGCTGCCCGAGGCTATGCTCAAGATCACCGTTGACGGCCTGACCGGCAAGCTTTCCTGGAACGACAAGGGCCAGGTCCAGAAGGACCCGACTGCGTACGTCATCACCGACGGCAAGTACGTACAGGCCTAATAGGCCGCCTTACATAGAGCGGTTTTGATCCCAAGCAGGGGAGGTTTTGGCCTTCCCTGCTTGCTTGGTATCTAGGGACGATGTAACGTCCCTGTTTCGTACATCAACTGGAAACCTATTCGAAAGGGGGATGTGGAACATGACGGTCTTTATCCAATACCTGGTCAACGGCCTGTCCATGGGCAGCGTCTACGCCATCATCGCGTTGGGCTACACCATGGTCTACGGTATCGCCAAGATGCTGAACTTCGCTCACGGCGACGTCATCATGGTCGGTGCCTATGTCTCGTTCTGCGCCACGTCGTATCTCGGCCTCCCGGGCTGGGCTTCTGTAATTCTCTCTTGTGCGGTCTGCACGGTTCTGGGCGTTCTCATCGAGGGCCTTGCCTATAAGCCGCTGCGCCAGGCGGGCCCGCTGGCCGTTCTGATCACGGCTATCGGCGTGTCCTACTTCCTGCAGAACGCCGCCCAGCTCCTGTGGGGCGCCACGCCCAAGAACTTTACTTCGCTCGTCACCTTCCCGGTGCCGGAGTTCTTGGCCAAGTACAACGTGAGCGCCGTCTCGCTCGTCACCATCGTCGCCTGCCTGGTTATCATGGCCGGTCTGGTGTTCTTTACGGGCAAGACCAAGATGGGCAAGGCCATGCGCGCCGTGTCCGAGGACAAGGCCGCCGCTCAGCTCATGGGCATCAATGTTAACCGCACCATCTCGATGACGTTCGCCATCGGTTCTGCCCTTGCCGCCATCGCCGGCGTGCTGCTGTGCTCCTATTCGCCGGTGCTGCAGCCCACGACGGGCGCCATGCCTGGCATCAAGGCCTTCGACGCCGCCGTCTTCGGTGGCATCGGCTCCATCCCCGGCGCCTTTGTCGGTGGCATTCTCATTGGCATCATCGAGGCGATGGCACAGGCCTACATTTCCACGAGCCTTGCCAACTCCATCGTTTTTGGTGTTCTGATCATCGTCCTGCTCGTCAAGCCTGCTGGCCTCTTGGGCAAGTACGTTCCCGAGAAGGTGTAGGTGAGCGTTATGAAGTTCCTTAAAGACAAGCAGACGCGTCACGACTTTGTCACGTACGCCATGTGCATCGTGGCCTTCGCCATCGTGTTCTTTATGCAGTCCAACCACATGATCCCGCGCATGATCGCCGGTCAGCTGGTTCCCATTACGGCCTACATCGTCATGGCCATCTCGCTTAACCTCGTCGTCGGCATCGCGGGCGACCTGTCGCTGGGCCACGCGGGCTTTATGAGCGTCGGTGCCTATACGGGCATTGTCACCGCGGTCGCCCTCGAGAGTGCCGTTCCCTCCGATCCCGTGCGCCTCATTATCAGTATCGTGGTTGGTGCTATCGCCGCCGCCATCCTGGGCTTCTTGATCGGCATTCCAGTCCTTCGCCTGAGCGGCGACTACCTGGCCATCGTGACGCTGGCCTTTGGCGAGATCATCAAAGAGATCGTCACCTGCCTTATTGTGGGCGTCGACTCGCGTGGCCTGCACGTGATCTTCAATATCACGGGCAACTCCACGATCGACGACCTGCACCTGCTCGAGGACGGAACCGCCATCATCAAGGGCGCCCAGGGCGCCTCGGGCGTGTCGACGTACTCGACCTTCCTTGCCGGCGCCATCTTGGTCATGGTCGCGCTCGTGATCGTGCTCAACCTGGTCCGCAGCCGTACCGGTCGTGCCATCATGGCCGTGCGCGATAACAAGATCGCTGCCGAGTCTGTGGGCATCTCCGTCACCCAGTACCGTATGATCGCCTTCGTGGTTTCCGCTGCCCTCGCCGGTGCCGCCGGAGCCCTCTTTGGCGGTAACTTCTCGCAGCTCTCCGCCACCAAGTTCGACTTCAACACGTCGATTCTCATCCTGGTGTTCGTGGTTCTGGGCGGTCTGGGCAACATGCGTGGCTCCGTCATCGCGGCGGCGCTGCTCACGGTGCTTCCCGAGCTGCTCCGTCAGTTCTCGGACTACCGTATGCTCATCTACGCCATCGTGCTGATTCTGGTCATGATCTTTACCAACAACCCGCAGCTCAAGGCGTTCTTTGGTCGCGTTAAGGACCGCTTTGCTCCCAAGAAGGAGGTGGCAGCCGATGCCCAGTAAGTTTGAGTTCAACAAGGGCAAGATGGTCCCATATCCTTCTGGCGCCATCGTTCCCGACCGCGACCTGGGCGAGCGCCCGGCACTCGAGTGCATCCACTTGGGTATTGAGTTCGGCGGCCTTAAGGCTGTTGACGACTTTAGCCTGACCATCGGCAAGACCGAGATCGCCGGCCTCATCGGCCCCAACGGCGCCGGTAAGACCACGGTCTTCAACCTGCTCACCAAGGTGTATCAGCCCACGCACGGCACCATCCTGCTCGATGGCGAGGACACCTCGGGTAAGTCGGTCTATCAGGTCAACCGTATGGGCATCGCCCGTACCTTCCAAAACATTCGTCTGTTCAACACCATGACGGTGGAGGACAACGTCAAGGTCGGCCTGCACAACCAGGAGCGCTACTCCGGTTTTGAGGGCGTGCTGCGCCTGCCGACGTATTGGAAGCACGAGAAGGCCGCCCACGAGCGCGCCATGGAGCTACTGTCCATCTTTGATATGGAGCACCTGGCAAACGAGCAGGCCGGCTCGCTGCCTTATGGCGCCCAGCGTCGCCTGGAGATCGTCCGCGCGCTTGCGACCAACCCCAAGCTGCTGCTGCTTGACGAGCCTGCCGCCGGTATGAACCCGTCCGAGACCGCGGAGCTCATGGAGAACATCGTCAAGATCCGCGACACCTTCGGCATCGCCATCATGCTCATCGAGCACGACATGTCACTCGTTATGAACATCTGCGAGGGCATCTGCGTGCTTAACTTTGGTAAGGTCATCGCCAAGGGCACGGCCGAGGAGATCCAGAACAACGACGCTGTTATCGAGGCGTATCTGGGCAAGCAGGATAAGGGGGAGAACTAAATGGCAGAGCCGATGCTTTCCGTCTACAACATCAATGTCTGGTACGGCGCCATCCACGCCATCAAGGACATCTCCTTTAACGTCAACGAGGGCGAGATCGTGGCCCTGATCGGCGCCAACGGTGCCGGTAAGTCCACGACGCTTAAGACCGTTTCGGGCCTGCTGCGCTCCAAGACCGGCTCCATCAAGTTTATGGGCGAGGACATTACCCATACGCCCGCCGACAAGCTGGTGGGCAAGGGTCTGGCTCAGGTCCCCGAGGGCCGTCGCGCCTTTTTGCAGATGACGGTCGAGGAGAACCTGGAGATGGGCGCCTACACGCAGCCCAAGTCCACGGTAGCCCCGGGTCTTGAGCGCGTCTACGAGCAGTTCCCACGCCTTAAGGAGCGCCGTCGTCAGGTTGCCGGCACCCTTTCGGGCGGCGAGCAGCAGATGCTCGTTATGGGCCGTGCCCTCATGAGCAACCCCAAGCTGCTCATGCTCGACGAGCCCTCCATGGGCCTGGCGCCGATTCTGATCGAGCAGATCTTCCAGATTGTCGAGGACCTGCACAAGGCCGGCACCACGGTGCTCCTGGTCGAGCAGAACGCGCAGATGGCGCTTTCCATCGCCACGCGCGGCTACGTGCTCGAGACCGGTAAGATCACCATGACCGGCACCGGCCAAGAGCTCCTGCACGACGACAACGTTCGCAAAGCATATCTTGGTGGTTAGATAGTTACGGCGTTTTACCAAACGCCGTAACTACTTGACGCTACAAGCCCGCCAGGGCGGCAATCTGCCTTTCAACTTCGGCGGCATGACCAGAAGGTCAATGCCGCCTCGTTTCAAGGCACCTTGCTCGCCCTGGCGGGCTTTCGCTCATATGACCCAATCCGCTGTCAAGAGCCACAATGGCCCCGCCGACCGCTTGCAATCGGTCGGCGGGGCCTGCCGTTAACCCGTCCCGGTCCGCCCCCGGCATGTCATCGACGCCTTCGGCTCAGTCTCATATCCGCGGATACCGTTCTGTCGGCCCGCACTCCATTCCTTCGGCGGGGTTCCCCAAGTCTGTCGAGGCGCATGCGGAGGGCTCCGCGCGCACAGCGAAATAGGGGGTATCCCCGAAGGCCGCCCGGCTCGCCGGGACGGGGGCTATGTCTATTCCGCGCCCTCCCGGCACATCATGCCGAGGGCCCAGAGCCACCTCACGAGCTCGGCCGCGGTGGCCGCGTTGGCCTTCGCCTGGGGCATGCCGCGGGCGAGCATCTCCTCGCGCCGCCGCAGGAGCCGCTCGGACCCCTTCCTCCCGTGCATCCTTATCTCGAGGGGCACGCCCGTGTCCCTCGGCATGAGCTTCGGCTGGTGCCGTGCCGCGGCGTAGCACCATGAGCCCCCAACGGCCAGCTTCCTCACGAGCGCGTTGCCCGCACCGCTGATGCCTCCGAGCCGCACGGAGTCGCCACTCGACCTCTGACTCGGCGCGAGGCCGAAATAGGCCGTGACCTGCCTTCCGGAACGGAACCTCGCGAAGTCGCCGACCTCGGCCGAGAAGGCTGCGGCCAGCGCGAAGGCGCAGCCCTTGATCGACTGGAGGGCGGCCACCTCCGCGGCGATCGGGCTGGCATCCACGGCGGCCCTGTACTCGGAGAGCAGGTCCGCCCGGGCCTCCGCCGCGGCCTCGACCTCGTTCCTCAGGGCGGCGAGCGCCCGAACCCCGCCATCGTCCTCCGGCCTGACCTTGTCGAGCCACCTCAGGAAGTCGTAGGTCCAGTACTTCCTCGGGTTGCCGGCGGGCGTGGTGCCGCCGTAGACGAACCCCCGCTTTGCGAGGAAGGCGAGCAGCCGCTGCTTGGCGGTCGCCAGGCGCGCGGTCGCCCCGTCGTAGGCGCCGGCGAGGTCCCTGATGCCTTCGACCTCGGGGGAGGGGACCCATACGGGGGAGATGTCGTGGGCGAGTATCGCCTTGGCCATCCTGGCGGCGTCGTTCCTGTCGTTCTTGGAGGCCGAGTCGGCGGCCGACCTGGGGATCTTCGAGACCGCGGCGACGACGCACTCGACGCCGAGCCCGGCGAGCTCCCTTTGCGGGGCGAAGCCGAGGTAGCCGCTCTCGTAGGCCGCGAGCGACGGCCCGGGGAACCCATCCATCCACCCGGCGATCTCGCCCCAGGGGTTGCCGGGGAACCTCCTCGTCACGGCCTCGCCGGTGTCCGCGTCGAGGGCGCAGACGGTGGTCGACCTCAGGTGGACGTCCATCCCGAACGCGGTAGAATACTTTGGCATGGGAGCCTCCCGACCTCGTTGCGGCGCGGCTGCGCCTATGGCACTTCAACATCATTGTCGCAGCCCCGACCCGCGGTCACGAGCGGGGGCTCCTGTCTTTTTAGTGCCCTCGGATTGGGTCATAGTGTCTGTCGTTGCCAAAACATCGACGTTGTGGCAGATGCCAACGACTATCCCCTTTAAGTTGCGGTGGAATAGGGACTAAATGGGAGTCTCAGAGGCCAAAAGAGTCCCTATTCCACCGCAACTTCATGGGGGTGTGTGACAATGCCCGTCGGAAAACATCTGCTGTCTTTGGGGGTCTATCTATGCTGTACGAGTTTTGTGCCGAGAACTTTGAGCGTGTGCCGGCGGCTATCGATGCCGGTGCAAGGCGTATCGAGCTGTGCGACAACCTTGCCGTCGGTGGTACCACGCCCTCGGCCGGCGTTATCAGCACTACGGTCAGCTATGCTCACGAGCATGACGCGCGAGTGATGTGCATGATTCGCCCGCGTGGCGGTGACTTTCACTACAACCAGGACGAGCTGCGCATGATGGAGATGGACTTGGGTCTTGCCGTGAGCGCCGGCGTTGACGGCCTGGTCTTTGGCTGCTGCAAGCCCTGTGCCGGCGGCTGGGCGCTCGACGAGCTCACCCTCGGCGCCCTCGTGATGGCTACGGGCTGCGCGACCGAGGAGTGCAAGCGCGGGGCCATCGATATCACCTTCCACATGGCCTTTGACCAGCTCTCGCTCGAGGCTCAGCTCGATGCCATTGACGCACTCGCCGACTGCGGCATCACGCGCATCCTGACGCATGGTGGTGCTGCCGGAACGCCGATCGAGGACAACCTGGAGCACCTGTCGCGTCTTGTCGAGTATGCGGGCGACCGCCTGACCATTCTTCCCGGTGGCGGCATTTCCACGGCCAATCGCGATACCGTGGCGGCGGCACTGGGCGTCTCCGAACTCCATGGCACCAAGATCGTGCCGCTGGAGGTATAACCCGTGGCGCTGGTATTTGACGTTCAGCAGGCGAACGGTAAGCCCGACGACAACCGTCGTCCCGGCACCGCGTGCCCCTTTTGCGATACCGAGGAACTCGCCAATATCATCCGGCGCGACGGTGGCTGCATCTGGCTCGAGAATAAGTTTAAGACCTTGCGGGCCACTCGCCAGACCGTATTGATTGAGTCGTCCGACCACGACGCCGACCTGGTGACCTATGCGCCGGACGAGCTGCATCATGTTATGCGGTTTGCCCTGGATTGCTGGCAGCGGATGATTGACTCCCGACAGTATCGCAGCGTTCTCATGTACAAGAACAAGGGCCCACTTTCGGGCGGCAGTCTGGTCCATCCGCACATGCAGATTGTGGGTTTGGAGCAGGAAGACGGCTATGCTTCGCTGGCTTCCGCCAATTTCGAAGGCATCAATGTCTGGCGGCAGGGGAGAATCTCGGTCAACGTCTCAACCGAGCCGATCATGGGATTCTTTGAGGTCAACGTCTCGGCTCCACAGGGAATCGCCGCCAGCGACGACGCCCGCGACCAAGCCGAAGCGGACCTGTTTGCCGATGCGATTCAGGTGGCCCTGCGCTATATCCTGCACGAACACCACGGCGGTCGCGCGGAGTCGTACAACTTGTTCTTCTACCACATGGACGGCCGGACCATTGCCAAGGCGTTGCCACGTTGGGTGGTTTCGCCCTACTTTGTCGGCTATCGTTTGGCCCAAGTCAATGCCGAGACGACGCTCGATATCGATGCTGAGCGTCTGCGTGCGCATCTGGAAACGCTCGTATAGCAAGACTAACACCCACGTAATGCGGACAGCCTAGCGCGCCATGGCATCGCGGCCGGCCTTGACCCGCTTGCGCTGGGCGGCGCGCTCCTCGCCGGTCAGGCGCTCAAAGAGATGCCCGATAATCGAGGCCAGCACCTGCTGAAACAGCGTGCCGCACATGACGGGGAACACGACCTCGCCCGGAAAGTACTGCGTGGCGATGACGGCACCCGAAGAGATGTTGCGCATGCCGCAGGTAAAGCACATGGTAGTCGTCTCGCTATATGGCAGATGCAGCGCACGTGCGACCAGAAAACCGACGACAAAGCCGCTGATGGCGAAGACCAAAATAAAGAGGGCGACTTCCAGGCGCACCGCGTTTATGTGTAGCACGTACTCGCTCATAGCGGTGGAGTTGGACGCGATGACGCCCATCATCATGAACTTGCAGGCGGGCGAGAGCACGGGAGAGAGTTTCTCGTGGCCCCAGCCGCGCGTGAGTTCATTGATGGCAATACCGAGCACAGCGGGGATGGCGATCATAAAGGCCATGTTCTGCATCATGCTCGGCACGTCGATCGAGACGGTGGCGCCCAGCAGGAGCTTGAGCGTAAGCGGAATCGTCACAGGTGAGATGACCGAGGACGTCAGGATGATGGTGAGCGCGAGCGGGCCGTTGCCGCCGAACATGCTGATCCACATAAAAGCGGTGACGGCCACGGGCACGCTGTATTCGAGCACAATGCCGCAGACAAGGTTGGGGTTGGAGCCAAAGAAGAGTGACCCCATGGCATACGCCGCGATGGGAATAAGCACCGCCGAGACGAGCAGCGCCAAGACTAGGTGCAACGGACGGCGGAACACCTCGGTTACCTGGTGAAAGGTGTTGCTGAGCGCACCCTGAAACGTCATAAAGGCAAACAAGGTGGGAACGATGGGCTTGAGTACGCCAATCTGTTGGGGAAAGAGCACGCCGAGTGCCACGCAAATCGGAACGATGACCTGCATGTGCCCCGCAAGAAACTTGCCCAGTCCAACCCATTGCTTCATATGCTCTTGTGACTCCCTTTGCTCGTGAATCCGTTTTGAATGGATATGCTAGACGCTCGCATGCGTCCGTGCGTCAGAAACGCTCGATTATTTCGAGGGTATTACCGCCCTCGTTTATCGAAACCGCGGCGTGCTGGACGTTGTGCGTCCGCGCTGCACGGTATAATAAATCCGTTCAACAGATCTGCCTGCCGAAGCGGGTATACACAGAGGACTCATCGCTATGAACCGTGAGAGGTATCGCGGCGACCTGCCCCTATCGGGGGTGGGCGCCTATGTCATCGCTTAAGACGACGCATCGCTGGGCAGTCGCTCGGCAAAACCCCGAGCTCGAAAAGGAGCTTTCGGCTGGCCTGGGCATACCCGGGCTGGTGGCGCGCATTATGGTTGCGCACGGCATAACATCCATCGAGGAAGGCCAGCTGTTTTTGACGCCTTCGCTCGATCGCGACTGGGCCGACCCACTCATTATTCCGGGCATGGCGGTCGTTGCCGACCGCGTCGAGCGCGCTATTCGCAACCACGAGCACATCGCGGTCTTTGGCGATTTTGACGTCGACGGCATTACGTCGACTTGTCTGTTGACCGAGGCGCTACGTTCGTTTGGCGCCGATGTCACGCCGTTTATTCCGCATCGCTTTGACGAGGGCTACGGCCTGTCGCGTGCGGCGCTCGACCGCGTCAACGAGCTCGCCCAACCCAACCTGATCGTGACCGTCGATAACGGCATTGCCGCCAAGGAGGAGGTCTCCTATCTGGAGAGCCTGGGGATCGATTTGGTGGTCACGGACCATCACGAGCCGTCCGACCAGGTGCCGCAGGGCGTGCCCCTGACCGACCCCAAGCTCGAGGACGAGGGTCCCTCGCGCGAGCTTGCCGGTGCCGGTGTGGCGCTCAAGCTGGTGCAGGTCCTGGGCGAGCGTTTGGGCAAGCCGTCGTATTGGCGTTCGCTGATCGAGGTCGCGGCGCTGGGCACCGTGTCCGACATGATGCCGCTCACGCCCGAGAATCGCGCACTGGTCGCCGAGGGCATCCAACAGATGCGCGTGACGGCCCGTCCCGGCTATATCGCGCTTGCCGCACTTGCCAAGGCCGACCTTTCTACCATTACGGCCGACGGCCTGTCGTTTTCGCTCATCCCTCGTCTGAATGCTGCCGGCCGCATGGCTGATCCCAAGCTGGCGCTCGACCTGCTGCTTGCCCGCGATCCTATCGAGGCAAGTGCACTGGCAGCCGAGCTCGAGGAAATCAACCGTCAGCGCCGCGAGATCGAGGCGGAGCTCACACGCGACGCCATGGCAAAGGTCGAGGAGACCTATGACGGCGGTCGCGCAATCGTCGTGGGTGGCGAGGGCTGGCACGAGGGCGTCAAGGGTATCGTAGCGAGCCGCCTGACCAACCGTTATCACGTGCCGGCGCTGCTCTTCTCGATTGAGGACGGCGTTGCGCGCGGATCGGGTCGCTCGGTGGGCAAGGTCAACCTGTTCGACGCCGTCGAGCGTTGTTCCGACCTGCTGATTCGTCGCGGCGGACATGCCGGTGCGGTGGGTGTGACCATCGAGGCATCCAAGCTCGATGAGTTCCGCCGCCGCCTTTCCGCCGTGCTATCGGAGCTTCCCGCCGAGGACTTTGAGGACACTGACGAGGTTGCCGCCACCGTCGACCTCTCCGAGTTAAATATCGAGACCATCGAGCAGATTTCCCGTCTTGAGCCGTTTGGCCAGGGCAATAAGGTGCCGTTGCTGGCCGCCGAGGGCGTGACGATGTGTGATCGCGCCGTGGTGGGCAAAACCGGCGAACACATGCGCTTCGTGGCGACCGATGGCGCCGCGAGTGTGCCGGCCATCATGTTCCGCGTGCCGCAGATCGATAGGCTCATCAATTGCGACAGCGCCGTCGACTTGGTGTTCGAGGCCGTGGCCGAGCATTGGCAGGGACGCGTGAAGCCCAAGCTCATGATCAAGGATGTTCTGGTCCGCGATACCACGCTGCCCAGCGTCGACGATCCGGCATGCGAGCTTCGTCGTGGCGTGCAGCCGGCGGATTCCGGCCTGCGCCTGGAGTCGCGTAAGCGCGAGACGCTCGCCCAGCTTTCCTATACCGAGCTCACGCGCTCGCTTATCCATAGCTTTATCGGATCGAACCAGCCGCACCGCGCGCAGGTTGAGGCGCTCGATGCCTTGGCCGACCACCAGAGCGTCTTGGCCGTTATGGGAACGGGCCGCGGCAAGTCTCTCATCTTCCATGTACATGCTGCGCGCGAGGCTGTCCTTCGCGGACGTGCGAGCATCTTTGTCTATCCGCTGCGTGCGCTTGTTGCCGACCAGGCCTATCACCTCTCGTCGACGATGGCAGCGCTTGGCATTGGCGTTGGCGTGCTGACCGGCGAGACCGTGGAGGCCGCACGCGATGATGTGTTCGCCGGCCTAGCTTCGGGCCGCACCGGTATCGTGCTCACGACGCCCGAGTTCCTATCTATCCACCGTGACCGCTTCGCGCGTTCGGGCCGCATCGGCTTTGTCGTTATCGATGAGGCGCACCACGCCGGCCTTGCCAAGGGCGGCGACCGCAGCGCCTATCTCGACATGCCCGATATCCTCAAAGCCCTGGGCGACCCGGTTGTTATGGCTGCGACGGCCACCGCAACGGCTCCGGTCGTGGCCGAGCTTGCCCGCATGCTGCCGATCACTCGCACGGTGGTCGACGAGACGGTGCGCGAGAACCTGCAGCTCGAGGACGACCGCGACCTTGCGAGCCGCGAGAACCGTTTGGTGTCGATCGTGGCGACGGGGGAGAAGACCGTCATCTACGTCAATTCGCGCGACCAGTCCGTGGCGCTCGCCAAGACGTTGCGCAAGCGTGTGCCCGATTGCGCAACCCATATCGCGTTCTATAACGCGGGTCTTGCGCGCCCCGATCGCCGCCGCGTGGAGGAAGCATTCCGAGACGGCAGCCTCAGTTGCATCGTCTCGACTTCGGCCTTTGGCGAGGGCGTCAACCTTCCCGATATTCGCCATGTCGTGCTCTATCACATGCCGTTTGGCGCGATTGAGTTTAACCAGATGAGTGGCCGCGCCGGTCGCGATGGACAGCCCGCCGTGATTCACCTGCTCTATTCGTCGCGCGACGCCCGCATTAACGAGCGCCTACTCGACTGCTATGCGCCCGAGCGCGACGAGCTCGTCACGCTCTATCGCGCGCTGCAAACCATGTGGCGCTCCAACCGCGGCAAGACCGGGGACGATTCCTTTAGCGCGAGCGATATCGACATCGCGCAGATGTGCCTTGCCATCGATGCTCGCACGCCGGTCGACGAGCGCTCGGTGGAAAGTGGCCTGGGAATCTTCGAAGAGCTTGGCTTCTGTCGCGTTTCGGGGTTTGACGACACCCGTCGCATCGCGATGGCCGAAAACCCCGGCCGTGTGCAATTGAGCAGGTCAATTCGCTATTTGGAGGGCTTGCGCTCGCGCATGGAGTTCTCGGCTTTCCGGAGTTGGGCGCTCGATTCGTGCGCTTCTGATATGCTAGCCAAAGTTAACCGCCCGATCGTACCGCGGGCCTAGGGGAAGGGGACCTCGATGGATGCCGCAGCCCGTACCGCCCATGATTCCGCCCTCCAGCCGTTCTCGGAGATGGAGCACTATAAGCATGCCGATGAGCTGCCGCCCGAGATTATGGCGGACAGCTACGACAAGCTGGAGCGCCTGTGCCTCAAATATATGAATGAGGACGACTTTTCTAAGGTGGAGCAGGCCTATTGTTTTGCTGCCGAGAAGCACTGCAACCAAAAGCGCCGCTCGGGTGAGATGTACATCAACCATCCCGTCGAGGTAGCCATCATTTTGGCCGATCTCAAGATGGACTGCGATGTGGTGTGCGCCGCGCTGCTGCACGATACCGTCGAGGATACCGAGACCTCGCTTGCCGATGTTTCCGGCCTGTTTGGCGATACGGTGGCCGAGCTCGTCGATGGCGTGACCAAGCTCACCAACATCGAAGTCGACAGCATGGACGAGAAGCAGGCGCTCACGCTGCGAAAGATGTTCCTCGCCATGTCCAAGGACATCCGCGTCATCATCGTTAAGCTTGCCGACCGTCTGCACAACATGCGCACCCTTGCGGCCCTGCGTGAGGACCGTCGCTTGTTTAAGGCCCGCGAGACCATGGACGTGTATGCGCCCCTGGCCGACCGTCTGGGCATGAGCTCCATTAAATGGGAACTCGAGGATCTGTCCTTCTTCTACCTTGAACCCGACGCCTACCAGCGCATCGCACGCATGGTGGCGGAGTCGCGCGAGGTCCGTGAGCGCTATCTGGCCGAGACCATCAAGACACTCACCGACGAGCTCAACCGCATTGGCCTGGAGGACTTTCAGATCAACGGCCGTTCCAAGCACTATTGGTCCATCTACCAAAAGATGAAGCGCAAGGGCAAGGAATTTTCCGAGATCTACGACCTGGTGGCACTGCGCGTCATCACGCATTCGGTGCGCGATTGCTATTCCACGCTCGGTGCGGTGCATACGCTGTGGCACCCCATGCCCGGGCGCTTTAAAGACTATATCGCCATGCCCAAGGTCAATAACTACCAGTCGCTCCACACGACGGTTATCGGCCCCACGGCTCGTCCGCTCGAGATTCAGATTCGTACCTACGAGATGCACGAGCAGGCCGAGTACGGTATTGCCGCCCACTGGCTCTATAAGAAGTCGGGCGGATCGTCCGCGTCTAAGACCAATGATGCCCAGCGCTTGGACGACCAGATTAACTGGCTCAAACATTCGCTCGATTGGGCTGCGTCTGATGAGATCACCGACGCCAAGGAATACCTGCATTCGCTGAAGGTCGACCTCTTCGATCAGGAGATTTTCGTCTTTACGCCCAAGGGCGAGGTCATGGCGCTTCGTGCCGGCTCCACGCCGCTCGACTTTGCCTACGCCGTTCACACCGAGGTGGGAAACCACTGCGTCGGCGCTAAGATCAACGGTGCGGTGGCCCCGCTCACGCACGAGATCAAGACGGGCGACCGTGTCGAGATTCTGACCAACAAGAGTTCCAAGCCGTCGCGTGATTGGCTCAAGATCGTTAAGACACCTTCCGCCAAGTCAAAGATCCGCCGTTACTTCGCCGCCGCGACCAAGGACGACGACGCTGCCGCCGGCCGCGATATACTGGCTAAGGACCTGCGCAAGCGCGGATATGGCATCTCTACGCCACGATCCACGCGTGCGCTCAACGCCGTGGCGGAGCAGTTTAACTATAAACAGCTCGAGGACCTGTTTGCCGCCGTTGGTGCGGGCAAAGTCGCCCCACGTGCCGTTGGCAATAAGGTCGAGCAAATCTTGGACCCCAAACCCGAGGAACAGCTCACCAAGGCCGAGGCTATCGCCGAGGTCGTCAAGCAGCCTGCCCGCGGCTCCAACCGCAAGCCGCAAAAGCGCGGCAAGAGCGCCAGCAACGGCATTATCGTCAAGGGCGAGAGCAACAGCGGCCTGCTGGTCCGTCTGGCCCATTGCTGCAACCCCGTGACGGGCGACGACATCGTCGGCTTCATCACGCGCGGTCGTGGCGTTTCGGTGCATCGCGCCAACTGCCCCAACGTCAAGGGTCTTATGGAGCATCCCGAGCGCATGATCGATGTGGAATGGGACGGCGCTGCCGACACCCTCTTCCAGGTCGAGATCGTGGTCGAGTGCCTGGACCGCATGGGCCTGCTCAAGGATGTCACCATTGCCATTGGCGATGCGGGTGGCAATATCCTTTCTGCCGCCACGTCGACCAACCGCGAGGGTATTGCAACCCTGCGCTTTATGGTCGAGATCTCGGACGCGAGTGGTCTGGATCCGCTGCTGGCCTCTATCAGCAGCGTTGACTCGGTCTACGACGCGCGTCGCTTGATGCCCGGCGAGGGTGGAGCCCAGCTTAAGCGCCGCGTTTAGTCGCGACGAACGTGCCACATTATCGATATTCGCTACACTCGAGGCATCGTTTGATGCCTCGAGTTCTATAGAGAGGAGAGGGACATGAGTGCTGTGTCCTTGGATTTAACTCCCAAGGGATCGGTCGAGATCGAGACGCTCGTAAACGGTCCCATTCAGACCAATAGCTATGCTGTCATTTCGGACAATGAGTGCGTGATTATCGACCCCGCATGGGAAGGCGAGCGCTTGGTGGAGCATATTCGAGCCGAGCATCCCGGCGTACGCGTGTTTGGCGCCGTATGCACTCATGGCCATGCCGATCATGTTGGTGGTGTTGCAGGCGTGCGAACCACCGTTGGCGAGGGCTGCCAGTATGAGCTGTGTGCTAAGGATGTGGCGGTGCCGCATGCGAACATCGAGGAACAGCGAGCTATGTGGGGCATTGAGACGCCTGACCCCGGGGAGCCGACGCACCTGCTCGCCGAGGGAGATGCTATCAAGGTGGGCGATATCTACCTGCAGCTGATCGAGACGCCAGGGCATACGCCGGGCGGGATCGTCTTGTTTGCTGCCACCGAGCAGGGGAACATTGCCTTTGTGGGCGACACCCTGTTTCCGGGTGGGCACGGCCGCACCGATCTTTCTGGAGGAGACGAGGCGGCGATTCTGCGCTCGCTCTCCAAGCTCGCCCGGCTTCTCCCGCCCGATACCGTTTGCCTAACCGGTCATGGCGATTCGACCACCATGGCACGCGAGCTCATGCAGAACCCTTTCATGCAGATTTAGCTTAATAGTCGGCTTTTGAAGCACGAGAAGCGTCCAAACGTCAAGCTATTTTTCCCCAACGGGTCGATTTCGTAGGGCAAACGGTCAAAAAAGTCTGTTTGGACGATATTCGTGAACAAACGAACGTTTATGCTCGGGTGCGCCGTGGTAAAATCTCAGGCGTTATCGGAGCAACCTTACAGGAGGTTTCTTTTATGCTCGTCAACGCAGCAGACATGCTCAAGAAGGCCGAGGCCGGCAAGTACGGTCTTGGTGCCTTCAACACCAACAACCTCGAGTGGACCCTGGCTATTCTCCAGGCCGCCGAGGAGGCCAAGTCTCCGCTGATCCTTCAGTGCACCGCTGGTGCCGCTAAGTGGATGGGCGGTTTCAAGGTCTGCGCCGACATGGTCAAGGCTGCCGTCGAGGCCACGGGCGTTACCGTTCCCGTCGCCCTTCACCTCGATCACGGTTCTTACGAGGACTGCTTTAAGTGCATCGAGGCCGGCTTCACGTCCATCATGTATGACGGCTCTCACGAGGAGACCTTCCAGCTTAACCTCGACCGCACCAAGGAGCTCGTTGAGCTTGCCCACTCCAAGGGCATGTCCATCGAGGCCGAGGTCGGCGGCATCGGCGGCACCGAGGACGGCGTGACCTCCAGCGGCGAGCTCGCTGATCCTGCTGAGTGCAAGCAGATCGCTGACCTGGGCGTCGACTTCCTCGCCTGCGGCATCGGCAACATCCACGGCGTGTACCCCGCCGACTGGGCTGGCCTTTCCTTCGAGCGCCTGGGCGAGATCAAGGCCCAGACCGGCGACCTGCCCCTCGTCCTGCACGGTGGCACCGGCATCCCCGAGGATCAGATCAAGAAGGCCATCTCCCTGGGCATCTCCAAGATCAACGTCAACACCGACCTGCAGCTCGTCTTCGCCAAGGGCGTTCGCGAGTACATCGAGGCTGGCAAGGATCAGCAGGGCAAGGGCTTTGACCCCCGCAAGCTCCTCAAGCCTGGTCGCGACAACATCGTTGCCCGCACCAAGGAGCTCATGGAGGAGTTTGGCTCCGTCAACAAGGCGTAAGCGTCGCTAAACTTCCCGCCGGAAGCCCCGTCCCCCTACACTGTTTCCTTTGCGCTCACCTGGCTTTGCCAGAAGTCGCGCCAAGGAAATAGTTCCGGGGGACGGGGCTTCCTTCGTTTAACGCCGCAGGGTTACGAGGCTGAATTATTTATTTGACTACCGTTCAGCGGTGTTGATGGCTCCCTTGTTGGGGCTTTCTTTTTATCTCGCTACAATGGGCTTCAAGCGTTCTAGTGACTTGGAGTTTTGGTATGGCTGTTATTAATGTACTGCCTTCGGATGGGAAGGTTATTGACGAGGGTCCTGTTGGTTGCTCTGTTGATGTTTGCTGTGATGACTTTCGTCATCTCGATGCTGGACTGCCGCCCGAGATTCTTCGTCTTAAGGATGCCGGGTATTTGACGCAGGCTGTTGCTGCCTGCGATCGCCTTTTGGAGCAGAACCCCGAGCCTTCGCTGGCTGCTTGTGTTCGTGCCGAGCGGTATCGCATGCTCGAGACGCCGCTTCATTTTTCGGTGTCGCGCGATCGAGCTATTGCGATGATTCGCGAGGAGTGGCCAGAGTTTACCGAAGAGCAGTTTGATGACCTGATTAATCGTAAGCGTATTGACTGGCGCTTTATCGATGGCGAACTGTTCGTTCTCGACAACTTCCTCGATTCGCTTCGCGTATATCCCAAAGAGGTTCCCGGCATGCGGCCCGATTCTACGGACGGAATAGCACTGCGCAACGAGATGCTCAAGGAGATGGAGTCACAAAACGGATTGGCTCGCGTCATTACGCTTAAAGCGTCCGTGTCTGTCCCCGGTGCTCTAGATGGAGAGACTGTTCGCGCGTGGCTACCCGTTGCCGCTGCCTGTCGTCAACAGTCTCATATCGAGGTTCTCGATATGACGCCGGAGGGTGCTGTTGCCCCCGCGAATGCTTCGGCGCGTACCGCCTCGTGGTCTTCTTCGAGTGAGCACTTTTTTTCGGTGACCTATCGTTATCACATCGATGCTGCTTATTGTGATGTCTACGGTGGCACACTTCCGGTTCACCCGCGTATGGACGCGCCTCTGCCCGAGGATATTTCCGAGGACCGTCAGCACATTGCATTCACGCCGTATCTACAGCAGCTGACAGCCCGTGTCATTGACGGGCTCGAGGATCCGCTCGATCGCGCCCGTGCTATCTATGATTACCTGACGCAGCATATCGACTATCGCTATCAGCCGCCGTACTTGCTTTTGGGATCTATTGCCGATGACTGCGCGCATTCGCTCCGCGGCGATTGCGGCGTTATGGCGCTCACGTTTATCACCATGTGCCGTATCGCGGGCGTGCCTGCCCGTTGGCAGAGCGGCCTGTATGTTACGCCCGATTCGGTGGGGTCGCACGACTGGGCAGAGTTCTATACGCCGCAGACCGGTTGGCTCAACGCCGACGTGTCATTTGGATCTTCTGCTCGCAGGATGGGGGAGGAGTGGCGCCGCCGTCACTACTTTGGCAATCTCGACCCGTGGCGTATGGTGGCCAACAATCGATTCCAGGCAGAGTTTGAGCCCTCTTTCGACGGCATGCGCGAGGACCCTTACGATAACCAGATGGGTGAGGCTTCGGTCGACGGTCGCGGATGCCGTCGGCGCGAGATGCTCCGCACGGTCGAACTCATCGAAATGCTCGAAGTTCCATTTTCGGACTAATCGGTAGAAAGCTGTGATAAACTAACTCACGCATTGCGTGCCCGAGTGGCGGAATTGGCAGACGCAGTGGACTCAAAATCCACCGTTGGCAACAACGTGCGAGTTCGAGTCTCGCCTCGGGCACCATACATGCAAGCGAGCGTTCAAGGGGGTTGCGGCCCCCTTTTTCGTGCCGAACTCGCGTGAGCGCGCGAAGCGTTAAGCAAACAGGCTTGTGGCCTGTTTGTAGCGGAGCGTGGCGAGGGCGCCGTGCGCCCGAAGCCTGGAGCTTCGCGAAGCGAAGGCCCTTCGAGTCTCGCCTCGGGCACCATGCATGCAAGTGGACGTTCAAGGGGGTCAAGGCTCCCTTTTTCGTGTACGTAATGTGATAACGCGCGGTACGTGTTATTATCGCCAAGGCGTTGTTCCCGCAATGCCCTAAAGAGGAACCCGAGGGTTCCCACCTTTTGGCGCCAATGAGCAGCTGACTGGTCATACAACTTAGATTCCCTTCCTCAAATCGAGGAAGTCTATGTGTACGACCTGGTTGCTGAGAAGCGCCGGGTTATTTTTTTATGAATGGAGGTAGGGAAAATAGCTAAGTCTGATGACACCCGCATCAACGACGAGATCACTGCATCTTCGTGTCGTTTGATTGGCGTCGATGGCTCTCAGCTCGGCCTGTTCGCCATCCGCGATGCCCAGCGCGTCGCCGACGATCAGGGTCTCGACCTGGTCGAGATCGCTCCCAACGCGGAGCCGCCGGTCTGCAAGGTCATGGACTACGGTAAGTTCAAGTACCAGCAGGCCATGAAGGCCAAGGCTGCTCGTAAGAACCAGTCCAAGGTCGAGGTCAAGGAAATGAAGTTCCGACCCAAGATCGACGTTGGCGACTACGAGACCAAGAAGGGTCACGTTCTGCGTTTCCTCAAGAAGGGCGCACGCGTTAAGATCACCATCATGTTCCGCGGCCGTGAGATGGCTCACCCGGAGCAGGGCCTTAACGTTCTCGAGCGTCTCGCCGAGGATCTCAAGCCTTACGCTACGGTCGAGTCCAAGCCTAAGATGGAAGGCCGTAACATGCTTATGCTGCTCGCCCCGATTAAGGGCGCCTTCGATGAGGATAAAGCGGCAAGCGATAGCAAGTAACTAGTGTTCTGTAACCGATTAAGGAGTATTTCATGCCTAAGATGAAGTCCCACAGCGGCACCAAGAAGCGTTTCCGCAAGACTGGTACCGGCAAGCTTATGCGCGCCAAGGCTTTCAAGAGCCACATCCTGAGCAAGAAGTCCACCAAGCGTAAGCGTGGCTTCCGTCAGGAGACCGAGATCGCCGCTGCCGACCGCAAGGTCATCAAGTCGCGTCTCGCCTAAGTTCGCGTTCCCGTTTTCGTTTTACCATCTAGGAGTTGATAGAACATGGCACGTATTAAG
The DNA here is from genome assembly GCF_040910265.1 of Collinsella aerofaciens. GTDB lineage: Bacteria > Actinomycetota > Coriobacteriia > Coriobacteriales > Coriobacteriaceae > Collinsella > Collinsella aerofaciens_BK. The sequence continues at coordinate 954 of NZ_JBDGAW010000002.1, read as the reverse complement.
CGCGCTGTTGCCGCCAAGAAGAAGCGCCGTACCGTTATGCACCGTGCGAAGGGTTACTACGGTGCCGCTTCGCGTACTTACAAGCATGCTAAAGAGCAGGTCCAGCACTCCCTGCAGTATCAGTATCGTGATCGCCGCAACAAGAAGCGCGAGATTCGTTCTCTCTGGATTACTCGTATCAACGCTGCTGCTCGCCTGAACGATATTTCTTACTCTCAGTTCATGCACGGCCTGAAGGTTGCCGGCATCGAGCTCGACCGCAAGGTCCTGGCTCAGATGGCTTACGAGGACATCGAGTCCTTCAACGAGCTGGCTACCATCGCCAAGAAGGCTCTCGAGGCCTAATAGATTCTCTTGAATCGCTAGGGGAGTGTCGCGTTGTACGCGGCGCTCCCTCTTTTTATCTAAAGCGCGGTTTACATTGCTAAAAGCGCGGGTAGATAGACATTTACAGGTGACCGATCTCTATATATTTCTGAACCAAAGGGTCATCATCTGATACGTGCGGAAGATCCGCACCAGTCTTTCTATTAGCTATAGAAAGCGATATGTTGTGTAGGACTTGTGAAGAGTGGAATTGACGTCCCACAGAGCTTCGCGGTCTGGCAATATATCTCCTTGCCGCGCGGCCCGGTCGAACCGGATGGACCGCACAGCGTGCACCTTGAGAACCGGATACTGCGAGGATGGACACACCAGTTGTGTCTCATCCGGGCAGACATCGAACCATTTGAAATGGTCTAACTTGGATTTGTTTTTCGCAAGGCCGCCGAGAGGCGGCCCCGAGAAATTCCTTTTCCTATACTAGAACCATATGAATCGAACGGAACCGATCAGCTAATAGTTGTGAGGACCGGACGGGCTCGAAGCCCAGATATTTTGGACGGAGAGTTCGATCCTGGCTCAGGATGAACGCTGGCGGCGCGCCTAACACATGCAAGTCGAACGGCACCC
>NZ_JBDGAW010000001.1:0-346984 GCF_040910265.1 Collinsella aerofaciens | reverse complement strand
CGGAGGGGTGGCTTTGTAAAGCCGTTTGTCTCCACCCGCGTAGCGGGTGGTTTAAAGCTGGCCGCTGCGCGGCCAGCGGACTAAAGTCTTGAATCAAAAGGGCCCCGGCCGAGAATTCGACCGGGGCCCTTGGACAGAGCTATGTTCGGCTTTCGCCGTGTGCCTGCGAGTTACTCCTCGACGAGCTCAAACTGATCGGGACCGACGCCGCACACCGGGCACACGTAGTCCTCGGGCAGCTCGGGCGTGTCGACCTCAACCTCGTAACCGCAAACGGTGCACACAAACTTATACGTCTTCTTCTCCTCAGCCATGATGTTCTCCTCTCGAACGTGACTGCTGGTGTACTTACTTATTAGTATATATTCTCAATAACATAATGCAAGTATTTTTAGAACATTTCTAGCCTTGATACGACGAGGCTTTGGGCGGCGTCTTGCCCTTTAGCACCTTGTGATAGTAGTCGTACGTCAGCGGCGTCTCGTCGCTCAGGCGCTCGGCATCCTCGACCTCGCCAATAAACAGCAGATGCGTGCCCACATCCACAGTGTCGATCAAACGGCAGCTAAACAGGGCCGCCGCGTGCTCGGGCACATAGGGCATGCCCAGAGCCGTCTCGCGGGTCTCGTATTTGGCAAACTTGTCATAATCGCTGCTGGTGCGGAACCCAAAGTTACCGATGTAGAGCATGTCGGCGGTCTGATCGATCACGGTCAGCGCGAACGCTTTGGCCGATGCGATGACGCCCGAGGTGACATTGTCCTTGTTCACGGCAACCGAAATACGCGGCGGCATGGACGTCACCTGCACCGCAGTGTTGATGACGCAGCCGGCGCGCAGCCCGTCTGCCGCGGCGCTCACCACGTACAGGCCACTCGGCATGGTAAAGAACGCAGTTTTGTCCATAACGATCACTCCCCTAGCTCGGGTTGGAACCTCATGAATGTATGTACCCACAAAAAAGGCGGCACCCATAACGGACGCCGCCTTTGAGACATATGTGTCAGAACAGTAAGAAAGATAAGACGCCCGCAGTTGCGGTGAAATAGGGACTGAATAGCCCCTCAAACAGGCAAAACAGTCCGTATCTCACCGCAACTTATATAGAGCGCCTACCGGTTGCGTTCCTTGAGGGCGCGGTCGATCTCGCGTTGGACATCACGCTTGGCCATGTCCTCGCGCTTGTCGTAGAGCTTCTTGCCGCGACCCAGACCCAGCAGCAGCTTTACGCGGCCGTCGGTATTAAAGTAGAGCTCCAACGGAACCAGCGCATAACCACGGTTGCGAAGTTTGCCGTCAAGAAAGTCGATCTCCTTGCGGTGCAGCAGCAGACGACGCCGACGGTCGGGATCGCGATTCCACACGCCACCATGGCTATAAGGGTGGATATGCAGTCCGACGAGCCAGCACTCGCCGCCACGAATCAGCGCAAAAGTGTCAGTGATCTGACAGGCGCGCTCGCGAATCGACTTGACCTCGGTGCCGCTCAGCTCAATACCGCACTCAAACGTCTCATCGATAAAGTACTCGTGATGTGCCGAGCGATTCTTGGAAATGAGTTTGCGCTCGCGCTTACTGGGCATCGCCGGCCTCCTTGGCGCCATCGGAACCCTTGCCCGTAGCTTCGCGCTTTGCCTTGCGCTCGGCATTGAGCTCGGCATCGCTCTCGCGCACCAGTTTAATAATCGCCGCGCAGGCCTCCTCGCCCACCAAGTCGCGAGCACGCACCGTCAGGCGCGTCGCCTCCTGCTTGTCGCCGTCGCTTGCAGCATCGGTCGCGCACATAATCAGGCAGATGGCAATCTCGGCCGAAGGCGAGGTCGGAACGCCTTGCAGGGCCAGTTCACCCATCACGTGCTCGTCGCTCTCATCGGCGGCATCCGGATAGGTGGTATGGATCTTGTTGAGCAGGCGCGTCGTATGCGCATCGTTGGGCGCCAGGCGCAGCGCCAGACGCGCGCAGCCCACGGCAGCCGAAACGTTCTCGGTCTCGGGCTCCAAGAAGTACTGACCTAGATTGGCGTAAGCGCGGGCGGCGCACTTGCCATCGCTCGCGCGCTCTAGCACCGAAAACGAAAGCGAAGCCCACTCCTGCTTGTCCTCGAGAGCGCGGAACAGCTCGGCCAAATCCAAGCGATAGTTGCAGTTCATGGGGTCCCAACGCACAGCCTGCATCAGGGCATTACGAGCGCTCACATAATCCTGCTGGCGAATGTAGGCAAACGCCATGTCAGAGTACAGGCGGTCAAACGGCACCTCGACCTGCACGAGCTCGCGCGGATCCTTCTCCACGCGGCGATAGGCCAAGCGCTCAAACTTGCTATCGAAGCTAAAGTATTGGCGCTTCTCCTCCGTCTTGCACTCAGCGTCGATATACTCCTCGGCGAGCTCCACCAGACGCTCCAGCAGCGGCGTCGCCGTAGCCAGGTCGCCCTGCGCCAGATAGTTCTCGGCATACGTGATGTCTTGCAAGCTGATGGGCAGATCCATGGCTACTCCTCGATCTGAGCGAAACACGGCAGGCGCCGTATATACGGTCAATACACAAAACCCGGGTCTCTTACGAGGCCCGGGCGTTCAATTTTGGTAGCCCGTACCAGATTCGAACTGGTGATCTCCGCCTTGAGAGGGCGGCGTCCTAAACCGCTAGACGAACGGGCCATATGTAGCAAATGCAATGGCTGGGATGGAGGGAGTCGAACCCCCATTGACGGAACCAGAATCCGCTGTCCTGCCATTAGACGACATCCCAATGACTGCATCGCTGCGCTCGGCTGTGCCTTTGCGCAAGAAAGAAATATACGGGAAGTCTCGCCGTGACGCAAGCCCCAATTTTGACTTTTTTGAAATTCAGTCAAATTGGCCTAATTTAGTCCAACCCGTGAAGGACCTGTGAAGCCAACCGCTGTACACGAAGGGCAAAACACCGCGAGCGGTAGCCGTCAACCGTTGGCAGATTCTACCGTGAAAACGATAGCACCAGGCAACACAATCGAAGTATCAATGATCGCGTAGATATCGAGGCGACATGGACGAAGAGCTTGATTACCTATGGGAGACCCTGGGCCTCGAGATCACTGCCGACCTTTGGCCCGAACGGGACAAAATTCACCCCACGTTACGCCCCGCCATTACTGTGGTGCAGGCAAAATACCGCCGTGCATCCTTTTTGATCATGCGGGTGTCATGGCACGCGGGACTCCCCGACCTTAAGCGAATCCAGGCAAGCCTCGTCGAGCTGTCCGGTATGCCGACCGTCATATCCGAGGCGCACCTGGAGCAGCGCCAGCGCGAGCGACTGCAACAGCAGCGGATTCCCTTTATCTGCCCCGGCGTTCAGGCATATCTGCCCTTTATGGACGAGGAGTACTGGAGCGGCAAGCCCAACAAGCACGTAAAGGTCTACGATCCGCACGAATGGGCACAGCTTGAGGATTAGCGCATATGCCCGCCAGCCGGGATAGTGCGCATGCCCGCCAACCGGAAAGCTCATCCCGGAATTTACGTCCAGAACGGGACGCGCTTTCCCCTAGAGGCCCCAAACGGAAACCGTATCCCAGATTTCGCGCTCAAACTGGGATACGGTTTCCGCTAGCCCCTTCAACCGGAAACTGCGTCCCGGAATCCGAGCTCAAAACGGGACGCACTTTCCGCAGCCACTACAGCAGCACCTCGGTCCAGGCCGCTTCCTTAAACCCAGGAATCGCAAAGTCGTCGCCCACCAGCAGCGGACGCTTGACCAGCATGCCGTCGGTCGCCAGCAGCTCGTAGCACTCCCGATCCGTCATGCCCGCATCCAGACGCGCCTTCAGGCCCAGCTCTCGATATTTCATGCCCGACGAATTAAAGAAGCGCCGCACCGGCAGCCCCGAACGAGCAATCCAGGTCGCAAGCTCATCAGCCGTGGGATTGTCCAAAACGATATCGCGATCGATATACTCTACCCCATGTTCGTCCAGCCATGCCTTGGCCTTCTTGCAGGTCGAGCACTTGGGATATTCAACAAACAATACCGCCATGGGATTTCCTTTCTTAGAGAAAACAGGTGTCTGGAAAACTGCACATCGACGACCACTCGCGATTGCAGCCGTTATTGTAGTCAATGTCGAAGCATAGGCAGTCGCGATGTCTCGTCTTAAGGCTAGCGCCTCGCATGGGCGCCGATCGGCCGAGTCGCATGGCGCACCAACGCCGCTGCCAGCAATACCAACAGCATGGCGGTGACATAGCCCGCAGCATCGAATCCTAAATCGATAACGTCGAAATGCCTGCCGGGAACAAAGATCTTATGCACCTGGTCGCCAACGGAGCAGGCGGCGCAAAAGAGCAATACGGGCACGCAACGGGAGCATACGCTCCACGGACGCCTGGAAAAGCAAACCACGACCACCGAGGCGAACAATCCGACGAAGAAAAACTCTACGGTATGGGCGACGCGACGGACGTTTGTGCCCACCCACATGCGAATGGAAGCAAGTCGGCCAGACCGGACATTCGAGGCAGCCGAATCGGTGCCCCCAGTCATTCCGTTCTCCGCCTGAGCTTCACCCGTGGCATCGACAGCCTGAACGCTCGCAGCCTGACCCTCCACCACGCGCGCGGTGGACTCGCTCAGCAACGACGTCTGCACTGCGTTTTGCTCCGTCAGCACCCAGATGCCCGCCAGCGTTGCGACGAACAGAGCGATCGCGGTCCACCCGATTATTATCTTCATGTGCGCCAAAGGCCAACCTCCGTCTTTTTAAATATGAGCGAGTGTAGCCCCAAATGACATCGTCACCGTATCAAAATTTGAATCGCAACAGGAAGCGACAAAGCGACGCAAACCCCTACCCCGCCTCGCGCATCCAGCGATCGAACGTCCCCACGCACACGCCCAGGCACTTTGCTGCCTGGCTGCGGGTAATATCGCCCGCCTCATAGCTATCGCGCACCAGCTCAAACTGAGGAGGGCACGGCTTGCGAGGTCGACCGAAACGGACCCCTCGCGCCCGCGCCGCTGCAATTCCCTCCGCCTGGCGCCGATGGATATTCTCGCGCTCCACCTGCGCCACGTAGCTCAGCAGTTGCAGCACAATATCGGCAATCAGGGCGTTGGTCACATCCGGCGCGCCGCTGGCCCTGGCGCGCGTGTCAAGCAATGGCATGTCCAACACCACAATGGCAACCCCGAGCTCCTTGGTAATGCGTCGCCATTCCTCAAGAATCTCGGAGTAATTACGGCCAAGTCGGTCGATAGAAAGCACCACCAGCACGTCCCCGTCTCCCAGGACGTGTAGCAGCTCGCGATAATGCGGCCGATCGAAGTCCTTGCCGCTCGCATGGTCGGCATAAATATTCGCCGAGCCCACGCCATAGGCGCCCAGCGCATCCAGCTGCCGATTAAGGTTCTGATCGCGCGAACTCACCCGCGCATAACCGTACACCGTCGCCATCTCATCCCCGCTTTCTTGTAAACCTGCCAAAAGGGACATGTTTATTTTGGTAGGTTTTACCTCTCAAATAGCAGGCAAGCGGACAGCCAGGCAGACGGTAAGGTGGCCACAATTCAAATGCGGAGGGCGGTCCCGAAAGGCCGCCCTCCGCTCCTCCATCATCAGTCGGGATTTGGCTAATGGATAAGCTTGAAGTCCAAGTGCCCACGCGTGGTATTGACACGTGAGACCTCGATAATCACGCGCTGCCCCAGCTCGTAACGGGTGCCTGTGTCGGCGCCCGTCAGAGTAAGCGCGTCCTCGTCGAACTCGAACCACTCGTTGCCCAAGCTCTTAATCGAAACCAAGCCTTCGACCTGCGTCAGGTCCAAGCGCACAAAGAGGCCCATGCTGCTAACCCACGAGACGGTTCCGGCATAGCGCTCGCCCAGGCGATCCTCATAGTACTGGGCAATCTTGATCTTTTGCGTCGCATGGCTGGCGGCATCTGCCGCGCGCTCGGCATCGCTACATGCGCGGCAGATCTGCGGCAGAATGCGCGGCAGCGACTCGCGCCCCTTGCCGATCAGCCACGGCGTACGGACCAAGGCGTCCTTGCCGCCGAGCTGCTCATAGGCCAACTGCAGTTTGAGCACGCGGTGCACCACCAGATCGGGATAGCGACGGATGGGACTCGTAAAGTGACAGTAGCACGGCGCGGCGAGTGCAAAGTGGCCCTCGTTGCGCGGCTTGTACAGCGCGCGCTGCATGCTGCGCAGAAGCAGCGTGTTAACGAGCGGTGCGTTGGCCGAACCGGCGGCAGCATCAACTGCAGCCTGCAGCTCATCGGGGCTCCCCAGGGCAATACCGGCAGCACGGCGATCGTCGATGATGCCTAGCTGCGCCAACGCAACGGCAGCACCGTGCAGGCTATCGGGGCTCGGATCCTCATGCACGCGATAGCAGGCCTCGATATCACGGTCTGCCAGCCACTCTGCAACGCACTCGTTGGCGAGCAGCATGGCTTCCTCGATAAGCGACGTGGCACACGAACGCTCACGCGCCACAATCTGCACGGGCACTCCGTCCTCATCCAATAGAGCGCGAATCTCGGCCGTGTCAAAATCGACTGAGCCGCGGGCGCGACGAATACGACGGCGAAGTTCGGCGAGTTCGTTAGCGGCGACAAGGAAATCGCCGAGGTCGATGTTGTAGCCGCGGGCAGTCTCCTCGCACGCAAGACCGCGCTCAAGCGCTTCCTCGCGCGAGGCCTCGGCAGCCGCAACATCCTCGGCCGCACCCTCCAGCACCGAATACTCAACCGCACCGGCACGCACCAGCAGCGCCTCGGCGCCGTCATAGTCCATACGCACACGCGAGCGAATCACGCTGGGGTACGGATCGTAATGCCGCACGCGACCCTGCTCATCGAGCTCGATATCGACGGTAAACGCAAGACGGTCCTCGTCAGGGAGAAGCGAGCACAGGTCACAGGACAGGCGTTCGGGCAGCATGGGAAGCACGCGATCGGCCAGATACACCGATGTCGTACGATGGCGAGCCTCAAGATCGATATGCCCGTCCCAAGCCACATAGTGTGAAACGTCGGCGATATGCACACCCAGCTTGTAGCCACCCTCGGGCGTGCGCTCCAACGAAATGGCATCGTCAAAGTCGCGCGCGTCGACCGGGTCGATCGTGATGACAAAGCGGTCGCGCAGATCGCGACGGAGCGGGTCCTTAAGCGCCGCGGACACATCGAGCGAAAGCCCCTCGGCCTCGTCCAGCGCGGCCTCGGGATAGCTATCGGTATAGCCGTAACGCGCCATCACATATTGAACGCCCAAATCGGGCGCGTCATCTCCGCCAATGCGGCGCTCGATCGTCACGGTGCCCGATTCCAGGCGCGTCGGGTAGGTCAAAATGCGCGCGACAACAGCATCACCCGGGTGGACACCCAGGCGATCCGCCGAGGTATCCTCGGGCAGAATGAAGAAGTCGGCCTTCAGACGCGAATCGAGCGGCTCGATCACACCGAGCGGACCGGCGGTCTGGTACGTACCCACTACGCTTATGGCTGCGCGCTCAACCACGCCTTCGATCACGGCGCGCCGCTCACCGTGCGGGCTGTTCTTAATGCTCACGGCAACGGTATCGCCATCCATAATCTCGCGCTTGCCACGGCCCATGACCTTGTAGTCGCCATTCTCGGTTATGACATAGGCACTGTGCTCATGGAGCTGCACGCGCCCGGTCAGGCTCGGACGGCGTTCGCTGCGCACCGGCCCGCGTTTATTGCGAGCTCCACGCTTATGCTTGTTATTGCGCCCCATGGCGCCTCCTAACTATCGATTGCCGTTTACATCCCAAGAGTCTACCCAAATCATCCCTAGGGGACAAAAAACGGGCCGCCCCATAAGAGACGACCCGTTGGAAGGGATGAATTCCAGGCATGCCTACACGCGCAGGTAGCGGCGCATGGCGATGGCAGAACCAAAGAGACCGATAATCACGCCGACCAGAATCAGCGCAGCATAGGTCACCAGGTAGTACTGCATCGGCAGGGCAAACGACATCCAGCCGATGCTCTCCTGCAGACGCGGAATCATCAAATTGCGCAGCAGCTCCAGAACGCCGATGGAAAGCAGCGAGCCCAAAATGGCCTGCAGTACGCCCTCGGTGATAAACGGGCCGCGAATGAAGCCGTTGCTGGCGCCGACCAGACGCATAATCGCAATCTCACGACGACGCGCCGTGATGGATAGGCGAATCGTGTTGTTGATGAAGATGAAAGCGATAAAGGTCAGAAGGCCAACGAGCACCACGGCGGCGATGCGGATATAGTTGGTCACCTGGAACAGGCGGCTCACTTCCTCCTGGCCGTACAGCACGCTCGCGTTGACGTCGCCGTCATCCGCGATCTTCTGGAAATCGGCATCCTTCTTGAGCTTTTTGGCCGTGCTCTCGACCTTGGACGGATCGTCCATCTCAATTGCAAACGAAGCCGGCAGCGGGTTCTGGCCATCGAGCGCGCTCATGGTGGCGTCGGCGTTGCCCGACATCTTGCTCGTATACTCGGCCAGCGCGTCGTCCTTGTCCTTATAGGTCACGGACTTGACGTTGCTCCACGTCTTAAGCTCGGCCTCAAAAGCCTGAACATCGGCCTGATCGGCGTCATCGCTAATGAACGCGTTGATGACAACCTGATCCTCGACGGTGCCGATCACGGAGTTCAGCATCGCGGAGCCCATGATGAACAGGCCGATGATAAACAGCGAAAGGAAGATCGTGATGACGGCGCCGAGCGAGGTAGTCCAGTTACGGAAGAAGTGGCTGATTGCCTCTTTGAAGGAGTAGCCCACGTTAGTTGGTGCCATAGTTGCCGTAACCTCCCCTCTCCTGGTCGCGGATAACGTGGCCGCCCTCAAGGGCGATCACGCGACGGTGCATGCTATCGACCATCTCGCGGTCGTGCGTGGCGACGATCACGGTGGTGCCGGTGCGGTTAATACGCTCGAGCAGCTTCATGATGCCCAGCGAGATCGCCGGGTCGAGGTTACCCGTGGGCTCGTCGCAGATCAGCAGCGGCGGACGGTTGACCATAGCGCGGGCGACGGCAACGCGCTGCTGCTCGCCACCGGAAAGCTGGTCGGGCAGCGAGTCCATCTGATCGGCCAGACCGACCAGACGCAGCACCTCGGGCACCTGGCTGCGAATGACGCCCTTGGGCTTGCCGATGCACTGAAGGGCAAACGCCACGTTTTCGTAGGCGGTCTTTTGCGGCAGAAGCTTAAAGTCCTGGAACACGGCGCCAATCTGGCGGCGCAGGAACGGAACCTTGCGGTTCTTGATCTTCATGAGATCCTGACCGGCAACCAGGATGCGGCCGCTCGTCGGCTTGACGTCGCGGTTGAGCGTCGACAGCAGCGTGGTCTTACCCGAACCGGAGTGACCGACCAGGAAGACGAACTCGCCCGGATAGATCTCGATGTTGATGTCGTCGAGTGCAGGCTTGTTGGGCTGTGCCGGATAGATCTTGGTGACATGCTCCATAAGGATAACGGGCTCGACACCGGCCTGCTTGGCCATCTTCTTGCGGCTGGCCTGCGGATCGATGGGCGCAAACACCGACGTAAAATCGGGGTTGTTGAGCGCGTTATCGAGGCTTGCGACCTCGGCGGCCTGATCGCTCTCGACCACCGGGGCAGCAGGCTGCGTGGGGTCGGGAATAGCGGCAAAGAGACCGGACTGCGCAGGCTGAGGAGCCGGCGTCGCAGGGGCCATGGGGTCGGGAATGCCGGCCATGGTAGGCTGCGGCGTGGCGGCACCAGCCTGAGGCTGCTCCACGCGAGCGGTCACGGCCTGAACGGGCTCAAAACCCGCCGTGCCGGAAAGCGCGACATCGCTGGTTGGATTGTAGGCAAAGGGATCGGATGCCGGCTGTGCCTGATCTGCCGGCTGAGCGGGGGCCTGAGCAACAGGCTGGCCCTCTGAATCCGGAGTGGCGAAACGACTGCCCTGGACGCCTACCTGCGTCTTGGGGGCATCATCGCCCGCACCGGAGGTACGGAAGTGGTTACCCACTGGTGCTCCTTATCGTCGTGCGTTTAAACTACATGAGCGCTTAGTATTTTAGCAGCATTAGCTTTGCTGCACATAAGAAGCATGGCCGTGTTTGGGTCCCTCCGGCCGGACACAGGGTTACTCTCCAAATCGTCCTCGGACATGTCGGAGCCTCCGCTGCGCACTGCGTGCGGCGGGGGCTCCTCCGTCCTGCGGAAAGATTTGGAAAGTAGCCCTGTGTCCGGCCTGCGACTACTAGGGGGCCGACGCACCAGCTTGAGATGCCGTGAACACAAAGTTGGGAGGGTCTGAATTGCACTTTGCTGGTCTGGGCCCGTTTCCCGGAGAAAGCCCTTGCTTGGTGCGGGCCTAATTTGTTTGTTGCCGACAAAAACAGGGGCGTCCTCTTTGAGGACGCCCCTGTTTTGGATTGCATACGGTTGCTGAGGCGATACTTTGCCTCGTCTTGTCCTAGGCCAAGAACTCCTTGGTGGTCGCCACGATGTTGGCGGCGTCCAGGCCGTACTTGTGCAGGAGTTCGGCACCCGGGCCGGACTCGCCGAAGGTGTCGTTGACGCCGATCTTCTTGAGCGGCGTCGGGCACTGCTCGCACAGGACGTCGGCAACGGCGCTGCCCAGGCCACCGATCACGGAGTGCTCCTCGACGGTCACGACGTGGCCGGTCTTGGTGGCGCTCTTGACGATCAGGTCGGCATCGATGGGCTTGATGGTGTGCATGTTGATGACCTCAGCGTCGATACCCTCAGCAGCGAGCTGCTCGGCGGCCTCGAGAGCCTCGCCGACCATCAGGCCGCAGGCGATGATGGTCACATCGGCGCCCTCGCGCATGACAATGCCCTTACCCAACTCGAACTTGTAGGTCTCGGGGTCGTTGATAACCGGCGAGGCCAAACGGGCGAAGCGCATGTACACGGGGCCGTCGCACTCGTAGGCGGCGCGCGTCACGGCGCGGGCCTCGACGTCGTCGGCAGGAACGATCACAGTCATGCCGGGGATGACGCGCATGAGGGCGATATCCTCGCAGCACTGGTGCGTGGCGCCATCCTCGCCCACCGAGATACCGGCGTGCGTGGCACCGATCTTAACGTTGAGGTGCGGGTAGCCGATGGAGTTACGGACCTGCTCAAAAGCGCGGCCGGCGGCAAACATGGCAAAGCTGCTCGCAAAGGCAACGCGACCGGTGGTTGCGATACCGGCGGCAACACCCATCAGGTTGCTCTCGGCAATGCCCACATCGAAGAAACGATCGGGGCAGGCGGCCTTGAACTTGCCGGTCTGCGTGGCGGCGGCCAGGTCGGCGTCGAGGACCACAAAGTCATCGTGCTCGTTGGCGAGCTCGACGAGGGCCTCGCCGTAGCTTACGCGCGTGGCGATTTTTTTGACGTCTGCCATCCTAGAGCTCCTCTCCGGCGGCCGTGAGCTCTGCCATGGCCTGCTCAAACTGTTCATCGTTGGGGGCCTTGCCGTGCCAACCAACCTGGTTCTCCATAAAGGAAACGCCCTTGCCCTTCATGGTCTCGGCGATGATGGCGGTCGGCTGGCCCTTGGTAGCGCGAGCCTCGGCAAAGGCGGCGCGGATCTGGTCGAAGTCGTTGCCGTCGGCGAGCTCCACCACGTGAAACTTGAACGCGCGGAACTTGTCGGCGAGCGGCATGGGGTCGTTGACCTCCTCGACGGGGCCGTCGATCTGCAGGCCGTTATGGTCGACGATCACGCAGAGGTTGTCGAGCTGCTGGTTGCCGGCAAACATGGCGGCCTCCCAGACCTGGCCCTCCTCGCTCTCGCCGTCGCCCAGCAGGGCGTAGGTGCGATAGTCGTCGCCCCAGTGCTTGGCGGCAACGGCCATGCCCACGGCGGCGGAAATGCCCTGGCCGAGCGAGCCGGTGGACATGTCGACGCCCGGGGTGTCGTTCATGTTGGGATGACCCTGCAGGTGGCTGCCGATATGGCGCAGCGTCTCGAGATCCTCCTTGGGGAAGAATCCGCGCTCGGCGAGCACGGCGTACAGACCAGGCGCGCAGTGACCCTTGGAAAGCACGAAGCGATCGCGGTCGGCCTTGCGGGGGTCGGCCGGGTCGACGTTCATTTCCTCAAAGTACAGATAGGTCATGATGTCGGCAGCGCCGAGCGAACCGCCCGGATGGCCGGACTTGGCAGCGTGCACGCCGGTGACGATGCCCTTCCTTACCTCGTTGGCAACCTTTTTGAGCTCTTCGTCGCTCATTGTGCCTTCCTTTCATCCTCATTAGACAAAATGCGCACGGCACCGAAGGTAATCCCAACACAGCCGCAATGCACGTACGTCATTCATTATGCTGGAAACTGATGGCTTTACCAGAGTTTTTATCATTATTTGAACAATTTAGCAGGCAGAACCGCTGATGAAACGGTTTATCAATGTGAACGTCTTTTGGATGGAACGCGGTCGCCCCTACGCGCTAATGTCCTTGAATCCCTCGCCGAAGGCTTCCGTAACGTCAGCGACCGTCACAATGGCGTGAGGATCGCGCTCGCGCACGATCGTCTTGAGGGTATTGAGCTCTCGACGGCTCACGATGACCATAATCACCGGCTTCTCGGCACCCGAATACATGCCAGTCGCCTTAAACTTGGTACAACCACGACCCAGGCCATACATGATATCGGCAGCGATATCAGGGAACTTGTCCGAGATGATGAGTACCATACGGCGTTTGTTGCCACCATCGACCACGGCATCGATCACGTAGCCGCTAATGACCATCGAAAGGCCTGCATATAGTGCGTTTTCGATTGAAAAGACCGGAGCCGACAGCGCGCATACGGCAACATCGATCGCCATGACGGTCGAGCCCACCGGCAGTGAGGTGTTACGCGAGATGATTTGGCCAATCGTGTCCGAGCCGCCGGTGTTGGCGCCGGCGCGCAACACCATGCCGTAACCGATGCCCGTAATAATGCCGCCCCACATGGCAGGGAGCATCAGGTCCGCATCCGCCAGAGGTGCTACAAACGGGGCGAACAGATCGGTAAAGAAGCCCAGCAGCACAAAGCCCGTCGCGGTCTGCACCACGTAGAACATGCCGCCCTCGCGCATAACGACCAACAACAGCAAGGCGTTCATCACGATCGTCTGAATACCAACGGGAAGCGATAGGCCGCGCGATGCACCGACCGCCTGGATAATGGTGGCAAGGCCCGTAACGCCACCGGCAGCAAGGCCGTTGGGAATCAAAAACAGGTCGGTCGCAATAGCGGCCAGAGCGCACCCCAACATAATCTGGGGCAGGTCGTGAAAGAAGTTCATCGAAAGAATGCGCTTGATGTCCAGACGATATGCCATGCTGCCTCCCTCAAAAAAGCGCACCCAAACGGATGCGCTTCGAACTTCTTGCTGTATTCGATTCTACCGATTCGCCGGACAAAAACCACCCCTGCGCAGGGTTTATTCTGGATACAAACCCGTCCAACCGTTGGGCTTAGCATCGGCTTGAAGCTGCCCGATGTTTTAGACCTCCGAGCCTTCTGCATCGGCGTTGCCGGTGGCCCAACGATGGTAGCCAATAACAAACGGGTCCAGGTCGCCATCGTCAAGAACGGCCTCGACATTGCTGGTCTCCACGCCCGTGCGTAGGTCCTTGACCATCTGGTACGGGTAGAGCACGTAGCTGCGAATCTGGTTGCCAAAACCAATCGTGGTCTTGGGTCCGCGGATCTCATCCAGGGCCTCGGCACGCTTCTCGAGCTCAATCTCGTACAGGCGAGCCTTGAGGATCTGCATGCACGCGGCCTTGTTCTGGATCTGGCTGCGCTCGTTTTGGCAGGTGACCACAATGCCGCTGGGAAAATGCGTCACGCGCACGGCGGAGTCAGTGGTGTTGACGCCCTGACCGCCCGGGCCGCTCGCGTGGTACACGTCCACGCGGATGTCGTCGGGACTGATCTCGATGTCGATATCATCGGGTAGCACGGGGATGACCTCGACGCCGGCAAACGTGGTCTGGCGGCGCTTCTTGTCGTCGGTGGGGCTAATGCGAACCAAGCGGTGGACGCCGGCCTCGGCGCGCAGCATGCCAAATGCGTCCTTGCCCTCGACGGTAAAGGTCGCGCGGTCGATGCCGATGACCTCGGCCGCGGGACAGTCGTTGATGGTGACCTTCCAGCCGCGACGCTGGCAGTACTTCATGTACATCTTAAAGAGCATGAAGGTCCAGTCCTGGGCCTCCAGGCCACCCTGTCCGGGCTTGATGGTCACAATGGCATCGCCGTGATCGAACTCACCGGTAAACCAGCTCGAAAGCTCAAGCTCGTCGATGGCGCGGGCCAGGCGCTCTGCCGTAGCCGCAGCCTCCTCACGAAGGGCAGCGGCGTCGGGGTCATCCCCCATCTCCTCGGCAAGCTCCAGCGCCGCGCGGGCATCGGAAAGCTCGCCGCGCGCTGTATCCACGGCGGCGATGTCTTCCTTGGCGCGCGCGATCTCCTCCATGGTGGCGCGAGCGGCGTCGGCGTCATCCCAAAAGCCGGGAGCCACGCTTTTGGCCTCGAGCTCGGTCACGCGGGTGCGCTTCTCGTCCAGATGGAGATACGACTCGACCTCGCCGAGCCGGTCCGCAAACGCGTCAAGCTCGGCGGGCGTTACCTCTAAAGCCTCTGCCATTAACGATTCCTGCCGTGGCAGTGCTTAAACTTCTTACCGCTACCGCAGGGGCACGGATCGTTGCGGCCGACGTTGACGTACGGATCGTCGCTCTCGGACTTGCGATAGGTGGTTACCTTGCCACCGTTGTTGACGGCAGCCGGTCCACCCTGGACAGCCGTGCGGGCCTGCACCTGTGCCTGCTTACGAAGCACGGAATCGCCGTTGTCGCCATCGACCTCGGCAGGACCCGAGAATTGGGCACCCTCGAGCGCGGGCTCCTCCTTGTGCTCCACGGCACGCGGGGCAGCCTTGATCTCGATGCGCAGGACGGTGCGCAGGTAGTCCTCGTACATGGTGTCGACGAGCATCTGGAACGCGCCGTAGGCCTCGGTCTTGTACTCGACCAACGGGTCGCGCTGGCCAAAGCCGCGCAGGCCGATACCGGTCTTGAGGTAGTCCATCTCCTGCAGGTAGTTCATCCAGCGGGTATCGATGACGCGCAGCATGACCTGGGTGTTGAGTTCGCGCATCAGGTCCTCGCCCAAGCGCTCGGCCTTCATGTTGTAGCACTTCTCTACGTAAGCCAGGACATCGGCAGCCAGGGCCTCATAATCCTCGTCGGGGAACTTCGGCGTATCGATGTGGCCGGTGAGCTCCACAACCCACTTGCGCAGGCCCTCCAGATCGCGCTCGCCCTCGTGGCTGTCCTTGGTGCAGAACTCCTGCACGCAGCGGTACACGGTGTCGTGCATGACCTCGGTAATGTGGTCGGTCAGGTCCTTGCCGTCCAGAATCTTGTTGCGCTCGGCGTAAATCACCTGGCGCTGTTTGTTCATAACGTCGTCGTACTCAAGGACGCTCTTACGCATGGAGAAGTTGATGCTCTCGACCTTGTGCTGGGCGCTCTCGACGGCCTTGGAGATGATCTTGTGCTGGATGGGCATGTCGTCGCCCATGTCGGCGGTGACCATCATCTTGGAGACGCGGTCCATCTTGTCGCCACCGAACAGGCGCATCAGATCGTCCTCGAGCGACAGATAGAACTGGGTCTCGCCCGGATCGCCCTGACGGCCGGAACGGCCGCGCAGCTGGTTGTCGATACGGCGGGACTCGTGGCGCTCGGTGCCGATGACGGTCAGGCCGCCGGCGGCAAGCACGCGCTCGCGCTCGGCCTTGCAGGTCTCCTTGGCCTCGGCGTTAAACTGCTCGAGTTGCTCGGGCGTCACGTCCTCCATGGTCAGGCCCTCGTACTCCAGGCGCTCGCGCACCAGCTCGTCGGGGTTGCCGCCCAGCAGGATGTCGGTACCACGACCGGCCATGTTGGTGGCGATGGTCACGGCACCGTAACGTCCGGCCTGGGCCACGATGTGGGCCTCGCGCTCGTGGTGCTTGGCGTTGAGGACCTCGTGCGCGATGCCGCGCTTGGTAAGAGCGGCCGACAGCTTCTCGGAGCTCTCGATGGAGACGGTACCCACCAGGACCGGCTGGCCCTTGGCGTGACGCTGCTCGACATCGTCGGCAACGGCGTTGTACTTGGCCTGGATGGTGCGGTACACCAGATCCTCGTGGTCAACGCGCTGCACGGGCTTGTTGGAGGGGATGACCTCGACGGGCAGTTTGTAGATCTCGCGGAACTCGGCGTCCTCGGTAAGCGCCGTACCGGTCATGCCGGAGAGCTTGTCATACAGGCGGAAGTAGTTCTGCAGGGTGATGGTGGCAAGGGTCTGGTTCTCCTCGCGCACGAGCACGCCCTCTTTTGCCTCGATGGCCTGGTGCAGGCCCTCGGAGTAACGGCGACCTTCCATGATGCGGCCGGTGAACTCGTCAACGATCTTGACCTCGCCGTTGGTGACCACGTACTGCTTGTCGCGATGGAACATGTACTGGGCCTTCAGCGCCTGCTGCAGGTGGTTGACGAGCTGGCCCGAGAGGTCGGCGTAGATGTCCTCGATACCCAGGCGGCGCTCGATCTTCTTAAGACCGCGCTCGGTGGCGGCGATGGTGTGCTTGGCCTCGTCCATGACGTAGTCGCCCGTGGGCTCAACGTCCTCAGTGGCGGTGAGCATGTCGTGCGACACGTCCTCGCCGCGCTCCAGGCCGCGCACGGCACGCGCAAAGTCCTTGTAGGTGCTGGCCGACTTGGTGCCGGCGCCCGAGATGATGAGCGGGGTGCGCGCCTCATCGATCAGGATGGAGTCGACCTCGTCGACGATAGCGTAGTTGTGTCCGCGCTGAACACGCTGCTCGGGACGGGTGACCATGTTGTCGCGCAGGTAGTCGAAGCCGAACTCGGAGTTGGTGCCGTAGGTGACATCGGCCTGGTAGGCCGGGCGCTTGAGCTCGAGCGGCATGTTGTTCTGGAGCAGACCGACGGTCATGCCCAGGTACTTGTAGATGCGGCCCATCCACTCGGAGTCGCGCTTGGCCAGGTAATCGTTGACGGTAACAACGTGCACGCCCTTGCCGGCGATGGCGTTGAGGTAGCCGGCCAAGGTGGAGACGAGGGTCTTGCCTTCGCCGGTCTTCATCTCGGCGATGTGGCCCTCGTGCAGCGCCATGGCGCCGATGAGCTGCACGTCAAAGTGACGCATGCCCATGGTGCGCTTGGAGGCCTCACGCACGGTGGCGAAGGCCTCGGGCAGCATATCGTCGAGCGACTCACCATTGGCGTAGCGCTCGCGGAACTTATCGGTCTGGCCGCGGAGCTCCTCCTCGGCCATCTTCTCAAACTGGGGCTCAAGACCGTTGATCTGGTCGACGATCTTGTAGTAGCGCTTAAGGTCCTTATCGGATCCAAAGGACAGCAGCTTTGACATGAATCCCATGTGGTTTTCCTTTTTGGCCATCGCCCCACGCCGTGCAGCTTGAGGCGAGTTAAACACAGATAATTGTACTTTAGCCAAACGGGGCGCAGCCTATGCGGTCGACCTCGACCGCCACGTAATAACTACGACCAACCTGCCAAAAAGGGACAGGTTTATTTTGGCAGGTTTTATCTGGGCAAACGACGTATCCCCTGCCATTTGGTGCAAAGAAACCTGACCCCCATGCACCAACTTGGTGCCGCGGGGTCAGGTTGGTTTGCACCAATAAAAAGAAAAGGGCCGCGCACCCAAACGGATGCACGGCCCTTATGCCATGAATGCGAGTGATTCCGCGGCGAGCTATTTACTCAGCAGCCTCGGTGGTCTCGGCCTCGGCAGCGGCCTCCTCGACGGGAGCCTCTGCGGGAGCCTCTGCGGCCCGCTTGGCAGCCTCCTCGGCAAACTTAGCAGCACGCTTAGCCTTCTCGGCAGCCTTAGCCTCAGCGGCGGCCTTGCGAGCAGCCTCAGCCTCAGCAGCCTTGGCGGCCTTAGCAGCCTTGGCCTCCTCAGCCTTCTTGAGCTGGGCGGCAGCGGCGCCACCGAACTTGTCGGCGAAGCGCTGGACGCGTCCACCGGTGTCGACGAACTTCTGCTGGCCGGTGTAGAACGGGTGGCACTCGTTGCAAAGCTCGACCTTCATCTCGGACACGGTAGCGTGCGTCTTGAAGGTGTTGCCGCAGGAGCACGTCACCGTGCACTCGACATACTGGGGATGGATACCCTGCTTCATGGTAGGACTCCTTATTGGTCAGGCGCTGGTTACCGATCAGCGCATAAGGCGTCTTGGTTTCCGACCAAGACAACAAACTCGGCTATGGTACCACGGCGCCGCGCGTCCCACAAAAGGTTCACGGTCTTTTCGGCACGACATGAGCTGGACCTTAAATATCAACTTCATCCGAACACTCCCCCACATTCATCTCTCGTATGTATCGAGGTATTCCTGCTTGAGCGTCTGCGAGGACGACTTGATCTTTTCCACGAGCGTGCCGGCCTCGATGAAATAGAACGAGTCGGTGAGGTCTGCCAGGTCGTCGAGCAGATGGCTTGAAATGAGCACGCTTCGTCCCCGCGCCACCTCGCTGCGCATCGCGTCGCAGGAGGTTTTCCGCTTTCCCGGATCGAGGCCGTTCAGCGGTTCATCGAGGATAAGGTACGGGCAACCGGTCGATATCGCCATGGCAAGCTTTACCTGCTGCTTCATTCCTGTCGAGAGTTTACGGGTCGGCTTGTCGAGATATGGGGAGATTCCGAGGGAGTCGCAGAGCGGGTCGATGTCGGCGGCCGATTTCCACGCCTCCCTAACGAAAGCAAGGTGCTCGATGGCCGATAGCGTGGGATAGAGATCCGCGCCGCCCGAAGAGCTCAGGTAGACGAGTTCTGCAAATTCGGCTGATCGACGTTGGCAGATTCCGTCTGCCGCCAGGCTTCCCGAGCGGATGCGGGTGGGAAATTGGCCCGACAGCGCTTCAAGAAGGGTGGTTTTCCCCGAGCCGTTGGGGGCAATGAGGCCCGCCGCCGTTCCCGGGCTCAGGAAAAGCGACCCGATTGAAAGTATCGTCGTGCTTCCGTATCCCACGCTCGCGTCCAGAAGCTCGAGCCCATGGTGCTTTTTCGCGGGTCCAGGCTGTTTGGGGGAACGTGTCGCAACGGCGCCGACCGCAAAAAGGACCGCGACGTATGCCAGGGCCACGGCAAGCATCGATGCGCTGCCTGAACCGGAGCCAATGAATTCTGTTGGGAAGCATCCTACGTAACCCGTTGCCTCGATAGGCGAGAACACGGCCAGCGGCAGGAGATTGAGCGCGGCGTTATGCTCCAGTGCCGAATCGGACAGTAACGGGAATGCCGGGGCCGCGACAAGCAGCGCGGAGGCAAGGGGGCCCGCGAGGACGCGCCTCGTTGCGGTCGATAGGACGGCGGAGCAAACGGATATCAAGGTTCCGCCCGCAAGAAGCGCGATAAGCAGGGCTGTGAAGACGTTTCCCGCGGTCGTGGTGGTAAGCGCGCCGTCATGGAAGAAGGCGATCGGGTACCCAATTTGCCCGAAGCCGTTTAGGGCCAAGGCGTAAATGCCCCCGGGTGCGAGGCCGGCGAGGAGCATCGCGGTCCCCGCGACGATTATCGAAAACACGATCTGGATAAGGCGCCGGAATTTGGGTGCGGGCGCCTTTGCCGCCAGGGTCCCGGGCCTTGTGGCGCCGAGCACGAGTATCGACGAGAGAAGGAAGGGGATGAAGGGAAGGAAAGACGGTGCCGTGGCAATGGCGTAAGGCAGGAAGGAAAGGAATGGCAGGTCGTTTGCGGAGGCCGGGATATCCGTGATGCCGGAGCTGCTCAGGGCACGGCAATACGCGAGGTCTGCGTCATTGGTCTCTCGGTCTCCCACGATGGACCCGGATTGGAAGCCTTCGCCCATGAGCGCGTAGTAGCTCTCGGCAGAATCGAGAAAGGCGGCGTCGGTTTGAGCGGCGAGGGCGGCGTTCGCGCATCTTGCAAGCTCCGCGTCGACTTGCTGCTCTGGCGATAGGTCTATGCCGTTGGCCTGGGGTGCGCGCGTATTGAATGCGTCGACAAAGCCCTGCATGCCCTGCTTCATAAAGAAGGGCCCGTAGATGGGTGAATTGAACGCAATGGGGATGGAGAAGGCTGCAGCGAGAACGAGCGTACAAATCCATACGGCCCTGTCTCTTAGGATTAGTTTGAGAAGAAGTCGACAGTACATTTAGAAGCACCTACATTTCTCAAAGCATCGTTAGATTAATAATGACAGACCGAATGAAGATGCGTGCGATGGGGGCGAGGCGAATGGCTGAGCGGTATCGATATGCGGGTTCAACGGTATCACATTGGCCACATAGATTTTTAACTTGCATTTCTACCCGCCCTTTTCGTAGAGTCGCCGATACGTGCTTAGCGCACCCTCGGCGCGTCCGGCAGGCTTTGCGAAATGGGATCCAGGAGACTTCGGCGCAGCATCATCTTGCGGAATGCTTCTAATGAGCTTCCCATCCTTCAAAAACAGAATCTCATCGCACAGCCTATCGACCGAATCCAAGATGTGGGATGACATGATGATGCACGTACCAGAATCGGCCAGCTTCCTGAGAATCTCGGAATGCAAGTCCACCCTGCTGGGGTCGAGCGCGTTCATGGGCTCATCTAATAGAAGGTACCGCGCGCCCGTCGCATACGCAATCGCCAGGGTAAGCTGCTGCTTCATGCCCTGGCTCAGAGTGCGGATCCTCATCTTCGCGAACTCGCCTATCTGCGTTTGTTCCACTATCTCTTCGATATCGCGAGCATGCGGCCACATATCGCAAACCATCTTGAGGTGATCTTCCGCACGCAATCCGGGATACAGCAGCGTCCCCTCACCAGGTGCATAGAAGATCATAGAACGGACCTCTCTCGCACCCGTACCCTGCACCTCATCCAGAACGATGCTCCCGTCCACGCGAGGACCCGGCAAACCTGCCATCGCACGCAGCAACGTCGTCTTTCCATGCCCGTTCGGAGCGACGAGACCGTAGACCGTACCCGGGGCAAACTCAGCGTTCACCGAATCTACGAGCACCTTCTTTCCATAAGAGATCGTCAGCGTTTGAAGGTCAATCATCGAGATCATCCCCTTTCGATCTTTGGAACACTCAGGCGCACCATCAACGGAGATACGGCGCCCAAGACCACCAGCAGAGCGCCCGATGCGCCGACGACCTCTCCAAAAGGCATCGCGTTCGTCCCTCGCCCAAGGAGCCCAATCGTCCCCACCTGGGAAGCGGGATCAAACGAGGCGAATGGAGCCAGCAGCGCGACGCCCATGCCCACGCTTTCAACATGAGCGCTCAACGAACCCAACACCAAGAGAACCGCGCAAACCATTCCGGTGACAACGGGGTTGCGGCTAATCGCTGCTGTCAACGCAGCGACGACGGAAATCACGCCGTATGCCATGACCAGCAACGGAATACTGCACAACACCGCCTCCCCCACCGTGGACGTTGTCGAAGCTCCCGCCCGAATGAGAGCGACGGGATACTCCGATCCACCCGCACCGTTCTTAATCACGGACACAACGACAGCGGGAACCATCGACACCAAAAGCAGCACCAAGCCAAGCAGGAGAGCCAGCGCAACAGCCGTCAGAAAACGCACATGCGCTGTTGCGGGGATCTGGAGAACCAGAAGGGAACGACACTGCAGGTGGGTACACGCGAGCGATGTGACAACCACGGGCAACAGCAAAAATAAGGAGGGAAGCGCTGCCTGGAGATACGAAAGGAGGATTAATGGGGGCATCTTCGTACTTAACTCGTAAACCTTGGGGTCCGGCAAGCTCGCGATCGACTCAAGCAGAAGGGCGCGCGCCTCCGCACGAGAAGGAGTCTCCGGCTCGATTCCGATCGATTGCAGGAGAGTCGCATCTGCCGCGCCCAGCTCACCTCGAGCGCGCTCGTACGTCGCAAGGCTTCGAAACCCCTCCGCAGGCATAGGCGCGTACACGAAACCCGAAAGAGCATCCCGCATGTCTTCCAGGGCCGCTTTGCCCTCGACGTCCATATTCGCAGCGTTCTGCTCTAGATACCGATCTATTGAACGGAGCTCCCCATCCCTATACCGAACAGCGGAAACGTTATCAGCGTCAGGAAACATCTCGACCAGAGCCGGGGCCAGCATCGTCGTCGACATTGCAATCGCGCATACGGCGAGGGTAGGAGAACGCAGGAGCAGTTTCCCCATCGTTCTTACGTATGCAACGGCGGAGGCACAAGCGCTCGAACGAGTTGCCGTTCTCGATGCAGTGAAGGAACCTCTCTCAAGACAAATCGGGGATATCGGGCACGCGCAGCCGCTCTTTCCAGCAACGCAAAGCAGGCTAATTGCCAGCACCTCGATCCCGATTGCGCATACGAGGGCAATCGCGCCACGCTCGAAGCAAAGTCCAGGCAGATTCACTATCTGCGTTGTCGGGTACGGGCTATAGGCGCCGACGGTCAACTCAGTGTTCGCATACGTAAGGGGATTCAACAGGGCGAACTCACGTAAAGCGATGGATCTTCCGTAATACCCGGGAACCATCGTCACCCCCATCAGGGCACATACGAACACGATTCCAAGCGTAGGGTTATTGGCAATCTTCACGGCAAGGTGAACGACAAGCGAGATGAACGCTGCCACCAAGAATTGCAAGATGGCCGTCTGCGCGAACACCAGCCAAGCCGGTTTGATAACCGGAGTCGCATATTGAATGTAGCCTATCGGATAGAACGGCGAGCCCGGGCCATTCTTCACAAGCGCGGCGATTATCCCTGGAAGATTGATGGCGAGGACGGCAAGCATTGCAAAAACACTCGCCCATACGCTCGATGCAACAAGTCTACCCAGCTCGCCCATCGGTGCCTGGATGATGAGCTTTTCACGTTTGTTAAGACGCGCGGCAAGGAACGAGACGGCAACGGCCGTTGCGACCCATAGCAAGTACTCCTTCGATCCGTCATAATAGGTGTACTCTCCATCCGATATCTGCAGAAACGGAAGTAGGGGAGAGAGCGGTGCCAAGATAAGACGTCCCGCGGCAAGAGGGTACAGAAGCGCGGGCATGCTTGATGAAGAGGTATAGACACCGTCCTCCCCCGCATTCACAAGCGCATCCGCATAGGATGCTGACAATTCCTGCTCAACACGGGTTATTCCCGACTCGAGGTATTCGACCCGTCCGTCGATGCCAGCCGCGCTCCTGAAGACGGGCAGAGCACAAAGAACCATCAACGCAACAACGACAACACAGAGCGACCTGGAGGAGAGAAGCGACCTAAAGATCGCCTTCGAGATTTTGAGCATATTCATCGCCAACCTTAACCTCATCCAGTCGGAACAGAGGGGCCGAACAAAATGCTCGGCCCTTATTACTTGCCGGCAAAGTCAATTTAACATAAACTGTTAAAAAGTAACCTGAGTTTTTTAAATTCTTCGGAGGTTATTATGAGTTCCGACAATCGCACTCCCCGGCTTCATTCCTTCCGCATCGCATGTGCGATAGCCTCTGCGACCCTTTGCGCCACCGCCATCGCACAAGTGGCGTTCTCCTTAAAGCCAGCAATCGAAGTGCTCGACAACCCTGTAATTGCAGACTCCCCCGCGTATCCAGCCCTTGCGATCTCGACATTGGTCCCTGCCGTCATCGGTATCGCTACGACCATCCTCAGCGCCGTTCTCGTGTGGACGATCAAGAGCGCAGACCCCTTCAAGAAAGGGTCTGCGACATGCTTGAAGGTGCTCGGCATTCTCTTCGTTGTTCAAGCTGCCACCAGCCTCTACGCCGGCTCACTCAAAACCTCCGTTTCGATGTTTGGCGGCGAGGGGGCCGTCGGCGCCCAAGAGATCGCTTCATCATTCGATTGGACCTCTCTGGTTCTCGGCATCGTCCTGTTCATGCTTTCCCAGCTCTTCTTGTACGCCCGAGAGCTGTACCTCGACTCCGACGAGATTGCGTAAGGAAACGCCATGCCCGTAATTGTTCGCCTCGACAAGATCATGGCCGAGCGAAAGATTTCCTCGAACGAACTTGCCGAAAGGATTGGAACCACGCCCGTGAACCTGTCCCGTATTAAAAAAGGGCATATTCGCGGCATTCGCTTCAACACACTCGAGCAGCTATGCCTCGCCCTTCGTTGCCAACCCGGAGACCTTCTCGAAGTCATGAGCGAAGAGGATGCCCGAAAGGAGTTCGGACTCGATTGGTCCGCCGAGGATTAGAGGGCGGTCGTACTCGCCCTGCACACGGGGATGCGAATCGGCGAGGTCTGCGGCCTTCGGTGGTGCGATGTGGATTTCGAGACGGGCCTGATCTCGATCAGACACTCGGTGGCGTACGCGAAGGGAATGGGTTCGTTCATCAAGGACACCAAGACCCATGACGCCAGGGGTATCCCCATCGACCCGGTCGGCCTACTCCCCTTCCTGAAGGAGACCCACGAGATCGACTGCGGAAAGCTGCGCTTGCGCGGCCTTACCGGGGCGGTCGAGATCGGGGACTGCTACATCCTGTCGGAGCCGGGCGCGACCTTCGCGACGACAAGCTATATCCGCAGGGCGTTCAAGACGTTCTCGGAGACCAACGGCCTCATGGGCACCAACGACGAGCTGATCACGTTCCACGGCCTTCGCCACACGTTCGCAACGCAGTGGATCCGCCAAGGCGGCGATATCAAGGCGCTCCAATCGATCCTCGGCCACAAGGACGCCATGGCGACGCTCAACGTCTACGCCGACATCGAGCCCATCTCCAAAATCCATAACATGCTGCGCGCCACGCCGTGCCTTTGGCGCGGGCACCTCGGGCCGAGGGTCGATCCGGGTCCCATGTTCCAACAGAGGATCCAGGAGTCCATCGAGACGCTCCAGGCGTTCGGCTACGGCATCACCGAGCCGGACGACCGAAATATCGCCATACGCGACGTGAAGACGAACAGTTGGCTCTAGCTCACCGAGTACGCGGCAGTGCTGGGCCCATCCCAACTGAGGTCACGGTGGTCCGATAGGGGCGCCGCCCGCGGCATGCGCCGCGGAGCGGTATCCCCTACCGAAGGGCGGGGATGCCCTCCGCTTCCAGTTCGGAATCAGCCGTCGGAGGCGTTCGGCTGACTGCGGGAACGGCCTGTCCGCTCAATGTGTTCGGCTGAGATCGGAAATCAACCCAACACGAGCCGGACACGCGCCAGACGGCTCTTCCCCGTACGGCCTTCCCCCTTACGCTCATGTTGCAGACGTGTAACGCCGCAGTAAGCACACCCCTTTTGGCGCCAGACAGGTACAATGATGAACACTGTACCGTAGCGGAGCGCCCCGCGCGCCGCAACCACGCGAAAGGGTTTCCCATGGCCGAGATCTCGTCCTCCCGTATCGTCATCACCGTCCTTGGCAAGAACCGCCCCGGCATCGTCGCCGGCGTCACCCGTGTCCTGGGCGAGGCCAACGTCGACATCCGCGACATCACGCAGTCCATTATCGAGGACATCTTCACCATGACCATGCTGGCCGATACCGCCGAGTCCAAGCTCGACTTCGCTGAGCTGCAGAAGGCCCTGGCCGAGGCCGGCGAGCTTTCGGGCGTCAACGTGTCCATCCAGCGCGAGGACGTCTTTAACTTTATGTACCGCCTGTAGCGAACAGGCCGTGCAGGAACAGGCCGGCGCATCTGCACTCAAGCACGCCGCCCCCACACGGCCCGGAGAGGAGCGCACATGGCCTACGACGCCAAGAAAATCTATTACCGCTTCGATGACCACTTGAGCCGACTAGTCCTGGATTACGAAGCAAGCCGCCAGATTTCGTCTGAGAGCGAAAGCCTCTACCACGGCCTGCCGACCGACCCTTATGAAGAGGGTCTGTTTGTCGAGCACAATGTCAAGCGCGGCCTGCGCAATGCTGACGGCTCGGGCGTGGTCGCGGGTCTCACTCGTATCTCGGATGTGCACGGCTACAACAAGGTCGACGGAAAGGTCGTGCCCGATCAGGGCAAGCTCACGCTTCGCGGCTACAGCATCGAGGATCTGGTCAACAATGCCCAGGCCGAGAATCGCTACGGCTACGAAGAAGTCGCCTATCTGCTTATCACGGGTTCGCTGCCCAACAAGGAAGAGCTCGACGGCTTTTGTGAGCGCCTGGGCGCCTTTAGACATCTGAGCGACGAGTACGTTAAAGAGTTCCCTATGACCACGGTGTCGTCGAGCATCATGAACGTGCTCCAGCGCGCCGTACTGCTGCTCTACGCCTTCGACGCCGAGCCCGACGTGATCACGCCCGAGCATGAAATCGACGTCGCCATTTCCATGCTCGCACGTCTCCCGCGCATCGCCGCCTTCGCACACATGGCCTCGGTCGCCAAGCTTCGCGGCTCCGAGGTTCACGTGCCGCACCCCACGCCCGGTCTCTCCACCGCCGAGACCATCCTACAGGTCTTGCGCGGTGGCATGGCGTTCACCCGCGACGAAGCCATGCTGCTCGACGTGATGCTCATGCTGCATGCCGAGCACGGCGGCGGCAACAACTCCACGTTTGCCTGCCGCGTGCTGTCCTCCTCGGCCACCGACCCGTATTCCGCTTATGCCGCGGCCATCGGCTCGCTCAAGGGCCCGCGCCACGGCGGTGCCAATGCCAAGGTCGTGTCTATGCACGAGGACATCCGCGCGCATGTCTCCAACTGGGAGGACGAGGACGAGGTCGCAGCCTACCTGGGCAAGATCCTCGACAAGCAGGCCTTCGACGGCACGGGTCTCATCTACGGTATGGGCCACGCCGTCTACACGCTGAGCGACCCGCGCGCCGAGGTGTGCCGCCGTTACGCGCGCACACTTGCCGCCAAGAAGGACCTGGGCGATGAATTCGCGCTCATCGAGCGCATCGAGCGCCTGGCACCGCAGGTGATGCGCGACCACGGCATGACCAAGCCTATCTGCGCCAACATCGACCTGTACACGGGCTTTATCTACAAGATGCTCGGCGTGCCCGAGACGCTTTTTACGCCGCTATTCGCCGTCGCCCGCATGGCCGGCTGGTCGGCACACCGCATGGAAGAGCTCTTCTGCGCGCACCGTATTATTCGCCCGGCCTATCGTCCGGTGATCGAGCCGCTGGCGTACAAGCCACTCGCCGACCGCTAGGACGCGGACCGCTATAGAACCCGAGCGTGGCCAGGGCATCACCGCCCTCGGCCACGCTTTTTATGCCAGCAGAAAGGGCTGCATCGAATGATTGTGTTTTCCGATATGGATGGGACGCTGCTGACGAGTGATAAGCAGATGAGCGACGCCGCCTGGGCGATGCTCGACGAGCTTGCGCGACGCGGTATTGAGTTTGTGCCCTGCACGGGGCGCCCGCTGTCGGGCGTCTTTGAGCCCATCCTCGCCCACCCCGCCGTACACTACGCGGTCTGCGCCAACGGCGCCAGCGTCTGGCAGCTCGACGACGGTATGCCCACCGATACCTCACGTGCTACGCGCATTTTGAGCCGACCGCTCGACCGCGCCATCGCCCACCGCGTCCATAGCATTGCCGCCGGCCATGACGTCACCTTCGATATCTTCGCGGACGGGCAGTGCTTCCTCCCCCGCTCGCTCTACACGCGCCTAGACGAGTTCTGTGGCGGCGACCCGCACATCGCGGCTTCGCTCAAGCGCACACGTACACCGATCGACATGGATATCGACAGCAAGATCGACGAGGTCGAGACACTCGAACGCATCGCCATGTACTGGCACGACCCGGCCGATCGCGACGCCATCGCGGCTGCGCTTGATTCGCTCGGCGGGATCGAGGTCACGCGTTCGTACGCCATGAATATCGAGGTCATGGGCGAGGGCGCTACCAAGGGAACGGCCCTCACTTGGCTATGCGAGCACCTGGGCGAGCGTCTCGCCGACGCCTGGGCCTTTGGCGACAACATCAACGACATCCCCATGCTGCAGGCGGCGGGCCACGGCATGGCCATGATCAACGCCGAGCCCGAGGACCGCGAGGCCGCTGACGCCATCACCGAGTTCGACAACGACCACGACGGCGTCGCCCACGCCATCATGGCTGCCCTCGCCTAGCAGCAGCAACCCGGCAGGGTAGCTAATTTGGGACGGGGCCATTTTAGCTACCCACGGAAAACCGCAAGGACTGTCCCCGGCTGCCGGCAGAGACGTCCCCAACTGCCGGATTAGGCGAGGCTCTCCAGCACGCGACGGAGCTCCTGTTGGACAGCGTGGTCGCGGTTACGACCCACCACGCGATCGGCAACGGCCTTGAGCGCAGGGCGCGCGTTTTCCATCGCGCAGCCTGTGCCGACAAAGCGAATGATCTCGTAGTCGTTCATCGAGTCGCCAAACGCCATGACCTCGTCGCGTCCAATGCCGTAATGCTCCGCGAGCTGCGCGATACCCGAGGCCTTCGACACACCGGGCTGCATGGCATCGATCCACGCGTTGCCCGAAGGCGCAAAAGTAAAGAGCTGACCAAGTTCGCGCTGTAGCACGTACGCACTGTCCATAACCGCACTGTCGTCGCAAAAGATACTCGCTTTGATGATATTTACGCTGGGATCGGGCAGCTCCCAAATGCGCTCGGCATTGGGAAGGTCCTTATCGACCTCACGCACGAACTTGCACTCGTCATCGAGCAGGAAGGACTTGGTTCGGTCAAAGAGCGCAAGATGCAGATTGGGAAACGTCCTGACGGCTTGGGCGAGCCTTCGAATCGCCAGGTGGGAATACACCTCACGGTCTACCATCTTACCGTCGGCGTAGACCTGGGCGCCGTTAGCGGCGACAAAGTCCATCTTGTCACGAACGGGCGCAAAGAACTCGCACAGACGGTCATAGCGACGCCCCGACGACGCGGCAAAATGCACGCCACGCTCACGCAGGGCCACGATAAGCTCGTAGGTCTCGGGCGGCACTTGGCTATTCTCATCGAGCAGCGTGCCATCCATATCGGATGCGATTAATTTGATCATAGAAAAGCTCCTTTCGGGCTTGACGGAATCAGACATAAATCCAACTCAACCGTACCCAAAAGGAGCTCGTGCAGACCGCTCAGACAAAACCATTACAAGGGCTTGGCGGACGCTTCACATGCCCCCCCCTCGACACCACGCACAGGCACGGCACCAAGAAACATGCCGAAGAGTGTCCCCAATGACTAGTCGTTTAAGAACGTCCCCAATGACTAGTCGGCGTAGGTGAAGGTGGTGACGTCGAACATGCCCTCGGGACGGATGCGGAGCGTCGGGATCACCGGCAGGGGCAGGAAGATGATGCCCATGATGGGGTCGAGCGGCGGCTCGATACCCATGGCGCGCGCCTTGACCATAAAGTCGTCGTGCTGCGCGGCGACATCCTCGGCCGTACCCTCGCTCATCAGACCACCAAGCGCCAGCGGAATGCGCGCCACGACCTCGCCGTTGCGCACCAGCACGTGGCCGCCCTGGCCAACAGCCTCGACGGCAGCCATCATATCGCCCGCGTTGTCGCCCACCACGCACACGTTGTGCGAGTCGTGGCCAATCGTCGAGGCGATGGCGCCACCGGTGATGGTAAAGCCACGCACCCAGCCGCGGCCAATATGCTTGCCGACCAGGCCCATGCCGGCGGGACCGTCGCCATCGGCGCCCTCGGCCTGCAGCGACACGCCGCGGCCATGGCGCTCGATCAGCATAATGCGGCGCAAGTCCTCGGCGCTCTCGGGGCGGGCCATACCCGTGATAGCCATACCCGGGATGACATCGATAACGGCCTCGCCCGGCTTAAAGGCATAGTCAAACACGTCGAGCGAAAGCTTCGGCAGCTTAACGGAGGCGCGCAGCTCATCGGCAAGGGCCGCAACCTCGGCCATCTCGGGTGCAATCTCGCCCACAAAGGTGCCATCCTGCGCCACCAGAGCACCGGCGGCATATACGCGATGCGGAGCCGTGGCAAACGTCAGGTCGTTGAGTACCAGCAGGTCGGCACGCTTGCCCGGGGCGATGGCGCCACGCAGTTCGTGCGGGTCGCGGCAACCGTGGTCCAGGCCAAACGCCTCGGCCGTAGAAAGGGACGCCATAGAGATGGCAACCACGGGGTCAATACCGGCCTCGATGGCCACGCGGCAGGCATTGTCGATCATGCCGGCCGAAAGCGCATCGGAGGGAGCGCGGTCGTCGGTCGCAAAGCAGCAGCGGCGGGCGCGGGCAGGATTCTCCAGCAGCATCGGGGACAAATTGGCCAGGTCGTGGCTGCACGTGCCCTCACGCAGCATCACATACATGCCGCGGGACAGCTTGTCGAGTGCCTCCTCGGGAATCGTCGACTCGTGGTCGGCGATAATGCCCGCTGCGGCATAGGCGTTGAGGTCCTTACCGGCAACGAGCGGCGCGTGGCCGTCAACCTGTTTGGACGGCGTCTGGTTGGCAGCATCGATGCGAGCACAGGTCTCGGGGTCGGCCATAAAGACGCCCGGCAGGTTCATCATTTCGCCCAGACCAAAGACATCACCCGGATGCTCGACAAAAAACGTCTGCATATCGGCAGCCGAAATAACGGCACCGGCCTGCTCGTCGGGCAGCGCGGGCACGCACGAAGGCATCATGTACTTGATGGAGATGGGTGCGCGGCGGCCGTCCTCGATCATAAAGCGCAAGCCGTCGAGACCGGCAACATTGGCAATCTCGTGGCTGTCGGCAATGGCGGTGGTAGTACCGCGCGTCGCGGCCATGCGAGCATACTCGGCGGGACGGATGTTCGAAGACTCGATATGCAGATGCCCGTCAATAAAACCGGGAGCGAGATAGCGACCCTGGCAGTCGATGACCTCAGTTGCCTCGTAGGTGCCAGCAGCATCGTCGCGACCATCGTAGAGCACGCCGACGATCACACCGTCCTTGACGGCAACGCTACCGGGCGCCACACGCTGGCCATACACGTCGACGATCTGCGCATTGGTAAACAGCGTGTCGACGGGCACGCAACCCTCGGCGGCCTCGATCACAGTCCTCATGACCTCAACGGACATACATACTCCTTTAACCGTAGAAAAAAGCTGCGGAGCGGACAGACCTTCACCGCAGCAAACCAATAGCCATTGTATGCCCAAAAGGAAGCCCTGCTAACACCCCTTCCGCTTAACGGCACACGCCGCTCAGCGCAATGGAGACAGGTTGCTTTGCACCAATGACAAGGAATGTCCCAAAGTGCCAACAACGGAAGCGCCGATGTTTTGGCAACGACAGCGAGCGGGCCGCATTTGAGACAAGGTGACGTGAAACGAAAGGGCGCTGACCTTCTGGTCGCGCCCTTGAAGTTGAACGTCAGATTGTCCAAATGCGGCCCGCGCAGCGTCGGCCGGTCCGCCGTTCGGTAGAACGGCGGAACTAAATCAACTTGAAGCCCTTGCGCTTGCCCACAGAAAGGGTGTCGCCCAGCTTAAGGGCGCTGGGATCGATGTTATAGCTCTTGGGAGCCACGGCCTTGCCGTTGATCTTGACGCCGCCGCCGTCGATATCGCGACGAGCCTGGCCGGCGCTCGCCGAAAGACCCAGGTCCTTGAGCAGGCCTGCGAGGTAGATCTGGCCTTCGTCGTTGACGGTCAGCTCAACGTGCTTCTCGGGGAAGTCGGCAAGCTGGCCCTCCTTGAACACGCGGTCGAACTCGGCCTGAGCCTCGTCGCCGGCACCGGCGCCGTGGTAGGTGTCGCACAGGTCGCGACCCAGAGCGCGCTTGAGCTCATAGGGATCGGCAGAGCCGTCGGCCAGAGCAGCGTCGATCTTGTCGACCTCGGCCGGGGTGAGCGAGCTCGCCAGGCGGTAGTACTTGCCAATCATCTCGTCGGGGATGGACATGGTCTTGCCGAACATATCCTTGGGCGCGTCGGTCAGGCCGATGTAGTTACCGTAGGACTTGGACATCTTACGGACGCCATCGGTGCCCTCGAGCAGCGGCATGGTGAGCGCAATCTGCGGCTCCATGCCCATCTTCTCCATGAGCTCACGGCCGGCGAGCAGGTTGAAGAGCTGATCGGTGCCGCCCATCTCCACGTCAGCCTTGATCTGCACGGAGTCGAAAGCCTGCATCACGGGATACAGGAACTCATGCAGGGCGATCGGCGTCTGAGACTGGTAGCGCTTGGTAAAGTCGTCGCGCTCGAGAATACGGGCGACGGTGAACTTGGAGCACACCTGCAGCAGGCCGGCAAGGTCCATCGAAAGGATCCAATCGCCGTTGTGCACGATGGTGGTCTTCTCGGGATCCAAGATCTTCATGGCCTGGCTCACGTAGGTCTCGGCATTGGCCTCGATCTGCTCCTGCGAAAGCTGCGGACGGGTGGAGTTCTTGCCCGAGGGATCACCAATCAGCGCGGTACCGTTGCCGATGATGAGGGTGACGTTGTGGCCCAGGTCCTGGAACTGACGCATCTTGCGCAGCGGCACGGCGTGGCCCAAGTGCAGGTCGGGGCTGGTGGGGTCGACGCCGAGCTTGATGTTGAGGGGCTCGCCCTTCTCAAGCTTCTTGCGAAGGTCGGCCTCGGGAACGATCTGCGCGGCGCCCGAGGTGATGATACGCATTTGCTCGTCAACAGACAGCATTGGGTATCCTCCTTTTGCTATAGCACCCTCACCGGATACGGCGGTGCTGGAAGTCCATAAACTCTCATATGATAACAAACTGACGCGACGCGGCACCTACGACAGGAAAATCCTCGTCCTGCCGCACGCGTCAACGGCGACCGGCAGACGTGTACCGTCACGCTCGACCAGATAGCGTACCTGCCGACGACGCAAGCAGTCGCGGCAACGGACCTGTCCCGTCGCATCGGTGGCGCAGACGCCCTCGGCGGTCAGCAGGCAGTGCTCGCACACCATAAGCTCGGGACGGTCGGCGTCGACCGGACCCAAGACGCCGGGCTCAGCAGCCAGTTCGGCAATACGCTCCGCATCATTGCCGAGCAACTCGGCCGGCAAGTACACCCGCCCCACACCGAGTCCGCGCAGCCAGGCAAGCGTGGCCCGATTCGCGCAGAACACCGGCGCCGCCACGTCAAACGTCACGCCCAGCTCGCGAGCGATCACCACCTGTCCCAGGTTGCGGCAGACGACGCGCCCGGCACGCTGCATCAGTGAGCGAGTCCGGTCAGCGTCACCCGTGCGGCACACCTCGTCAAGCACCACAACGGCGTCGGACAAATCGAGTTCTCCGCGCGGGTCGGCATCCATCAGCTGCCAAGCAAAAACCATGCGAGTGGGAACCGCGCACTCCACCGACTCCGTCGACGCACCGCCATCCACCGCAACGTCCTCAAAGGGCAGCACCTCAACGGCGTGCGCAGCGGGCGCAATCGCATCCGCCTCGGCCCGCATGCGCTCCAACACCGCCGCCGTCTGATCCAACACGCCGGCGCTGCGAATCAGGTACACCTCGCAGCCCGCGTCCACCTTACGCTTGCAATGCACGACGACGCGCTTCCCCGCTGCGGCATCCACCGGGCAGGGCACCTGCGGCCAGCGCTTGGGCACATCGGGACGCGCGTCGACACCCGGATAGAACCGAATCTCGAGCGTGTCACCCGCCGCCACGGCGGCATCGAGCTCAACGGTCACCTCTTCGTGGCCCACAGCGACCAAGCGTCCCACGCGCACGCCCTGGTTAATTGCACGCTCAAAGCTCATCAGCTCGGCACCCGAACGCCCTCGCAGGTACGCATCGGTAAACCCACGGTTAAACGACCTTCCCAGCTCGCGCTCAAGCTCTTCCACGGCACCGGGGTCCCACGCGCCGTCGCGCAGCATATCGAACGCCCGGCGCCAAACCCGCACCACGTTGAATACGTAATCGGGGTTCTTCATGCGTCCCTCGATCTTGAGCGACGCAACGCCAGCATCTACAAGCTCGGGCAGATGCGCAATACCCAGATAGTCATGCGGACACAGCAGACGATCCCCCTCAACGGCGACAACGCTCTGCCCCGCCTCGTCCACTAGGTCGTACGCCAGACGGCACGGCTGTGTGCAGTCGCCGCGCATCGCCGATCGTCCACGCCGCAGGGCCGAGAACTCGCACGCCCCCGAATAGCCGATGCAAATCGCACCGTGGCAGAATACCTCGATGGGCACGCCCGTGGCACAGAGCGCCGCGATCTCGTCGACCGTCAGCTCGCGCGCCGTCGTCACGCGCTCGACCCCCAACTCATCGGCGGCAAGCCGCACGGCGCCTTCGCTATGAACGCCCGCCTGCGTAGACAGGTGAATCTCGACCCCGGGAATCGCCGCGCTCAGCGCGCAGGCCAACCCGGCATCGGCCACAATCAGAGCATCGGCGCCCAGCTCCAGTGCATGAGCTCCCAACGCCACCGCGTCGGACAACTCATCGTCAAACACGAACACGTTGAGCGTCACGTACACACGCACGCCATGGGCATGCGCCACGGCGCAGCCGCGCGCAAACTCGTCATCCGTAAAGCCGTGGGCGCTCACACGGGCGTTAAAGCCGCCCAACCCCGCATAGATGGCATCGGTACCCGCGGCGATAGCCGCAAGCATCTGGTCGAGTCCGCCCGCCGGCGCCAGCAGCTCGGGCAGCGCCGCACTGACGACATCCAATCCAGTCTCGCATTGTCCGCTCGGCCCCATCGCCCGAATCGCCATCGACAAACTCCTTACCAAGGTATGCATTCACTCTGAAAAATGCCGTCTTCCAGCATACACGAGGCCTCGCGCGCCCCGTTTGGTTTATCGTGTAATAACTTATGTCCATCCTGCCCCGACGGCACATCCACCGTCCGGCACGACATACCTGGAGGTCAATATATGGGTCCTCGCCAACGACAGGGACACAGCCGTTCAAAGACGCACGCCCTGCCCATAATCCTGCTCTCGTTTTTGGGCTTTCTGCTGATTGCGGGCGTGGCGTTTGGCATCGGCATGGTCGGCAACGTCAACCGCTGGCTGTCCGATCTGCCCGACTACACCGACGCCAACGCGTATCTGGTGAGCGAGCCCACCGAGATCGTCGACTGCAACGGCAACAAGATCGCGAGCTTCTACACGCAAAACCGCAAGTCCATCACCAAGGACGAGGTCTCCCCCTACGTGCTGCAGGGCACCGTTGACGTCGAGGACGAGCGCTTCTACGAGCACGGCGGTATCGACCTGTGGGGTATCGCGCGTGCTGCGGTGGCAACCCTCGGCGGCGGGCACGAAGGCGCCTCGACTATCACCCAGCAGCTTGTGCGCAACACCATCCTGCAGGAGGAGCAGTTCGACTCGACCATTGAGCGTAAGGTGCGCGAGGCCTACATCGCCATCAAGATGGAGGACATGTACTCCAAAGACGAGATCCTCATGATGTACCTCAACACCATCTATTACGGCCACGGCGCCTACGGCATCGAGGCCGCAGCCGAGACCTATCTGTCCAAGAGCGCCGCCGACCTCACCCTGAGCGAGGCCGCGCTACTCATCGGCCTTCCCAACTCGCCTTCGCAGTACGACCCCACGGTCAATCCCGATCTGGCACTGTCCCGCCGCAACAAGGTTCTCGACAACATGCTGCGCCTGGGCCACATCACCCAGGAGGAGCACGATGCCGCACAGGCCGAGCCCATCACCCTCAACGTGACCGAAATCTCGGGCAGCGGCGTCGACGTATACTCGCAGCCCTACTTTGTCTCCTACGTCAAGCAGCTGCTGGAGCAGGAGTTCTCGACCGACGTGCTCTTTAAGGGCGGCCTGACCGTCAAGACCACCATCGACCCCACGATGCAGCAGGTGGCAGAGAATGCCGTCCGCGAGCAGCTCGACACGCTCTCGCTTGACGGCCTGGACATGGGCATGGTCGTCGTCGACCCCAAGACCGGCTACATCAAGTGCATGGTGGGCGGCTACGACTACAACGCCGACGAGAACCACGTAAACCATGCCACGGCCAAGCGTCCCGTCGGCTCCACCTTTAAGGCCTTTACGCTGGCAACTGCCATCCAAAACGGCATGAACCCCAACGTCACCCTCAACTGCAACTCGCCGCTCAAGGCCAAGGGCACCACGACCGAGGTCCAAAATTACGCCAACCAGAGCTACGGCAACATCACGCTTAAGCAGGCGACGGCATACTCCTCCAACACCGGCTACATCCAGGTGGCGGAAGCCGTCGGCAACAGCAAGATCATCTCGCTCGTCAAAAAGCTCGGCATCGACCCCGCCAAGGACAACATCGAGGACGTTCCCGTCATGACGCTCGGCACCGGCTCGATCTCGCCACTCGAGATGGCCGCCGCCTACGCGACGTTTGCCAACGGCGGCTACTATCGCCAGCCGATCGCCATCACCGAGATTGATTCTCGTACCGGTTCGGTGCTGTACCAGCACACCGACAATCCCTCACAGGTGCTTACCGAGGGCGAGACCGCCGCGGTCACCGATGTTCTGTCCGGCGTCATGAAGGGCAGCGGTACGGGTGCTGCCGGCGCCCTGAGTGTCAACCAGCCCTATGCCGGCAAGACGGGCACCACCGACAACACCACCAACCTTTGGTTCTGCGGCTATACCCCGCAGCTGGCGTGCGCCCTGTGGACCGGCTATTCCGCGGGCGAGATCCCCATCCAAAAGTACGGCACGGACCTGCTGGGCGACAGCACCAACCTGCCTGTCTTTAAGCGGTTTATGAACACCGTTCTGACCGGTACCGAGCGCGAGGAGTTTGCGACCGGAACGGCGCCCACCTACAAGAACAACAGCGTCTGGAAGTTCTACGGCACCAACAACACCAAGAAGTCGGAGAACGACGACAAGAACGAGGACGAAGAGGAAGAGGAAACCACCACAACAACTACCACGACGACCACGACCACCGAGACCACGGGCGGCGACACCACCGGCGG
The DNA here is from genome assembly GCF_040910265.1 of Collinsella aerofaciens. GTDB lineage: Bacteria > Actinomycetota > Coriobacteriia > Coriobacteriales > Coriobacteriaceae > Collinsella > Collinsella aerofaciens_BK. Next base: position 310,118 of record NZ_JBDGAW010000001.1, on the reverse strand, counting down.
CACCGGTACGACCGGTGGCTCGACGGGCAGCTCCACTGGTGGCTCGACCGGCGGCGATGGCGGCACGCCTACGCCTACGCCTACGCCCACTCCCGACCCCTCGCCCACGCCTGACGATACGGTCGGCTAAGAAGTACGCGACTAAAGCCAACAAGGCCCCGAGCAGCTTATTGAACTGCTCGGGGCCTTTTAGTTTGAAGCGACCTGGTGGGCGGTCTTTATACCGGCAAACAAAAAGGGGTACCGACCAACGTCGATGCCCCTTACAAGCCACTATGTCAGCGCACACAATGCCGAGCGCACGACCCGCACACCTACTTGCGAGAATTGCTCAACTTATTGATCAGCGCCTCGAGACGCTCGCCGTCCTCGGCCGTCTGGGCAATAACCAAAATCGTATCGTTGCCGGCAAGCGAGCCAAGCACATCGGGTAACTCTGCCGCATCAACGGCGGCGGCGATGCCGGAAGCCGTGCCAGGCTGAGCCTTGATCATAACCAGATTATCAGTACGCAGAACGCCCGTTACGAGCTCGGAAACCATACGCTGCAGGTGCAGGTCCTCTGCCAGAACATAGATGCCCTCAGGGAGCTTACGCAGCCCCATATCGGCAATATCGCGAGAGACAGTCGCCTGCGTGCAATCAAAGCCCATAGCACGGAGCTCATCGACCAGCACGCGCTGCGTGCGGACATCCTTATTGCGCACAATATCTCTAATGGCATCCTGGCGCCCATTGCGTTTTTTAGCCATACAAACCCTCTCTCCAAAAGATGGCGGAGACAATCAATCAGTGATTGAATAGTTTAACGCTATTTGAAGGCTTTTGTGTATAAGAACGCATTTCGAAACAATTCTATGCAAGTTTGTTTCGTAATGAGCCGTTTAGGCGGTTTTTGCGCCCGTCCGGTTAAGAAAAGCTGCCAGATGCGTACACATCACGCAGCGCGCGGGCTTGGCGCTGGCGATCGGCCCAAACAACAGACCGAGTCCCCGATGGTTATCCTTGAGCGCGGCGACCATCTGACGGGTTCGAGGCGCCTCGAGCATATCACGCATGCGGGCGGAACGCTCGATTGACGACACCCCATGCGGGCTCAGACACAAATTCTCGATGCAGGCGACCAGTCCGGCAAAGTAGAACTTTTGGCTTGCCAGCTTGAGCCGACCACCGCTATCTGCTTCCGAGAGTGAGTCCGCAAGCTCGTCGAGCGCTCGAGTGTCATCGGATATCCTGGCATACATGGTGGGATCAAAGGCATCTGTAAGCTTAGGTGCCGCCGCGTGGAAACAAGCGTCGCCGCAGCAGGACACGAATCGTGCCTGCGAGAGCGCATAAGCCATAAACTCAACCGTACGGTACGCCTTGCCGCGCGACAGGCATGCCTCAAACAGCGGACGGCTATACATCACGCCAGAGGTCTGAGCGACTAGGCCGCCCAAAATCAACTGGGGCAGCCCAGTCACCATAGAAGACTCGTCTTCTATGGCAATAGAGGCAGCATCCAAGACACGCGAATGGCGCTCTCGATGTGCATCATAGCGGTCGAGCGACACCGTGGGGAACACTATGTCTGCCGCAGTATCGCACGCGATATCGACCATCTTGGAAAGGGACTGCGGAGCAAACCACTCATCGGCGTTCATAGCGATGATTTGAGAGCCGCGCGAGGCAGCAAAACCGGCACGAAGACAAGCGCTGTGCTTCGCGTCCTCGACGTCAATCAAATCAATATGGATGTCCCTGTCGGCAGCAACTTGAAGCGAATGGCGCACACCGGGCGCAGTATCGCGACAGACAACGACAATCTGCAAATCGTAGAGGTCTTGGTTCTGGATACTCTCGAGCGCACGCATCGCATAGCTGGGCGAACCTTCTACCACAAGGATCACCGAAAGTCGCGGATGCGAGCCACGTCGAACCAAGTTTTCCATCCTCTCGATAGCACCAAATCAAACTGTCGTTCATGGTACACCCGAGCTATAAAAGCAACGAGCCGCCTAACATGTTGCACGCCAAGAACAGATGTTGCACACGCGCAGCTCACACATAGTATGTGCAAGGCACAGACGCGCCGAGCACTCCCCTAGTCGAGAACGACAAGCTCGTCGGGGCCGTAATCCACACCCATAAACGTAAGGCCGCAGGCAGGCGCCGTGGGACCCGCAGCGGTTCGGTCACGGGCGTCAATAACCTCGCGCATCCACTGGGGATCGCGACGATGCATGCCAATCTCCACGAGCGTTCCTACAATGGTACGCACCATCGAGTGCAAAAACGCATTGCCCTCGATAGTGAAGGTCAGGATATCCTCGCCAAAAGCGACCTCGTGGCCAAACTCCGCACGCATCACGCAGCGGTGCGTGGGCTTGCCCACAGCAGAGGCAACCTTGCAAAAGCTCTTAAAGTCCTGCTCGCCCAAAAGCGCAGGGCAGGCGGCCGCCATCGCATCGACGTCGAGGGGATAGCGATGCCACCACACCGCACCGCGCGAGAGCACGGGGCGCGCATCGCGATCGGCAATACGGTACGTATACGTACGGGACCGCGCGTCAAAGCGGGCAGAAAAGCCCCTACGGGCCTTGTAGACCTCGTTTATGGCGATATCTTTGGGCAGGAGGGCATCCATAGCCCTCAGCCACCTACGGCGCGTCAGAGCAAGCTCAGCGTCCGTTACGGGCACGCTAATGTACTGGGCCACCGCATGCACGCCGGCATCGGTACGACCCGCACACGTCAGATCGATCGGGCGGCGCAGCAGCGTCTCGATAGCGCGGCGCAACTCGCCCGCAACGGTCGTCTGGCCCGGCTGCTCGGCAAATCCGCTATAGGACGAGCCATCATAGGCAACACAGAATACAAGCGTGGCATCGAGCTCAGGAATCGAATTGAAATCAGACGGCGCGGTCATGGGCGCTCCCAACAAACAATCAACGGTATCGCGACAAAAAAAGAGGGGTACGCGAACGTACCCCTCGAATATAGCCTATGCAGACGGATTGTCTACTCAGCGGTCTCCTCAGCAGGAGCCTCCTCGACGGCCTCGACCTTCTTGGGAGCAGCGGCCTTCTTGGGGGCCGGAGCAGCCTTCTTGGCCTTAGGCGTGCAAGGCTCGGTGACGAGCTCCATGATAACGATAGGAGCGTTGTCGCCCTTACGGTTGCCGAGCTTCATGATGCGGGTGTAACCGCCGTTGCGGTCCTGCCACATGCCCTGGGCAGCCTTGTCGAAGATCTCGGCAACGAGCTGCTTATCGCCGAGCTTGGCGATGGCCAGACGACGAGAGTGCAGGTCGCCCTTCTTGGCCCAGGTGATGATCGGATCGACGACCGAACGCAGCGCCTTAGCGCGGGTCTCGGTGGTCTTGATGCGGTCGTTCTCGAAGAGGGCCTTGGCCAGGCTCTTCTTCATGGCCTTGGTGTGGCTCGCATCGGTGCCGAGCTTCAGGCCCTTCTTAACGTTGTGACGCATGGTCTAGTTTCTCCTCAAATATGCGAAGCATTAAGCCTTCAGGCTCAGGCCCATGGACTCAAGCTTGTCCTTCACTTCCTCGATCGACTTAACACCGAAGTTACGGATGTTAAGCAGATCGTTCTCCGAGAACTCAACGAGCTGACGGACCGAGTGAATGCTGGCGCGCTTAAGGCAGTTGTAGGAACGGACGGAAAGGTCCAGATCCTCGATCTGCTTGTCCAGCTCGGCGTTGTCGTTGGTGACCTCGGGAGCGAAGATCGAAGCCTCCTCCTCGACCTCGGGGGTCTCGGCAAGGTTCATAAAGGCAGCCATATGCTGGTTGATGATATTGGCAGCCTGGACCACGGCGTCGCGCGGAGCGATGGAGCCGTTGGTCTCGATCTCGAGGACAAGGCGGTCGTAGTCGGTGTGCTGACCGACACGGCAAGCCTCAACGAGCTTGGCGCAACGGGAAACCGGCGAGTACAGCGAGTCGACGTGGATCACACCGATGGGATCGTTGTCGCGCTTGTTAGCCTCGCCAGAGACATAGCCGCGGCCATAGCCGATGCGCATGCTCATGGTGAGATGGCCACCCTCGGTGAGCGTAGCGATGTGCTGCTCGGGGTTGACCAGCTCAAACTCGGACGGAATAAAGAAGTCCGCACCGGTGACCTCGCAGGGGCCGTCAACCGAGATGGTGGCGGTCGCCTCGTCGGTCGTGCCGAGAGCCCTGAAGACAAGACCCTTGACATTCAGGACGATGTCGGTGACATCCTCGACCATGTTAGGGATGGTCATGAACTCGTGCTGCGCACCATCGATCTGAATAGCCTCGACGGCGGCACCCTCGAGCGAGGACAGAAGAACGCGACGAAGGGAGTTACCCAGCGTATCGCCGTAGCCACGCTCGAGCGGCTCGACGGAGACACGAGCAGACGTCTCGTTGATCTCTTCGACCTGAACCTGAGGCCTAATGAATTCTGACATGTATTACCTCCAGCCTCAGCAGCCCGGATGGACTACTTAGAGTAGAGCTCGACGATGAGCTGCTCGTTGATATCACCGCTGATCTGCTCACGCGTCGGCAGAGCGAGCACGTTACCAGACAGCTTCTCGATATCGACCTCGAGCCAGCCAGGGACCTCAAAGCGCTCGGAGGAAATCAGGGCCTCCTTGATGGGGAGGAGGTCACGGAACTTCTCGCCGACAGCGACGACGTCGCCGGCCTTGACGCGGTAGGACGGGATGTCCACGCGCTTGCCGTTCACGGTGAAGTGACCGTGACGGACGGACTGACGAGCCTCTTTGCGGGTGCGGGCAAAGCCAAGACGGAAGACGACGTTGTCAAGGCGAGACTCAAGGATGATCATGAGGTTCTCACCGGTGACGCCGTTCATCTTGCGTGCCTTGTTGAAGTAGCCGTGGAACTGCTTCTCCAGAACGCCATAGATGAACTTGACCTTCTGCTTCTCGCGCAGCTGCATGCCGTACTCAGATTCCTTGCGACGGCGCTTGGGTTGACGGATAGATTCCTTCTTGCTGCTGTAACCGAGCTCAGCGGGATCGATCCCGAGCTGACGGCAGCGCTTAAGAACAGGAGTCCTGTCGATTGCCATATTGATACGATCCTTTCAGTTACACGCGGCGACGCTTCTTGGGGCGGCAGCCGTTGTGCGGAATGGGGGTCTTGTCCTGGATGCTCGAGACCTCGAGGCCAGCAGCCTGGAGGGAGCGGATGGCGGTCTCACGACCGGAGCCGGGGCCCTTGACGAAGACAGAAACCTTCTTCATACCGTGCTCCATGGCCTGCTTGGCAGCAGCCTCGGCAGCCATCTGGGCAGCGAACGGCGTGGACTTACGGGAGCCCTTGAAGCCCACCTGTCCAGCCGACTTCCAGGAAATGACGTTGCCCTGGGGATCGGTGATCGAAACGATCGTGTTGTTGAACGTAGAACGAATGTGAGCCTGGCCCACGGAAATGTTCTTACGGTCCGCGCGCTTCAGACGGGCAGCGCGTACGTTCTTCTTAGCAGTAGCCATCTATCTAGCGCTCCTTATTTCTTCTTCTTAGCACCGATCTGACGCTTCGGGCCCTTGCGGGTACGAGCGTTAGTGTGGGTGCGCTGGCCGCGGACCGGGAGGCCCTTGCGGTGACGAAGGCCGCGGTTGCAGCCGATGTCCATAAGGCGCTTGACGTTCTGGTTGCGCTCACGGCGGAGGTCGCCCTCAACCATGATCTGGTTCTTATCGATATAATCGCGGATGGCGTTAACCTCATCCTCGGTGAGGTCCTTAACGCGCGTATCCACGTTAACGTTGCACTCGACGCAGATCTTCGTCGCAGTGGTGCGGCCGATGCCGTAAATGTAGGTCAGACCGATCTCAACGCGCTTCTCACGCGGGAGGTCGACACCATTAATACGGGCCAACGTAGTCTCCTCTCTTAACCCTGACGCTGCTTATGACGGGGGTTCTCGCAAATGACGAGGACCTTGCCATGGCGCCTAATGATTTTGCACTTATCGCACATCTTCTTGACCGAAGGACGTACCTTCATCGTTCTTCCTTTCGGTAGCGCTCAAACTACTTCCCTACTATCTACTCGCCCAGCCGCAGGCGTTTAAAACTATGGCTGGTCTTCACACACAATCCGACCGTAGGTTGAGCTAAGCCTGCAGCCGGAAATGGAGTGCGTGTATGCGTGCCGCTATTTGTAGCGATAGGTGATGCGGCCGCGGGTCAGGTCGTACGGGGAAAGCTCCACGACAACCCTGTCACCGGGGAGAATACGGATGTAATTCATTCGGATCTTGCCAGAAATGTTGCACAGAACCGAATGACCGTTCTCGAGCTCAACCTTAAACATGGCATTGGGCAACGGTTCCTTTACCGTACCCTCGAGCTCAATTGCGTCTTCCTTCTTCACAAGCAATCATCTTTCTCTAGAAAACGACAGCGATTGAGTATTCTACAACACGTATGCACGCATCGTAATAACTTCGTAATGGCTCCACAACTAAGCGGAACTTGTTACATTTCTCCGCCTTGGAGCGAACACCAAGCACCTTGCGCGTCGGTGGTGAGGATCACCGGACCGTCATTGGTAATGGCGACGGTGTTCTCGTAGTGCGCGGCGGGCAGGTGGTCGTTGGTCGTAACAATCCAACCGTCGGAGCCCGTGCTCACATGGTTGGAACCCATCGTAACCATCGGCTCGATGGCAATGACCATGCCGGCCTGGAGGCGAACGCCCCTCCCCTTCTTTCCATAGTTAGGAACGTTGGGGTCCTCGTGCATCACGCGGCCAATGCCATGACCCACATAATCACGAAGCACGCCGTAACCGTGAGACTCGGCGAGGGACTGAACGGCATAACCGACGTCCCCGATATGGTTACCGGGAACAGCCTGCTCGATGGCAGCCTTAAGGCAATCGCGCGTGACCTCGCACAGGGCCTTGGCTTCGGGCGTGGGGGTGCCGACGAAAAACGTCCATGCGTTATCGCCGACCCAACCGTCGACAACGGCTCCCGTATCGATGGAGATGATATCGCCATCGCGCAGGATCATGTCGGGGTTGGGAATACCGTGGACCACGGCATCGTTGATCGATGCGCAAATGGTCCCCGGGAACCCGCCGTAACCCTTAAAGGCAGGGGTGCCGCCATGCATGCGGATAATCTGCTCCGCGAGCTGATCGAGCTCAAAGGTCGAAACGCCGGGGCGCACCATGGCTCCAACGTGGCGGAGCGCCATCTTAGATAGCGCTCCTGCCTTCTTCATCTGCTCGATTTGCGTTGCAGACTTAATCTTGATCATAGACCGAGAGCCTCTTTGACATCCCCGTACACGGTCTCGCGAGCCTGGTCACCGTTGACCGACTTGAGCAGACCCTGGCCACGATAGTAGTCGACGAGCGGGCTCGTGGACTTCTCGTAGACGTCGAGACGGTTCTTGATGGTCTCGGGCTTGTCGTCGTCGCGCTGATACATCTCGCCTGCGCACTTGGGGCAGGTAGCATCGGCAGCCGTGCCGGTGTAACCGCAGGCGCGGCAGGTGCGACGCGAAGACAGACGATCGATGATGACCTCGGGGGCCACGTCGACCAGAAGGGCGCAGTCGATCTCGCGACCCATGGCGGAGAGCTCGGAATCGAGCGTCACAGCCTGGGCGGTGTTGCGCGGGAAGCCGTCGAGGATGAAGCCCTGCTGGGCGTCATCGGCGGCAAGGCGCTCCTTGACAAGGTCGATCACGAGCTGGTCGGGGACGAGCTCGCCAGCGTCCATGTACTTCTTAGCCTGAATACCAAGCTCGGTGCCACCCTTGACGGCAGCACGCAGCAGGTCGCCCGTGGAAATGTGAGCGACGCCAAACTCGGCGACGAGCTCCTGTGCGACGGTGCCCTTACCGGCACCGGGAGCTCCGAGCAATACGAGGTTCATGAGCAATCCTCCTCTAGCCTATTTAAAGAATCCATCGTAATCATACATCTTGATCTGGCCTTCGAGCTTATCGACCGTGTCGAGCACGACGCCGACCATGATGAGGATGGACGTGCCGCCAAATGCCTGGATCAGATGGTTACCCGTGAAGGAGAAGATGATCGAAGGCACGATGGCGATGAGCGCCAAAAAGACAGCGCTGGGAAGCGTAATCTTGTTGAGCGCGTTCTTGATGTAGGCCGCGGTAGCCCTACCCGGACGCACGCCCGGAATAAAGCCGCCCTGCTTCTTAAGGTTATCGGCCGTGTCATCGGGGTTGAACACCATGGAGGTGTAGAAGTACGCGAAGAACACGATGAGGACAACGTTAAGCACCCAGTTGAGCCAACCGGTCGAAAGCGCGGAGGCAACTGCCTGAATCCAGCCGATGCCGGGGAAGAACACGGCAATCTGAGCCGGGAAGTACAGCAGCGCCGAAGCGAAGATGATCGGCACGACACCCGCGGTGTTGACCTTGATGGGCAGGTAGGTGGTCTGGCCACCCATCATGCGACGGCCAACGACGCGTTTGGCGTAGGAGACCGGGATGCGGCGCTGGCCGCGCTCAAGGAAAACAATCAGCGGAATAACCAGCAGGATGATGGCGCAGATGATCGCCATGGTGATGATGCCACCGGCATTGCCCTCGGTGCTGGAGAAGATAGCCTGCGGCAGGCCGGCCATGATGTTCGCAAAGATGATCAGCGACATGCCATTGCCGATACCGCGCTGGGTGATGAGCTCACCAATCCACATGATCAGCATGGCGCCCGCGGTGAGCGTGCCGACAATCATGAGATCGAAGATGATCTCGGGAGCGCCGGCGCCATTGAAGCTGATGCCGAAGCTCTTAAAGAGGAAGAGGTAACCCACGGAGTTGAGGATTGACAGAGCCAGGGTGAGGTAACGCGAATACTGCGTAATCTTGGTCTGACCGACCTCGCCCTCGCGGGCAAGCTCATGCAGGGAAGGCACGACGGCCTGGAGCATCTGGAGGATGATCGAGCTGGTGATGTAAGGCATGATGCCCAGCGAAAACACCGACACATAGCTCAACGCGCCGCCAGAGAAAAGATTCAGGAGGGCCATAGCACCTGCGGCGACCGAATTGTTATCGGTCGAGAAAAGGCCCAGCATCCCCTGGAAGGGAATGCCGGGCACAGGAACGTGCGCACCAATGCGGTACACGACGAGCATAGCTATGGTAAAAAGAATCTTTTCGCGCAATTCTTTGATGCGGAAAGCATTCTTAAGACCATTTAGCACGGCAGCTCGACCTTTCCGCCGGCGGCCTCGATCTTGGCCTGCGCAGAAGCGCTGACCTTGTCGACCTTGACCGTGAACTTCTTGGTGAGCTCACCATTGCCGAGCACCTTGACGGGCTCGAACTCGCTCTTGGTGATGCGAGCGGCCTTAAGAGCGGCACCGTCGATCACAGCACCATCCTCGAACTTACGCTCGAGACGCTCAACGTTAACAGCGGTGTACTCGATACGACGGGGGTTGCGGAAGCCCGGAAGCTTGGGCAGGCGCATAGCCAGCGGAGTCTGGCCACCCTCGAAGCCGGCACCCTTGGTGCCGCCAGAGCGGGAACCCTGGCCCTTCTGACCGCGGCCAGAAGTGGTGCCGTGACCCGAAGAATTGCCACGGCCGACGCGCTTGCGGTTCTTGGTGGAACCGGGCGCGGGAGTAAGATCGTGAAGCTGCATTTGCTACTCCTCTACAATCTCGACAAGGTGCTTGACCTTGAAGATCATGCCGCGGACGGACTCGTTGTCAGCAATCTCGCGAACCTCGCGGATCCTGTGGAGACCGAGGGCACGGACAGTACGGACCTGGTCCTGCTTGCAACCGTTGGTGCTGCGGACCTGCTTGATCTTGATGGTGTCAGCCATGCTTAGTTCTCCTTACCGACGAACATCTCGGAGACCGTCAGGCCACGGCGAGCCGCGACGTCCTCAGGGCTGGAGAGCTCCTTGAGGCCCTCGACGGCAGCCTTGATGATGTTGAGGCCGTTGTCGGTACCGAGGGACTTGGACAGGACGTTCTTGATGCCAGCAAGCTCGAAGAGGGGACGCACAGCGCCGCCGGCGATAACGCCGGTACCCTCGACAGCGGGCTTGATGATGATGCGGCCGGCACCAAAGTGACCGAGAACCTCGTGCGGAATGGTGCCCTGATCGGTCACCGGCACGTGGAACATGTTCTTCTTGGCATCGAGAGACGCCTTGGAGATGGCCATGGGCACCTCAGCGGACTTGCCCATGCCAACGCCGACGTTGCCCTTGCCGTCGCCAACGACGACGAGAGCGACGAGGCTCATGCGACGACCACCCTTGACGGTCTTCGACACGCGGTTGATGTAAACGACGCGCTCCTCGAACTCGGAGGCCTCGCGCTGCTGCTTCTGATTACGAGCCATGTGCTACATACCTCCTAGAACTCGAGACCGGCGGCACGAGCACCGTCGGCGAGGGCCTTGACGCGGCCATGGTAGATACGGCCACCGCGATCGAAGGCGACCTTGGTGATGCCGGCCTCGATGGCGCGCTTGCCAACGAGCTGACCGACCTTCTCCGCAGCCTCCTTGTTCGAGGTGTGGGTGCCCTTGAACTCGGCCTCGAGGGTCGAGGCAGAGACGAGCGTCAGGCTGGAGCCCTTGCTGTCGTCGATGATCTGGGCATAGATGTTGGCGTTAGTACGGGTCACGCGAAGACGCGGACGCTCGGAGGTACCCGAGACCTTGCCGCGAACACGACGCTGACGACGCTTGAGGCCTTCCAGCTTCGCCTTATGCTTGTTCATACGTAAACTCCTAAAAAGGTTGATCTTGCCAGCACCTGACGGGGTGCTGGTCTTATGCGAGTGAGTCGGTTACGACTACTTGGCGGCCTTACCCAGCTTGCGGCGGATGTGCTCGCCAACGTAGTGGATACCCTTGCCCTTGTAAGGCTCGGGAGGACGATGGCCGCGGATCTCAGCGGCGATCTGACCGACCTGCTGCTTGTTGATACCCTTGACGTTCACGTGGGTGTTGTCGGGAACCTCGAAGGTGATACCCTCGGGAGCCTCGACGATCACGGGGTGCGAGAAGCCCAGGGAGAACTCGAGGTTCTTGCCCTTCTGCTGCACGCGGTAACCGACGCCGGCGAGCTCGAGCTTCTTCTCGAAGCCCTCGGAAACGCCAACAACCATGTTGTGGATGAGGGCGCGGGTGAGGCCGTGGCGGGCACGGGTCTCACGCTCGTCGTCGGGACGGGAAACGGTGAGGACGTTGTCCTCGACGTTGATAGCGAGCTTCTCAAAGACATCGAGCTCGAGCTGGCCCTTGGGGCCCTTGACGACAACGTTGTTGCCGTTGACTGCCACTTCGACTCCGGCGGGAATCTGGACAGGCTTATTACCGATACGAGACACGGTGATCTCCTTTCCTTCTACCTACCGAGCGAATTACCAGACGTAAGCGATGATCTCGCCGCCGACGTTGTGCTTGCGAGCATCGCGGTCGGTCATGACGCCATGGCTGGTGGAAATAATGGCGGTACCAAGGCCACCGCGGACGCGGGGCATGTCGGCAACGCCGGTGTACTTACGCAGGCCCGGCTTGGAAATGCGGCGAATGCCGTTGATGACCTTAGCCTTCTTGGGACCATACTTAAGCGTGATGTGCAGAGTCTTCTGGGGAACGGTGTCCTCGACATCGTAGCCCTCGATGTAGCCCTCCTCGTGCAGAACACGAGCGATCTCGACGAGCTTCTTGCTGCTCGGCATGGAGACCGTGGCCTTGTTCACAGAGTTAGCGTTACGGATGCGCGTAAGCATATCTGCGATCGGGTCTGTAAGGTTCATACAGATTCTCCTTCGTTCTTGATGAACACGTGCTCTTGGTTCTTCGCCGCCCTTAACGGCAAAGCCTTTTTAGCGCGTTTTCCCTGTTCCAAACTGATGCTTGAAACGCTGGTAGTGACTTACCAGCTGGCCTTCTTAACGCCGGGAAGCTCGCCCTTGAGTGCAAGCTCGCGGAAGCAGACACGGCACAGGCCGAACTTGCGGTACACAGAGTGCGGACGGCCGCAGCGCTGGCAGCGCGTGTACTCACGAGTAGAGAACTTCTGCTTGCGATTGCACTTGACGATCATCGATGTCTTAGCCACTTATATCCTCCTCACATAGAGTATTGTTCGCCCCAAGCGCCGCCCCCTTGTGGGAACGGCGCTTATAGGGCAGGTGAACCTATTTCTTGAACGGGAAACCGAAGGCGTCCAGAAGGGCCTTGGCCTCCTCATCGGTGTTGGCGGTGGTCACGAAAGTGATGTCCATACCACGCTGGTGATCGACGGAGTCGAAGTCGATCTCGGGGAAGATGAGCTGCTCGGTGACGCCCATGGAGAAGTTACCACGGCCGTCGAAGCTCTTGGCGGAGATGCCGCGGAAGTCGCGGATACGGGGGATCGCGACGGAGGTCAAACGATCGAAGAACTCCCACATACGGTCGCCACGCAGGGTAACCTTGCAGCCGATCGGCATACCAGCGCGCAGGCGGAAGGTAGCGATGGACTTGCGGGCACGGGTGATCATCGGCTGCTGGCCGGTGATGGCGCGCAGGTCGCGCACGGCACCGTCGATGGCCTTGGAATCGGTAGCGGCCTCGCCGACACCCATGTTCACGACGATCTTCTCAAACTTAGGGATCATCATGACGTTCTCGTACTGGAACTTATCCTGAAGCTGCTGCTTGACCTCGTTGTTGTACTTGGTCTTCAGACGCGGCACATACTTCTCTTCTGCCATTGTTCACTCCTTCTTGGGGTTTTAAGCACGGGGCGTGGCCACGATGGGTTGTCCTCGTGCCTCCTGGCTGCATCCGCGCCGCTCATGGCATTTCGCGGTTTGGACTCGACGCAGCAGGAGCCGACAAAACAATCGGTACTATACGCGCATCGGGAGCGTATTTCCAGAAAAACCTCGTCTGCCTGCACAACTCCACAACTCCCCCGCACAAATGGGTCCCAAAAAGCAGTTGCGGTGAAATAGGGACCGTTTGACGGCTTAACAGGCTTTAACAGTCCGTATTTCACCGCAACTCATATATGGGGATGCGATTAGCGCTTGCGGGGGACGAGCTTGGTGCGGCGCAGGTGGATCATCTCGGCAGCGATGGAGATGGCAATCTCCTCGGGATCCTCGGCCTCGATGGCAACGCCGATCGGCAGGTGCAGCCCGTCGATCTGGTCCTGCGTAAAGCCCTCCTGCTCCAGGCGGGCGCGCACAAAGGCCGTCTTACGGCGCGAGCCCAAGCAGCCCAGATAGGCGGGTTTGGCGCGCATGGCCTGAATCACCACGTCGATATCGGACTTGTGACCTGCTGTGGCGACGACCACCAGGTCGCGCGGACCGATGGGACACAGCTCGCTCAGGTTCTTGTAATCGACCAGGCGACGATCGTAGACGCCGGGCACCCATTCGGGCGTCAGCGTGCCGGGGCGGTCATCGCACGCCACGACGGCAAAGCCCGCCGCCGTGAGCACGCGCGCCGTCGCGGCGCCCACGTGTCCGCAGCCAAAGATGTAGGTCAGGCCCTCGGGGCAGAGCGTCTCGATGTGCGCCGGGGGAATCTCGGAGGCGGCGTTGGTGTAGGTGACCTTACTCCCCTCCTCCACCAGCGAAAGCTCGGGGCAGCCCGCAATGGTATGGCGCGATGCCCCGCCATGGTACTCGGCCACATCGCCCTCGAGCGCGTTTGCGATAAACGGTTCAAAGTCGATGACGAAGTCGCCGATGCGTCGATACGCCAAGACGTCGGCAACCGACTGGAACAACGGCACCTGCGATACATCCAGGTGCAGATAGCACAGGCAGATGGCTCCGCCGCAGATCATGCCGGTATCGGAGTTCTCGCCGCCCATGGTGTAGCGGACCAGACGCGATTGCCCTGCGGCCAGCAGCTCGCGCGCCTCGTTCAGCGCAAAGAGCTCGATCTTGCCGCCGCCGATGGTACCTGCTTGGCTGCCATCGGCAAAGACGGCCATCCAGGTGCCCACGCCGCGCGGCGATGACCCTGCCGTGCCGGCAACTACCACCAGCTCGCACGTCTTACCAGCCTTCAGAGCGCCAAGCGCAGCATTCACCACATCGAGCTTTTCCATTGCAATTTCCTATCCCTGGAATACACCGGTGAGCATGGCGAGCGCCTCGAGCACGCCGCCGCCGACCGACGTCGCCTTGTCCGAAATATAGTTGATATAGCTGGCATCGCCGCGCGGGTCGACGTCGGCACATTTAAAGCCCTCGGTCACCTGAACGCCGTCGGCCAAAAGGCCGCGCAAGCAGCCATCGATCTGCGTGCACATGGGCGTATCGCCCGCGTAGCCAATCACGTCTCCGGCGCTCACGATATCGCCGATCGCATGGTCGGACCTAAACACACCGGCAGCGGGGCTGTGGATAACACGTTCCTTGCCATAGCCGGCGATGACACCCGGCACGCCCGTGTTGGGCTGGGGCGAACCTTGGGTAATGACACGGCCGAGAAAATGCCCGCGCATGGTCTCGACCACGGCGTCGCAATCGACCGGCGCGGTAAAGCCCGGCCCCACGGCAATGACGGCAGGCGCCATGTCGCGCGTGGTGCCCAAGTTGCGCTTGGCCAAAATCGCGTCGACCACAGCCGCGGGTTTCAGCTCGCCGAGCATCTTGGCCTGAGGGTCCACCACAACGGCGACGTCTCCGGCCTCGGTAATCTCAAGCGCCTCAGCCGGCGTCTGCGCCAAGCGAGCGCGAATGCCTTCGACCTCGACCTCGCCCAGGCGAATGGCCTCGCAAAAACTAATTGTGCGGCGGATGCACGTGGGAACCGCGATATCGGCCATAACGACCGACACGCCGGAGCGCACCAAACGGGCAGCGACGCCCGTGGCGATATCGCCGGCGCCGCGAACATAAACGAGCATTCCCGGGACACCTCCCTGTGCTACGGTTTGAGCAGAGCAAAAGCGGTTCGACCGCTGCTCTGATGATTATTTATTATCACAGTATTATACGGCGGTGAACATATGGAAACGGTTAACGGTAATCTTGCCTCGGCGCTCAGGATCGAGCCGGGCATTACCGCGATTATCGGCAGCGGCGGCAAGTCGACCTTGCTCAAGACGCTGAGCCTTGAGCTCATGCGCTCTGGCGGCCGCGTGCTCCTCTGCACCACCACGCATATGTTTCCCGTCGCCGGCGTGCCGTGGGACGGATCGAGCCGTCGTCTGGACGCCGCGCCCTGGAAGCCAGGTGCCTTACACGCCCCAGGCTGCACCTGCGAGGCCTGCGCGGGGCTTGTGCGGGGAAGGATCTGCCAAGCAGGTGTCTTGGACCCCCAGACGGGCAAGCTCTCCTCCCCCGCCGCGCCGCTCGACCAGCTGGCGCAGCGCTTTGACTACGTCCTGGCCGAGGCGGACGGCAGCAAGCGGCTCCCGCTCAAGGCGCACGCCGCCTGGGAGCCGGTAATTCCCGCCGCCACGGCAAACGTTGTCTGGGTCGTCGGCGCCTCGGGGCTCGGCAAGCCCATCAACGAAGCCGTCCACCGCCCCGAGCTCTTTTGCGAACGTTGCGGCTGCGAGCCCACCGACATCGCCACGCCCGAGCGCGTCGTCCAGGTGCTCAATGCCGAGATGCAGGCGCTGAAGCTCAGCACCGCACGCGTCATGCTCAACCAAGTCGACGCACTTGCCGACTCAACGATAGCCGACCGCTTCCAGGCAGCCCTCGGCCGCCCCGTCGTCGCCACCAACCTCAAGTAGCTGGCGCTGCCCCAGCAGGCCTATAAGTTGCGGTGGAATAGTTCCTGAAACGGCCTATTTGGCGGCTAAACAGGAACTATTCCACCGCAACTGCGGAGGGAAATCCGGTGATCTTCCTGCTAGCGGGGCACGTAGCGACCGGGCTGGGCCCCGGTGGGCTCGCCGTCGCGCGCGGCCAGCACGCCGTTCACAAACACGGCCTTGGCGCGGCCATGTGCCTCAAAACCCTCGAGCGGCGTGTAGTCCACAGCCTGATGCTGCGTCGCGGCACTGATCGTCCAGCGCGCCTTGGGATCCCACACGCACACGTCGGCATCGGAGCCCTCGGCAAGACAGCCCTTGCGCGGGTACATGCCAAACACGCGCGCCGGGTTCTCGCTCATCAGGCGGCAGAGGTCCTCGGGGCCCAGCTGTCCCTCAAAGCTCGTGGCAATCGCGACGGGACGATGCTCCACGCCGGGCCCGCCGTTGGGAATCGCGCGGAAGTCGTCGCGCCCGCGGTCCTTTTGCCCGTGCAGATTAAAGCTGCAGTGGTCGGTGGCGATGGTATCGATCTCGCCGGCCACAAGCGCCTCGCGCAGGGCCGCACGGTCGCCGGCATGGCGCAGCGGCGGACTCATCACATACTTGGCACCCGCGAAGCCGTCCTCTCCCTGCTCCAGATAGCAGGTGTCGTCGAGCATCAGATATTGAGGGCAGGTCTCGACATAAATATTCTTCTGCCCGCGCGCCTTGGCAGCGCGAATGGCCTCGAGCCCCAGCTTGGTCGAAAGGTGCACCACGTTGACCGGAGCATCCCCGGCCAAGTGCGCCAGATACAGCAGCCGGCTCACTGCCTCGGCCTCGCACACGTCCGGACGGCTGAGCGCATGGCCCTCGGGCCCGTGGATACCCTGCTCAAACACGCGCTTCTGCAGTTCATTCACCAGCGTACCGTTCTCGCAATGCACGCACAGGATACCGCCCAGGCGCTTGAGCTCCTCGAGCACCTCGAGCGTCTCGGCATCGTCCAGGCGCAGATGATCGTAGGCAAAGTAGGTCTTAAACGACGACACGCCCGCCTCGCGAATGGCCGAAAGATCGGCGCGATTGCGCTCGTTCCACTCGGCGAGTGCCATATGAAAAGCGTAGTTAGCCGTGCAGGTTCCATCGGCACGCCGGTGCCACTCGGCAAGGGCATCGGGCATGGTCACGCCGCGATCGGCTGTCGCGTAGTCCACAATAGTCGTCGTGCCGCCGCAGGCAGCCGCACGCGTACCGGTCTCAAAGCTATCGGCTGTCCAATCCATGCCGGTCCAGCACTGCATGTGCGTGTGGCCGTCGATAAAGCCGGGAAACACCCAGCAGCCCGCGGCATCCTCGACGGTATCGCCCTCGGCCGGCTCAATCGCCGCGGCGATCCGCACGATCTTATCGCCATCCATGGCAAGATCGGCGCGGCGAAGCCCCTGGGGCGTCACGAGTGCGCCGTTTTTGATGATGATCATAATTGCTCCTTATTGATTGATGCAGTTGGCCACGCGATCAAAATACGAGCAGGCGGCGATATGTTCCGTTATGCGTCGCTGTCCCTTGACGGTATCGACGTCCCACAGCTCGTAGGCACGCGCCTCGACCAGCACCACGTCGGTACGGTCCTTGAGGATCGAACCGCCGCCGTCCTTACCCTCAAGACACATAAGTGCATCGAACAGTTCCGCCGGAAAGAGCACCGGGCTCGAAGGCTCACCGTTGCACGCAAGACGCACCGGATGCTTGCGGCCACGCTCGTCAAATGCACGAACCATAGCCTCAAAAGAATCCGAACTCACGAGCGGCTGGTCGCCGGGCAAAAAGAGGCAACCCTTCCAGCCGCGGCTCACCCCCCACGAAAGGCCCGCACGGACGCTTTCGCTGCGCAGCTCGCCATCGTGCAGCACGCACGGGCAATGCTTGTCCTCGCAAATCTGGGCGACCTCGGGCCAACGCGTCGAAACCACAACGTCAAAGCCCCGGGGAACCGAATCGATAGTCCGGGCAATCAGCGGCTTGCCATAGATATCGGCAAGCATCTTGTTAGAGCCAAACCGCTTACCCTCGCCCGAGGCCATAATGACGCAACCAAGTTTCATGGCGATACCTCCCCTGAAACCATCGTACCCATAACTCGCGTCGCGGGGCATCTACATCGAAAGCGCTTATCCCGCACGCCCACGATGCAAAAAGGGGCACCCCGCCGGTTGGCAGAGCGCCCCCTTTACATGGCTTACCTCAACCCAGCTTTAGGCCTGGAACCAACGGGCGGTGTTGCGCTCGTCGAGGGCCTTGAGGGTAGCGGCGGGATCGGCAACCTTCTGCAGGAACATCATGGCTGCGATGGCGTACGGCTTGTAGCTGGCCTCCTTGTACATGCCCACGCGGTGCATGTCGAAGACGTCGGCGTTGACCTCGCCGTGCTCGCAAGAGACACCGGAGATGTCGGCGGGCAGCGGATGCATAAAGATGGTGTCCTGGCCGTTGGCAGTCTTCTCCATGAGCTCGGTCGTGGAGCACCAGTCCTGATGCGTAGCGTTCTGGGCGAGCAGCTCCTTCTCGAGCGCGGCGATGCCGGCATCGTCGCCCTCGGCGTACAGGTTGGTGCGCTTCTCCATGGCGGCAAACGGAGCCCAGCTCTTGGGGATCACGATGTCGGCGCCCTCGAAGGCCTCGGCCATGGTGTTGACCTGCTTAAAGGTGGTGCCGGACTCGGCGGCATAGCCCTTGGCGCGCTCGACGACCTCGGGCATGAGGTCGTAGCCCTCGGGGTGAGCCAGGGTGACGTCCATGCCAAAGCGGGGCAGCAGGCTGATCAGCGACTGCGGGCAGGACAGCGGCTTGCCGTAAGAGGGCGAATAGGCCCAGGTGACAGCAACCTTCTTGCCCTTGAGGTTCTCAAGACCGCCAAACTCGTTGATGAGGTAGAGCATGTCGGCAGAGGACTGCGTGGGGTGATCGGAGTCGGACTGCAGGGAGATGAGCGTGGGACGGTGATCCAGAACGCCGTCCTCGTAGGCCTGCTGGACAGACTCGGAGACCTCGGCCATGTAGGCGTCGCCCTTGCCGATGTACATGTCGTCGCGGATGCCGATGACGTCGGCCATGAAGGAGATCATGGTAGCGGTCTCGCGGACGGTCTCGCCGTGAGCGATCTGGGACTTCTTCTCGTCCAGGTCCTGCAGCTCAAGACCGAGCAGGTTGGCTGCCTTAGAGAAGGAGAAGCGCGTACGGGTGGAGTTGTCACGGAACAGGGAGACGGCCAGACCCGAATCGAAGATCTTGGACGAAACGTTGTTCTCGCGCAGCTCGCGCAGGGCGTCGGCGACGATGTAGAGCGCCTTGAGCTCATCGGTGGTCTTATCCCAGGTGTGCAGGAAGTCGCTGCCGTACATGCCCTTAAAATCGAGGCCGTTCAGCTGCTCGACGAGCTCGGTAAACTTGGCGTCCATGTAAATATCCTTTCCAAAGATGAAACGATTGCAATGAGTAGATGTGCTCCGGCATGCGCGTGTGGCTAGAACATGCAGAGCACTATGACGAGGACCCGCTACCGTTGAGGAAGCATGGGAGATAACGACCGCGGGCCCCAAGTCAACAGGGGGTGCCGGGGACACGAGCTGTCCCCGGCTCAACAAGATCGAGGAATGGGACTAATCGATCTTGTTGTTGGTCAGACCGGCGCGGAACACGGTGGCGTCGCCATCGGCCTGGCTCGGATCGTAGAGGTTCAGGGCAGCCACATACATGGCGGCAGCGGTGACCAGGTCGTCCTTGTAGGTGACCTCGTTGGGAGCGTGAGCCTGAGACTCGGCACCCGGGCCGAAGCCGACGCAGGGGATGCCATAGCGGCCCTGGATGGAAACGCAGTTCGTGGAGAAGGTCCACTTGTCGCACAGCGGGCGACCGGTGCGCTTGTCCATGCTGGGCTCGCAGCCGATGCGCTCGTCACCGAACATGGCCTTGTGGGCGTCGACGAGGGCCTTGACGTGCGGAGCGGTCTCCTTGTTGATCCACGTGGGGAAGTAAGCCTCGGTCTCGTAGACCTCGCCGGTCCAGGACGGACGGTCGTACATGTACATGGAGACCTTCACGTCGTCGCCGTACTTCTTGGCGGCCGGCAGGTTACGGATCTCGTCCAGGCAGGACTCCCAGGTCTCACCGGCGGTCATGCGACGGTCGATGGAGATGGCGCAGGAGTCAGCGACAGCGCAGCGGCTGGGGCTGGTGTAGAAGATCTGGCTGACGGTGCAGGTGCCGCGGCCCAGGAAGCGGGCGTCCTCGAAGTGCTCGGGGTTGTACTTGGGGTCGAGCATCTTGACGAGGCCCTTGATGTCGGTCGACTCGTCACAGCCGTTGTTGTTGAGGGCGCGGACGTCGGCGATGATGTCGGCCATCTTGTAGATGGCGTTGTCGCCGCGGTCGGGAGCGGAGCCGTGGCAGGAGGTGCCGTGAACGTCGACGCGGATCTCCATGCGGCCGCGGTGACCGCGATAGATGCCGCCGTCGGTGGGCTCGGTGGAAATGACGAACTCGGGCTTAATGCCGTCCTTGTTGTAGATGTACTGCCAGCACATGCCGTCGCAGTCCTCTTCCTGGACGGTGCCGACGACCATGATCTTGTAGCCCTCGGGGATGAGGCCCATGTCCTTCATCATCTTGGCAGCATAGGTAGCAGAAGCCATGCCGCCCTCCTGGTCAGAGCCGCCGCGGCCGTAGATGATCTCGTCGGTCTCGTAGCCCTCATAGGGATCGGCATCCCAGTTCTCGATGTTGCCGATGCCGACGGTGTCGATATGGGAGTCGATGGCGATGATCTTGTCGCCCTCGCCCATAAAGCCCATAACGTTGCCCAGGCCGTCGACCTTGACCTCGTCATAGCCAAGGCTCTCCATCTCGGCCTTGATGCAAGCGACAACCTCGCCCTCCTCGCAGGACTCAGAGGGATGGGAGATCATGGCGCGCAGGAAGCGAGTCATATCAGCACGGTGGGACTCAGCAGCAGCCTTGATAGCGTCGAAATCGAGTTCTTTAGCCATTGTTCATAACCTTTCAAACGAAGGAATCTACCTGTGAGGTGGCGGAGCGATACCTATTTACTCCGCCCAGTATTAGCAAGTGGGGTATTCGCCCTCCCAGACGATGCGACGGTACTGATCCGGGTCCGTGTCGCCTTCCGTGGAGAAGCAGAGCACGGAGCTCGTCTTGTCCAGGCCGATGAGCTCCTTGAGCTCGGCGTACTCGGGATCGAGCATAAGGGTCTCGACCAGACCGGTGGTCACGGCGCCGGACTCGCCGGAGATAACGCGCGGGTCGCCCTTCTCGGGAGCGCCCAGGGTGCGCATGCCGCGAGCGGTGACCCAGTCGGGGCAGGACACGAAGGCGGTGGTGTGGTTGCGCAGGATATCCCAACCCAGGATGTTGGGCTCGCCGCAGCACAGGCCGGCCATGATGGAGGGCATGTCGCCGTCCACGATGCGCGGATCGCCGTCGCCGGCGGCAGCGCCCTTGTACAGGCAGGCGGCAGGCGCGCACTCGACCACGACGAAGGTGGGCGGGTTATCGGGATACAGGTTGGTGAAGTAGCCCACCACGGCGCCGGCGAGCGAGCCCACGCCAGCCTGGACAAAGACGTGCGTCGGGCGGTTGATGGCCATCTCGCGCAGCTGCTCGGCAGCCTCGGAAGCCATGGTGCCGTAGCCCTCCATGATCCAAGACGGGATCTTCTCGTAGCCCTCCCAGGCAGTGTCCTGAACGATGACGCCGCGCTCGCAGGCATCGGCCTCGGCGGCGGCCATGCGCACGCACTCGTCGTAGTTGACCTCTTCGATGGTCACCGTGGCGCCCTCGGCGGCGATGTTATCGAAGCGGGGCTTGGTGGAACCCTTGGGCATGTGCACGACGGCCTTCTGGCCCAGCTTGTTGGCAGCCCATGCCACGCCGCGGCCATGGTTGCCGTCGGTGGCGGTAAAGAAGGTAGCCTGGCCAAAGTCCTTGGCAAGCTGATCGGAGGTCAGGTAATCGAAGGTGCACTCGGCAACGTCCTTGCCGGTCTCGTCGGCAATGTAATTGGCCATGGCAAACGAACCGCCCAGAACCTTAAAGGCGTTGAGGCCAAAGCGATAGCTCTCGTCCTTAACGCACAGGTTGGACAGGCCCAGGCGCGCGGCCTGGCCGTCCAGGCGGGCAAGCGGAGTGACGGTGTACTGGGGGAACGACTGGTGGAAGGCGCGGGCCTTCTTCACGTGGTCGAGGCTCATGATTCCCAAGTGCTTGTCATCGCTCTTGGGCATCGTGTTGCCCGCCCACTGGATCTTATCGGCCATACGGTGAACTCCTTAAGTTCTCTCTTGCCGGCCCCCGCATACGCGTTTCAGCCCATTCCCATTCATGCGACTGAACTTTTATGTGGATGCCAAACAAAAAGTTTGTTAGTACTGTTCTATCACACTTTTTGATTGGTAAACCTAACAAATTGTTTGTTGCCGTAATCGGTACCTTTTCGCCGCCGAACGGTTACATAACGCAGCGACGCTTTCGTTATTTGCGAACAAGTGGGGTTTATGGCAAAGTGAGCCCAAACTAATTTTTAGGAAGGCACCCATGACCCCCGCACAGATTGAGTTCTACAAGCGCCTTGCACACAGTCTGGCGCTCCAGTTTGGCCCCAACTGCGAAATCGTCGTCCACGATCTGGAGACCGAGGACGTGGACCACTCCATCGTAGTGATCGAAAACGGCCACGTCAGCGGGCGCAAACTAGGTGACGGCCCCAGCCATATTGTGTTTGAGTCCATGCACGAGGGCACCACCGACGTGCACGACCGCGAGCCATACCTCACCAAAACCACCGATGGCAAGCTGCTCAAGTCCTCGACCATCTTTATCCGCAACGATGAGGGCAAACCCGTCGGCATTTTGAGCATCAACTTTGACATTACGCTCATGAAGGCATTTGAGCGCTCGCTCGACGCCTTTACCGGCATCGGCGGCACGGGCTACACCGAGCCCGAGCCCATTACCAAAAACATCGGCGACCTGCTCGAAGACCTGCTGCGCGAGTGCGAACAGTTTGTGGGCAAGCCCGCGGCGCTCATGACCAAAGACGAGCGCATCCGCGCCATTGGCTACCTCGACCGTCGCGGCGCCTTCCTCATCTCCAAGTCGAGCGAACGCGCCTGCGAGTTCTTTGGCATCTCTAAGTACAGCTTCTATAGCTACCTCAACGAGGCAAAGGCTGCCGCCGGCGACAAATAGTCAGCGCGTCTGCACCCCTCCCCTTTTGGGCGCGAGTTCTGGAATGCACGAATCCGAGAGACGGCCGCAAGGCAAGTTCCATATAATCGATGAATGCGAGCATTTCGAAAGGATGGAACAAGATGGGGTCGAGCAACGCATCACGCAACGGCCGCGGAGGCACCGCTTCTGGCGCCAGGCATGCGAAACACGCGTTTGACGAGGGTGAAGAGGGCCTTTTTGCGCTGAGCCTCGACGACGTGATGAGCGACCGCCCCTGGACCGCCGAGGAACTCATGGGCGGCGGAGCTCGCCCGACAAGTGCAAAGCCCGCACGTTCCGCCACGCCCGCGCCGGCATCCGTGCCCGCGGACGACTTTGCCACCCGCCCCATTATGCAGGCACCGCGCCAGGCCGCCCCTGCGCCCCACCCCACTAGCGATCCGTCCGAGACGGCGGCGTTTCTCGCTGCAGCGGCACAGCGCCCCACGGCAAACAGCACGATTCGCCATGCTGCCCCGCAGCAGTCGGCATACACGGCTCCCGAGCCCGAGCTCGAGCCGCCCGTCATGGATCTGGATGATCTTTCCAACCGCCAGTTTGCCTTTGATTCCTGGGCGGCGGCAGATCTGGACGAGACCTCGGGCGGCATGCCGGCGCTCGACATTCCGGTAAACCCCCTGTTTGCGGCTGCCGAGGAACGCGACTCCGCATACGACAACACCGCAGCATACGCCAACCGCCCGAGCGAACAGCCTCGCGCCAGCCGCATCGAAACCGAGGATTACGGCCAAGCGTCGCGCGGCTATTCTCGTGACCCGTTTGCTGCCACGCCCGCTCCCGATTACAACCAAGCGAGCGCAAAGGCAGCCTCGGCATCGTCGTATACCCACGGCACCGACGATAAGCGCGCTACCGATTACTACACCGAAAAAGAACCGCCGCGCTTTTCGGAGTTTTCGCAAGCGGCAAAGGTTGTCTTTATCGCCATCATCATCGCTCTGCTCGGCGTGATCGCGTTTGAGGGATTCCAGCTATTCCGCGGCCCCACCGCGTCCGAATCGGCCACGCAGCAAAAAGAGGACGACAACCAATACCTGGACATCAACACCCTCAAGGGCGACCCCAACGACGGGGACGAGTAGCGAAGGCTAAAGGAGGGCCGGAAGAGCCGGCGGCACGTTACGGCTCCAAAAGCCCTGCCATAAAGATGGGCAGATACAGCACGTCACCATCGCGGTGAAGATTACATTCCGCAAGCACCAGGGCGCGATCGATTCCGTAGCCCTTCGTTGCGAGCGCATTATCGAGTGCCGCGTGGGACTTAAAGCTCTTGCCTGACTTAACCTCGATGGCGAGCACCTCCCCATCGAGCGTCTCCTCGACAAAATCGAGCTCACCGACCTTTTTGGACGTAAAATAGCGCAATCTGAATCCATGGGCTTTGAGCTCTTGGGCAACGAAGCCCTCAAACGCCGCTCCCATGTTCATGCCAAAAGCGTCTCCTGCCTCCCCATCAAAAACACCCTGGGCAACCTTTTTGGAGTAGGACGACATGAGCATTCCGGTGTCCAAGTAAAACAGCTTGAACAGATTTCGTTGCTCCCCCAATAAAAGGGGTGCCACGGGCGCCGTTACGTTATACACGGGAAGCGCGACACCCGCCTCCGATAGCCAGAGAAAATGATCTGTCACCTGCGAAAAACGTTTGACACCGTTAATCGATGACAGTTTGAATCGCTTGTTTTTGGAGCCGGCCTCGCTGGGAATCAGATCATAGATATCGCGAATAACCAAGCGCAGCTCCGGCGGTGCATACTTTGCAATGTCGTCGTGATACAGAGCATGAAGATCGCGATGAATCTTTCGCACCTCGTCGACGTTGCGCGTCGCCAAAAAGGAGTTAACCGCATCGGGCATGCCGCCCACCACCACGTACTGATGGAACAGGTCGAGCAAACGATCATACAGATAGTCAGGGAGTTCATCCTCGTTCTTTAGGCAACCCCTGAGCATGTCAAATGCGCTGGCACCGACGCCGTTTGCCCAACAGAACTCCTCAAAGTCGAGCGGGTACATCTGGACCTGTTCGACATACCCCACCGGCAGCGAGTCGATACCCTCGAGCTCAACGCCAAGGAGCGATCCGGTAAGGATGTAGCGAAAGTCGCCGCGCTGCACGAGGTATTTGATAAAGGTCACCACGTTGGGGCATCGTTGCACCTCGTCGATAACTACAACGGTCTTGTTCGCAACCATCGGCTGCGCCGCAGCGATGGACATGCGCATAAGCAGGTCATCCGCGCTTTTCGCCGCCAAAAATGAATCGCGCACAGAAGTGTCGGCAATGAGGTCGAACGTCACGACATGCTCAAACGATTCGCTAGCAAACGCGTTGACCAGATATGACTTTCCCACCTGCCGGGCACCCTTGACCAAAAGAGCTTTGTTGGGCGACGAGGCAAGCCAAGATTCAAACTGTGCTTTCGCTTTTCTTTGTAGCATGAGCGCACCCCTTATTACGTGCTGTTTTTAGCATTAGGATACACTTTTCCGCGATTGTCGGATGACTAATTTGACACTTTTCCGTAGTTTAGGCGTGCCGAATTTGACACTTTTTCGTACTTTTATACGGCTGATTTCGACACTTTTCCGGATGAAGGCCGAATAATTGCCGCGTAATCAAGCGCCGTCTGCACATCATTTCGCAGGCGGCGCTTGATTTCTGTCTGTGCGCGCCGTCTAGCTGGAAGCTCTTTGCCGACAGTGCGGGATTGCGGGGGTGTAGGCGGCATTGGGCATCATGCCGCGTCGGCCCCATCGAGACCCATGCGGCATGATGACTAAATTAACGCCCGTCCCATGCAATCAACTGTTCGCATATTCGAATTTGTTGCTCAACAAATTCGCAGGTAGCGTCAGTAGAATTGGTTGGTGGAAGGTTTAACAAAGGTTCGCTGTCGTTGCAGCGAACCCAAAAGAAAGGGACTGTCGTGTTGTTTCGTTTACCCGAGCTGATCATCATTCTTATCTTTTTGCTGCCGTTTGTAGCCAACATCCTTGGCGTCTCGGAGCTTGTCAAAATCGCTAAGATCAAGGGCTACTATACTGACGGCGCTGGACTCCTCTGGTTTATTGGACTTTGCGGCACAGCGCTCGTGCTCGGCCTGATCGTATGTGCCCTGCCCGATCGAGCCGTCCCTGCGACCCAAACGTCTTATACGCGCAATGACGATGCTCTCCCCGAGGTGCAGTCATGTCCAAGTACAAGGTTATCTATCGCGACGACAACCTAAGCTGGCAGGAGCTATGCCCCGTACGGATGCTTGCTATCCAAGTCGCACGCGACACCGAGACGGGCACCTGCTTTCTTCAAACTAAGCTCGTCAATGTGACAAGCCAAACAATCAGTCGCATTGAGTTCACCATCGATCTGGCGGGCGAAGATGGAAAGACTGAGTCGGTCGACTTTACGCTTCTGGATGCCGACCTCCCAGGTGGCGAAATCCTTAGACCACAAGCAAAAAAGATCGAGCTATCGGTAATTGCCGGTGCAAAGGCCACCGTGACAAGAGTCGACAACCAGTGCGACTTTGGCGCGGCAATCGAAATTGACAGCCTCAAGCCGCTCGCGCTCAATGAAGACGAAGAATCTGAGCGCATTGTGCAACTCCTAGAAATGGAGGCGCAGCCGGACAAATGCACGAACGCTCACGCCGACCATGACGGATGGTGGCAATGTGGCTGCGGAGCCGTCAATATTGTGCGCAGAGACTGCTGGGACTGTGGGGCGCAGCACGGAAAGCTGGTCGACCTCGAAAGCGCATCCTACCTGGAAGAGTCGCGAAAAGATAGGCTTTATAGGACCAGCGTAGAGATGCTCGAATCCTATAATGTCTCGCTGCTACAGCAAGCCAAAGACAACTTTGAGGAACTTGCCAAGCTGGGATACAAAGATTCCGCGGAACGAGTCATCGAGGCAGAGCAGCGTATCGCAACATCCCATAAGAAAAAGAAGCAGCTACTCAAACGCGCCGCAATCGTGGGCGCGATCGCAGCTGTCGGCCTGATTGCATTCTCTCTCTTTGGCTTCACGCAGACAAAGGCGAAGCAAGCCGAAATTAGAGATGCTCGGATTGGCGGAATCGTCGAGCTTGGCACGTATTCGGGTGAGTTGCCCGCCTATAAAGGCACCTCTGTCGAGGGTAAACCGATTAAGTGGATCGTCGTTCACAAGGATGGCGACAGGGCTCTTCTCATGACCGAACAGATTATCGATTCGAAAGCGGTCGACGAGAGCGGCGACGTATCGGATTTTGCGTATAGCTCGCTGTATAAGTATCTGAACGCCGACTTTAAGAATCATGCATTTTCGAGTGCCGAACGAGCCCTGTTGAAGAACGGCGTTAGCCTTCCGAGCGCTGTGGAGCTAGATACCTATGTTTCCGACGACGATATCTTGGACGCAACATCAATCGATACGGTATCCGAATCAAAGTGGTGGACTTCGACCATAGAAGAATACGAAGACGATGACTGGGATTGGCTTTGGGACGACGAAGATGACTGGGACTATTCCGATAGCGACGATAGCGAATTCCTTAGCAGCTATGTCGATTGGTCCGGCGTTGTCAACGGCGATGACGACTACGCACAGTACGAAGAACTCGGCGTGCGCCCGGCCATCTGGGTCAAGCTGAATTAGCGATTAAGTTAACTGTCCGCGTCAAAAGAGGCTACGAGGCATGCGGGTATCGCATCGAGCCAGCAGGGGGCTTCCGGGTTTCTGGAAGCCCCCTTTTGTGAGCACGAGTCTGTACCCTCCTTCAGTTGCGGGCGATTGCGTTTACCGCCGTCAGCCCCATGAGCAAAAGACCCACAAGCTATATTCAGCTGAAATGCCGGTAAACTCTCTAATCCATGGTCCACAGTAGGTCTCAGATGAGCCCTAGCACTGCTTTATAAGATCGAGTACTGCGGGAATGTCATCGGCATTCCGAAGAGCAACATAGGTCGGAAGGCCTGGACCAAATCCTCCCTGCGTACGTTTGTCCTGGCACATGTCCTCTGGATCCGTTAGATCATCCACACTCTTTGCCAAGCCAACGGCAATCCAGCCACCGTTGCTAGTCCTGCCTTCCAGCACGGCATGCAGTTTTCGCTTGCCCGACCTAAAGCCTACATAGTACTTGGCTATGTAGGACTCCCACGAAGGGTTACCACTCAGAACGGACTCGCACACCTCATCGAAAAGCTTCTGGTTGAGTCCACCTTCGGCAAAGGTGGGGTGGTTCTCCTGCAGAGTCCAGACAGGAGCCTCGTCAGACTCCCCACGAGAAGGACGGTACTTGTCGACGACGTCTGCCGGAAGGTCGGGATACTTCCATATCTCGCACGCTTCTTTCGCCAGCTCGTCCGCGCGCTGCCCAATCTCTTCCTCACCCCATTTTTCATGCGAGACAATCGATTTGTTTAGGTAGAGCGGGCTGCACTTAAATCCGACGTCAGGCAGATTGAGCTTGTCCGAGAACGACCGGTTTGAGTACTCCTGGTTGTAGCCCGTCAGCGTAAGATTCCCCAAGTTGTTGCACAGCCTGTCGTGGACGTCTTCCCAGTTCTCACCAAGCGATTCCTTCCAGCCGTGCTCATCATCGATCGTCTGGGGCATGATGTGCTCGATCTGGTAATCGTCGGCTGAGATGGGCTCCTTCGGGTGGTGCCAGTTCTCCATGCGTTCCAGGTAATAGCGCTTTTTGGAGAAGCGATTGTAGCAGTCACGCGTCTTAAACTCCTCGACAAAATGCTCGTCTGTCGGGAAGTACGCGGTCATACCGCTACTGTGGATAAGGAGCATCGCCGTAACGTACTCCTCGATATCGTCCTGTTGCTCGAGATTGCGATACATGCCGGCAAAGAAATTATTTAGGCCCGTGGTAAGCCTGCCGCAAACCGCCCGCCTGAACAGGAATGACTCGATAGTCTCGCAGATACGTAAAAACGCATTGCGGTCTAGTCCATTCCCCTCGTAAACCGAATAAAGCAACATTAAGAGGGGCCTTATCTGCTTCACGTCGAGGCTTACGATTCTGCCGAACACTCGGCGCAGTCCGTCGTCCTTCTCCTTACCAAGGAACAGACTGGCGTATCTATGTGCATACCCGCGCAGCTCCTTAAGCAGGCCTTCGGTGTCACCATCGTAGTCATCAGCGAAATAGCGTTTGAACTCGTAGTAGGCCTCGTTTTCCTTTGGCATCCTATTGGGAACCTTGAGCCACAGCCAGTACCAGATAAATGCATTGAACTCTTCCTCGCCGCCTTTTCCGAACAAGCGCTCGAGCGGATGCCAGTAACCCTCATAGAGCTTGGTCTGCTCGTCGTTGGGGAGCGACATAAGAACGTAGTTACGAATGAGGTCAATAGGCGTGAGCGGCTTGCCCTTGGAGTTCATGGACTCAAATATGAGCTGGGCATTATCAACGCCAGCGGTAAGCTTAGTGTCGATGACCTGCACGCGGTTTAGCCCCGCCCAAAGCCTTGCGGGGTCGAATGATTTCCCGTGCATCTTTTCACGGAAGAACGCATGGTTCTCGACAATACGATCCGATTTTTCATCTGGCACGGGAGACCCAGACACGATGGAGAACAGCGTCTCTTTATCGTCCTGCGAAAGCACTAGCTTGTAGCGCGCCAGACCGTTGTAGTCATCATCGTTAAAGAGGTAGTTCTTCCGCAACGCTGAAATCTTGAGATCGCCAAGGAAGCCAGCCTTGTCGGGATTACTCTCCAGATAGTCAGCCAAGGCAGCAATCATCAGCGAAAACGTCGTCAGGCGCTGCTGTCCGTCAATCAGAAGCACGCGCGAGATACTCGTAGCAGAGCTCTCGGACTCGGGGATATAGAGCATCGACCCCACGAAGTGCGATACGCCATCATGGCCAGCGCGCATGACGTCGTCCCAAAGCACCTCGCACTCTTTTTCGCTCCACGAGTAAACTCGCTGGTACACGGGAATGACGAACTGCATCTTCGCCACGCCCATAAGGTCGAGCAGATTCGCCTCGGTTGCTTTCATTTGCGGTTGCCCCCTTTTCTTGTTTACGCCGCTTACGGTCAGTCCTCCGCTAAGTGGAGGGCGCTAAAGACGAGAGCATCAAAGCACAGAAGCAATCGGGATGCTCATATCGTTAGATTTTACAACGCTCGTCGCGAATACAGTTGAAAGCCAATTCGGTTCCGATGGCTCCCCCTATGAGAAGAGGGTTGACGCCAGGGGCCGCGAGTCCGAGCCCGTCTGCATCGAGGGCGAGATTCCGTTCGAGATACCCGAGGGCTGGGAGTGGGCGAGGCTCGAGAGCGTCACCACGTACATTCAGAGGGGCAAATCGCCGAAATACTCGACGGTTGAGAAATACCCCGTGATCGCCCAGAAATGCAACCAGTGGAGCGGATTCTCCGTGGAGAAGGCGAGATTCATCGACCCGGCCACCGTATCCAAGTATGCGGATGAGCGGGTTCTGAAGGACGGCGACCTGCTCTGGAACTCGACCGGCCTCGGCACCCTGGGCAGGATGGCAGTCTACGACTCGGCGAAAAACAGATACGGCTGGGCCGTCGCCGACAGCCACGTGACAGTGATCAGGACACGCGAGGATTGGCTCGACTACCGTTATGCCTTCGCCTATTTCGCTGGGCCGTCAGTCCAGTCCGTAATTGAAGAGCAGGCGAGTGGCAGCACGAAGCAGAAGGAGCTTGCGCAGGAGACGGTCAGAAACTACTTGATCCCCCTCCCGCCCCTCGCCGAGCAGCGCCGCATCGTCGAGCGCGTCGGCGAGCTCATGCCCCTGGTCGAGGAGTACGGCGAGCTCGAGGACGCCCGCGAGGCGCTCGACGCCGCGCTGCCCGGCCGCCTGCGGAAGTCGGTGCTGCAGCTGGCGGTGCAGGGAGGGCTGGTGCCGCAGGACCCCGCAGACGAGCCCGCCGGCGTCCTGCTCGAGCGTATCCGCGGGCAGCGCCGGCAGCTCGTGGCCGAGGGGAAGATGAGGGCCCCGAAGGGCGGCGAGTCGATCATCTTCGCCGGTTCCGATGGCCGCCGCTATGAGAAGAGGGTTGACGCCAGGGGCCGCGAGTCCGAGCCCGTCTGCATCGAGGGCGAGATTCCGTTCGAGATACCCGAGGGCTGGGAGTGGGCGAGGCTCGAGAGCGTCACCACGTACATTCAGAGGGGCAAATCGCCGAAATACTCGACGGTCGAGAAATACCCCGTGATCGCCCAGAAATGCAACCAGTGGAGCGGATTCTCCGTGGAGAAGGCGAGATTCATCGACCCGGCCACCGTATCCAAGTATGCGGATGAGCGGGTTCTGAAGGACGGCGACCTGCTCTGGAACTCAACCGGCCTCGGCACGCTGGGCAGGATGGCAGTCTACGACTCGGCGAAAAACAGATACGGCTGGGCTGTCGCCGACAGCCACGTGACTGTAATCAGGACGCAGGAGGATTGTCTCGATCACCGGTTTGCTTTCGTCTATTTTGCGGGGCCGTCAGTCCAGTCTGTAATTGAAGACCAAGCGAGTGGCAGCACGAAGCAGAAAGAGCTTGCGCAGGAGACGGTCAGAAACTACTTGATCCCCATCCCACCCCTCGCCGAACAACACCGTATCGTAGGCCAGTTCTGCGCAGCATTGTCGAAACTCACCAATCAATAGCCTTATTTACTGCGGCGCGTTGTTCATTGGCGGTGCGCCGCAGATAAATTCGTGTTGTTTCAATACTCTCGTGCCCCATGAGGTCGGCAAGCAATGAAATGTCTGGGTTGCGGTCGATAAAGTTCTTTGCGAACAGGTGTCTAAACGAATGCGGATAAACGACGTCTTGGTCGACGCCATAGCGTAGGGCTGCTCGTTTCAACCCCATGGATATACCACGTGAAGTGATCGCGTTGTCGTATTTGCCCGGAAATAGAAGACCGTTCATTGAGCCGGCTTTCCATGAAATGCTTTCCTGGCGCAAAGAGTCAGGAATCCAGATTCTCCTAAGCTTTTGGCCTTTTGAAACGATATCCATATATCCAGCGATTACGTGTTCCACTTTAAACTGCCTTAACTCACTTACTCGCGCACCAGTACAACCAAGAAAGCGGACAATGAAATACCAAAACCAGTCACCGTCTTGCTTCAGACCGTCGATTAACTGAACGTACTGCTCGTTACTGATGACATTGTCGAGAAACGGCTTCTGCTGAATTCGCACCCCTTTGAGTCGGATTCCATCAAAAGCGATGAAATCAAGATAGGTGTTAATTGCGCCGATGCGGTTGTTAGCTGTTTTCGGAGCGAATGAAGAAACCAGCCACTCTTTATGCGCGAGAAGTGACTGGTTAGTTAGAGACTGAGTTCTATCGATAAGCTGACAAATTGCAAAGGAATACGAGTCAATCGTATTCTCAGCATAACCATTTTCCCGTAAGTATTGATCAAACGCCCTCATGACATCATCCTTTCGACAATGTCATGAAACCAGTTAAACAGCTATATTAAGCAGTTCTGCAAACTTTTCAGCTATTCGACTTTCTTCTGCCAAGGGCGGAACGGGGATCAATCGCGCTAGAAGTGTGTTGCGCTCAATTCCAGGAATAACTCCTTTAGCGTGTGATTTGATATCTTCGACCATGGCATTCAGAAACAGCGTTATATAGGGAAGCATGCCGTATTCATTTGGCGTAATTGACATAATTTGACGCGCAATGTGCGCGGCATCAAATCGATTGATAGCCATTTCGCCAACTGTTCCTTTACATGTAAACAACAATTCCCCCTTTCTTGAAACGCGTGACGGTTCAACGGTCCAGCGATTTTCGATTAGCTTGCCGTCGGCAAAATTGGAGGCTCCGGTTAGATATGGGATTCCTTCATGTCGGTCGTTGTACTGAGATGAATTGAGGTCTGTTCCTGACAATAAAACGATGACGCTCTCGAGCCTCGCCCACTCCCAGCCCTCGGGTATCTCGAACGGAATCTCGTCCTCGATGCAGACGGGCTCGGACTCGCGGCCCTTGACGTCCACCCGCTTCTCATAGCGGCGGCCATCAGAACCGGCGAAGATGATCGACTCGCCGCCCTTCGGGGCCTTCATCTTCTTCTCGGCAACGAGCTGGCGGCGCTGCCCGCGGATGCGCTCGAGAAGGACGGCGGCGGGCTCGTCTGCGGGGTCCTGCGGCACCAGCCCGCCCCGCACCGCCAGCTGCAGCACCGACTTCCGCAAGCGGCCGGGCAGCGCGGCGTCGAGCGCCTCGCGGGCGTCCTCGAGCCCGCCGTACTCCTCGACCAGGGGCATGAGGTCGTTCACCCGCCCGACGATACGGCGCTGCTCGGCGAGGGGCGGGAGGGGGACGAGCATTTCTTTAACCTTGTCGAAGACAACACTTTCAACCGTGGTGCCGTCTTTACCAAATTCGGTGCGAATGCGATAGTCACTACCCTGAAAATAACAAAGCAGCCATTCGCTCAATGAATGGTCAGCTGGGATGATTACTTTCTGGTCTTGGTTTACTGTTGCGGGCTTATCAAGAACGGCGACAGGCAGCAGTCTCCTCAAAATACCGCTCCTTGTGACCATAACGATGCAACCTTTTTCATAAAGAGTAAGTTCCGAGGCGCCCTTTTCTGAAAGCGTGATTAGCGTGCTGTCGATATGGTCACGCTTCACGTCTTTTGAGGTAACCCAAAGCACACCATCGTGGGCGTAGTTTGATTTGTCGTTCGTGGAAGGTGTCTTTCCGCCTCCAAAAGACGCAACGGCAGATAACCTCACCCATGTCCAGCTTTCCGGAATCTCAAACGGCGCCTCATCCGCAATGCACTTATCGCTCAACACACGGCCCTTGGCATCTACCCTCTTCTCATAGGGGGAGCCATCGGAACCGATGTAGATAATGCTCTCCCCGCCCTTCGGGAATTTGGCCTTACCCTCAGCAATAAGCTTGTGTTTCTCTTCACGAATACGCTCAAGCAGGACGCTGGCAGGCTCATCACTCGGGTCTTGTGGAACGAGCTTTCCCTCAACCGCCATTTGCAGGATTGAGTTCTTCAGGTCTTTTGCCTTCATCTACGCCTCAATCCCAAGAATCTCGCAAATTCGAGCCAGCTTCTGGTCAATCTCGGCGTCGAGCCTAGCGCGCTCTTCTTTGTAGTTCCTAATCAGCTCGTCAGGCGGCAAAATCTCTTCTTCCTCGTGTGGATAGCCGCACAAATCAAGATTGAAGCCACCGTCTCGCAGCTCGTCAACCGTATAGAACTTGGCCTTGGGATTGCCGTCTTCCTCGATATCCCGACGGTTCTCCCACCATTCCTTTACAGGTGCAAAATGTTCAATCCTAATGGGCTTAGTCTTGGAAAAGTGTTTATACCCCTCGGGCATGTCCATGCGATAGAACCAGACGCCCTCAGAGGCCCCCGTATTATCGAAGAACAGAACATTGGTAGTGATGCTCGTGTACGGAGCGAAAACACTCTGCGGAAGGCGCAAAACGGTATGCAGGTTCATGTCCTCAAGCAGGCGACGCTTAATTTCCGTCTTTGCACTGTCCTGGCCAAAGAGAAAACCGTCCGGAATGATGACAGCAGCACGGCCGCCTCGCTTGAGGCGATAGAGAATGAGTCCAAGGAACAAATCCGCGGTTTCGGAGCTGCGGAGCGCAACGGGGAAGTTGTTTTGCACCGATGCGCTCTCAGATCCGCCATACGGGGGATTCATGAGCACAACATCAAACTGGCCGTCAGACTTGTGTTTCCACTCGCGAACATCCTTCTCAAGAGAGTTATCGTGAAAGACTTCAGGGTTATCAATATCGTGCAACAGCATGTTGGTCACGCACAGCAGATAAGGGAGCTGCTTCTTCTCGATACCGTAGACCGATCTTGCATAGAGCTCGCGGTCGGCTGGAGTTTGGACTTGGGCATCCAGGATCTTAAGAGCGCTCGTCAAAAAGCCGCCTGTGCCGCACGCGAAGTCAGCCACGGTCTCGCCCAACTTGGGCGCAAGTGCCTGGGCCATAAAGTCGGTCACCGCTCGGGGCGTGTAAAACTCGCCGGCGTTGCCTGCTGATTGCAAGTCTTTCAGAATGGTCTCGTATATTTCGCCGAAAGCATGGCGCTCTTTGTACTCGGTAAAGTCAACCGCCGCGTCAATCTCGTTGATGACCTGGCGAAGCAAAATGCCATCTTTCATATAGTTGTTAGCGTCAGTAAAAGCCGCCTTAACGACAACGTGACGCAAAGGCGCTTCGGGAGCAAGCTCTAAGCTCTCAAGGGTCTTAAAGAGATCGTTATTCACAAAGTCGAGGAGCTCGTCACCGGTAAGTGCCTTGCCGTCCTTCGCATCATGTGCCCAGCTATGCCAGCGTAGACGCTCGGGGATGATAGACCGATAGGAGTCATCGTGAAACTCCCACTCCTGTTCCTTGGCATCGTAGATCTTGAGGAAGAAAAGCCAGGTCATCTGCTCGATGCGTTGTGCATCGCCATTGATACCAGCGTCTTTACGCATGATATTCTGCAGGGTC
The DNA here is from genome assembly GCF_040910265.1 of Collinsella aerofaciens. GTDB lineage: Bacteria > Actinomycetota > Coriobacteriia > Coriobacteriales > Coriobacteriaceae > Collinsella > Collinsella aerofaciens_BK. The sequence continues at coordinate 274,587 of NZ_JBDGAW010000001.1, read as the reverse complement.
TTTACAAGAGATCCCAGTGCCATTTGTTATCGTTACCTTTCCCTATGCGATGTAGAGCTCGTCTTCGAGCATCTGCACTGCCTGAATGTACTGTTGCTTGCCGCCAAATGCGGCGACGATTTTCATTGGACTGCCAAACCGACGGAATTCCTCAAGGTCAAGGACGTGAGTGTCGTCCAAATCTACGAGGTTCGACGTCGCATATTTTTCGAGAAGCGCCTCAAGGACCTCACGCGCGACGCCGGCATACTCATAGAGTACGCCTTTCTTCTTGACGCTATTGGCCCTCTCACTGCGCGTAAGAGGCCGTTGGTCGTAAGCAATATGGCAGATGAGGTCAAAGTCGCTCATTTGCTCCTGGCCAGTCTCACGCCGCAACTCATCCAGAAATACGCCACGTGCGCGCAACTCATCAATAATCGCTTGCTTCTTATGCTCAGAGTTCCACGCCGCTAGGAAGTGATCAAGAGTGTCGTATTCGCCGAGAATATTCTTCCGCGTATAGTCCTTAAGGCTCTCAGTTACAAGAAGGCCATCGGAGGAGTAGTACTGCACCATCTCCGACATCACATAGACGTCGGCCCTATGAACGTGATATTTCACATGAGAGGACGAATCGTCCGGCGGTAATACGGGTGGGTCTACGATCGGAGACGGAGGCAGAACAGGACCGGTTTTATCGTCATTGTCATCGGGATCTGGTTCAGCGATGGGGTCGTCAGGATTTGGTTCAAACACAACAACAGGTTCGCCATCGAACTCGGGATCCGCGAACAGGCGCGATGCGTCACGAAAATCGAGGATGGTGAAGTAGAGTTTGTCGTAGTCCTCACAAATACGGGTTCCGCGGCCGATAATCTGTTTGAACTCCGTCATTCCGTGCTCACCGAACTTGTTGTCGAGCACGACTACCTTACACGTCTTGCAATTTACGCCAGTGGTGAGAAGCTTCGAAGTCGTAACGATAGTCGGATATTTCTCGTCGGGGTCGATGAAGTTATCTAACTGGGCTTTACCTTCTCTATCGTCACCCGTAATCTTCATGATGTAGGTGGGGTGGTCTCCTACGATATCGGCGTTCTCGTTCACGAGGGCGCGCCGCATGTTTTCGGCGTGCTCAATGTCAACGCAAAAGACAATAGTCTTGGAGTATCGGTCCGTCTCCTTGAGAAATTGAGTTATTCGCTTGGCAACTTCCTCGTAGCGCTCCTTGATGACAATCTCGCTGTCGAAGTCTTGCTTTTCGAAAACACGCTTGGGCAGAGCTTCGCCGCGATCATCTACGGTGCCCTCCTCAGTACGGTATCCGTAAATGTCGACGTTCAGCTTAGGGCGAATAACTTTATACGGGGCAAGAAAGCCATCCTCGATTCCCTGTTTAAGGGAGTAGGTGTAGACAGGTTCGCCAAAGTAGGTAATGTTTGAAACTTCTTCAGTCTCCTTTGGTGTGGCCGTCATTCCGATTTGAATTGCACAATTGAAATACTCGAGTACCTTACGCCATGCGGAGTCCGCCGCGGCGCTTCCGCGATGACATTCGTCGACGATAATCAAATCGAAGAATTCCGAATCGAACTCGCGGAATATTTCCTCACCGTCTTCTCCAACAAGCTGCTGGTAGAGCGAGAAATAGACCTCGTAAGCAGAATCGAGCTTTCGACCTACGACCTTAGTTGTAACCCTCTTGAGAGGTTTAAAATCGCCGTCTATGGTCTGATCGACGAGAATATTCCGGTCCGCCAGATAGAGAACCTTACGAACCTCGGTAGTCTGCCGCAAGCGATGAACGATTTGAAAAGCCGTAAAAGTCTTTCCCGTTCCCGTTGCCATAACGAGCAAGATGCGATTCTTGCCTCGCGCAATAGCTTCAAGCGTGCGGTTGATGGCGATGCACTGATAGTAGCGAGGATGATTGCCACCGTGCTCCTGGTAATACGGAGCGGTCACAATCTCCTGGCTATACGGATGCTCAAGCCCCTTAGCTTTTGAGTATCGTGTCCAGAGTTCCGCCGGAGTGGGGAACTCGTCCATGGCAAAAGCGTGCTCTTTGCCGGTAAGAAAATCGTGCTCAACAAAACCCTTTCCGTTTGAGCTGTACGCAAACGGAATATCGAGCAGTTGGGCATATCCCATCCCCTGTTGGAGACCGGCATCAACGGTGTGCTCCGTATCCTTGGCTTCGACGATTGCGATAGGAATGCCCGGGGCATACATCAGAAGGTAGTCAGCCTTCTTCTTGTCTTTACGGACAACCACGCTTCCACGCATGACGATCTCGCCACTAGTAAAGAAATACTCAGTGAAGACTTGGGTATTGCGATCCCACGACTTCATAATCGCAGGATCGATGAGTTTAAGCCGTGTATCAGACTCGTTCATACGTCTCGGAACTCCTCATTGCGCAAGACGGCAACTGTTGGTGTTGAACTGATTAATTTTATCATCACCATGCAATCTAGCAGCCGCTTTATACGAAATGAGACGAAGTAAAGTCAGCCCCGTGAGAAAGCTCCGAAGAAAGCAAAATGAGCCCCGATGACTTGAGCCAGGGTCATTCTGGAGCCCTGCCTACCTCCCCTCCGCCTTCAGCTTCAGCAGCAGTTCGCTCAGCTCTGGGCACTTCTTGGAAAGGCGCGTCTGGGCTCGCTCGCCCATCCCCCACCGCTGGCGGACCTCTTGGGCGCGCGGGCTCACACGGTAGTCCCCATCGATAACCTGTTTAAGCAACCTGGCGGTCACGCGCGCATCGGCGAGGGCGCTGTGGGCGTGGCCCGTCGACTCATCAAAATCGATGCCAAACCACGTTGCCGCGTCACTCAACGAGACACACCCGTGGCTGCCCACGTCCATGATCGAGGTGTAAAACGCCTGCAGGTCGGCCCAGTCCGTGGGAATAGCGGCGAGGTCGATACGCTTCGCCTGGCACTCGGTCAAAAGCTGTCGCCGGTCCGCCCCGCTCCAGCAGACCACCTGGGCGGAGTAGCGACCGATCCAATCGTTGAGCCTTTTGATCACCGCGTAGAGAGGATCGGCCATCGCGGTGTCCACGGCCGATATCCCCGTGAGCTCGCGGACGGGATACGCAACGCCTTCGGCATATTCCGTCTGCACAAACTGCGAGAACTCGCCCATCACGTTGCCGCGGTTATCGAGCTTGACCGCGCCGACCTCGATAATCTCGTTGCGCAGCCTGCGGCGCTGGCGCTGCTTTGGCACCGGCGCAAACTCAAAGTCGAGCACAATCTGGCGCGCAAAGTTCGTCGTATCGATAGCCGAGACACCCGGCGTCTTTTCAGCTGACACGGTCAGGCCTTTCTCCGTCGACTGCCGCTCGTTACATAGGCGGCTACATTGCCGTAAGGATAGGCGCCCGTGCGGACATGAAATCGCCCAGCGCGGCCATCCAACACTCTTGTATAAGGCTGCGCTTTGAGCTGGTCTCATCGCTGTTATTATCGAACATATATTCGTATTTTTAGCTGTACTTTGATAGAATGATTACTGTTGGCGGCAGTTCAATGTGCCGGGCAGCGCCCTCCATGCGACGGGAGGTGATGCCCATGACCGATTTGATTGATTTCGTGAAGCTCCTGACCGCTTTGGTCTCGCTCCTCACGGCGCTCATCGGACTTTCCGAGGCGCTTAAGCAGTGCTCGAAGCAACGTAAGACGATATGAGAAAGCCATTTGGGTCGCCTCCCCCGCAGCGCAGCTTCTTTCCGCGGGCTCGGGATGCCACAATGGGCTTTGAGTATCGGCCCGTGCGGTAGCCCTTACCGCACCTGCGGGGAGGAGGCTTCCCATGCCCCATGTTACCTCCATTGGCCTGGACGTCCACGCGCGATCGGTCGCCGCCGCGGCGTTCAACCCCTTCACCGGCGAGGTGGTGCACCGTGACTTCGGGACGGACGCCGCCGAGATCGCGGAGTGGGCCCTCGGGTTCGAGGAGCCCAGGGCCTGCTACGAGAGCGGCCCCACCGGCTTCCACATGGCGCGCGAGCTGCGCGCGCTCGGCCTCGACTGCGCCGTGGCCGCCGTCTCCAAGATGCAGAGGCCGGCGGCGGACGCGCGCCGCAAGAACGACCGGCGCGACGCCGAGTTCATCGCCCGCATGCTCGCCACCCACAACATCGTGGAGGTCCCGCTGCCCGATGCGGCCGTCGAGGCCGCCCGGGACCTCGACCGCGCCCTCGACGACGCCACGGTGGAGTACCGCCGCGCCAGGCAGCGCCTCAACATGTTCCTGATCAGGCTGGGCCACGTCTGGGACGAGCGCAACGCCGACGGGACGAGGAGGGGGTCCTGGACGCGCGCCCACTGGAGGTGGATATCCGGGATCAGGCTCGAGGGGCCCCAGCGCGACGTGCTCGAGTACTACGTCACGGCCGCGAGGTGCGCGGAGTCGGACCGCCGGCAGCTCGAGAAGAAGGTGCTCGCCCTCGCCCGGACCGACCGGTGGCGCCCGGCCGTCGAGGCGCTCTCCTGCATCAAGGGAATCGACACCCTGACGGCCTTCAGGCTCGCAGCCGAGGCGGGCTCCTTCACGAGGTTCCGGACGGCCCCGGCTTTCGCGAGCTGGTGCGGGCTGGTCCCGTCGGAGCGCTCGAGCGGCGAGACCGAGCGGCGCGGCGGGATAACCAAGACGGGCAACCGGCTCGCCAGGACGGCACTGGTGGAGTCGGCGTGGCACTACCTGACGTGCACGCCCCGCCCGAAGGCCCCGGCGCCCGGCGCGGACGTCCCCGCGGCGATCCGGGCGCGCGCCGACGACTGCACCGCCAGGCTCTGCCGCCGCCGCGAGGCGCTGGCGGCGGCGGGCAAGAGCTCGTGCAAGGCAAATGCCGCCGTCGCGCGCGAGCTCGCCTGCTGGGTCTGGGAGATCGGGCGCCGGGCGGAGGGGACCCTCGGCTGACCCCGTCGGACAACAAGCCTCCCGCCGGGAGGGCCCGCGCCTCGACGCATCGCCGGTGCGCGTTCACGAGCCCTTTTTGGGCAGCCCAAGGGCCGCGCCCGTGAACAAGACTGGTTTCGGACGAGCGCGCCGGACGGAGAATCGAAATGCGGTGGGGTGCGCGGACATACCGGGCTGACCGCCGGCAGCGCGCCCGCAAGAGCCCGCGGATATTAGCTTGCCAGGCAAGCGTCGACTAAACGTGCAGCGTGCGCGGGCCCTCCCGACGGGAAACGAAAAAGCCCGGTTTAAAACCGGGCTCGAACAAACACGCCTATTGACAATGGCTTTCTCATATTAAGGGGTCGCCGCCGTTAAAGCGTTGACCCCTTAATCCAAGCAACGGCGCTGCCCAGCTTTCCCTACTTGGGCTGCCGTCGACATTATTCTACCCACGGACGTTGGGTTTAACAAATGGATTTTCGGTAATGGAGGCACGGCGCCCTGCAAAACCACTACGCCCCAAGCGACGGGTCACAGAAGTAGCGCTTGGGGCGCACGCGAACGCGGGCCTTCGAGCGCACATACTGGTTTGCTGTCTCTCGCGCAAGCTCGTCTGAAAGCCCAAGATTTGCAGGCCAACCGCCTCCGCAACACCAGCGGGCGACGTCTTCCCACGAAATTACGCCATTCTCAATGCAGTTTTTACGCCGTTTTCATTGTAGGTTTTACGCTCGGCATCCTTGGCGCGGCGCTTACTCAACCACTGGATCACCGAATTGCCCGGATTCTGGGACGCGCTTTCCGCTCGAGACTTCAACCGGAAACGGCATCCCATTCTGAGGCTCGATTCCGGGATGCAGTTTCCGTCTGTGAGCCATCGGGAAAGCGCGTCCCGTTCTGAGGCGGAAATCCGGGACACAGTTTCCGCTTGAGGCCCTGATGGGAAAGCGCATCCCATTCCGAGCATCAAATCAGGACGCGCTTCGTAACCTCAGCTTACACATCTCAGCAAACGAAATCAGCCTGGTGTCCCCCCTGCTCGCTGCAGCCTCCTGACGCCCCTGCGTAAAGCCGCGTTGCAGCTCTATTCTGTTACGAACATATGTACGTTATAGCTACGTATATTATAGCTAGCTATAACGTCGAGAGGCTGCACCCGGAAAGCGCATTACGGTTCAGCCGGACAACAACGACTGCCAATTCGTTGTCCGTATCACATGTCCTATAACATGCGACCAAGAGCCGCAAAACAGCAGGAAAACTGCTCTTTTTCGAAAAAGTACACGTCCATAAACTTACCAGAGCTTCATAACTTGCTGCCGTTCACGGGTGCCGATTACCGTCTACCGATTCAGACAAAGAAAATGACGTCAAAACAGGCCATCTACCTGCATGGTTAGATTTTGGTCAGCTTTTGGTCAGCTGAGCGGCAAGTTCCGGCTGATACGTTTTTGCTACCCCAAAAATAGGAGGCGGTAGCCCATGGCGCATTGCAACGACCAACTCATCGAGCAGCTACTAACCCAAGCCGAGCAGGAGGGACGATGTCTGATTCCCCCGAGCACGGCGATTCGGAAAGCACTGCTGCGACGCATCGGCAGCACGATTGTCTCGCCCATGCCGGGGTTGTTCGCACGCAAGATGCGCTGGAAGGAGCTCAACCGGGCGCAACGTCATGTCGAAATTGTCCGAACTCTTGCGCTCGCCCATCCCGATTGGACGTTCTGCTCGTTTTCGGCAGCCTGTCTGCTGGGTCTCGAGGTCTCGTGGCGACACCTGAACGTCGCGCATGTCTGCAGCGCGACAAAGCCATCGGCTCGACCAGGCACGCGAATTCAGCGCCACCAGATTGAGCCGACCAGCACGGTGAATCAGGCCGGCATATCGACAACGCCGCCCATCCAAACGGTAACGGATTGTCTGCTGCAGACCGGTTTTGCCGACGGCATGCCCATTGCCGATTCGGCGATGTCAAAGCTCGGCCTCACGCGCGAGCGGCTGATGGAAGCAGTCGAAAAACGAGCGGGCGCTCGCAATGGGCGCGCGGTGCGTACTGCGCTCACCACGCTGCAACATGCCGACGCGCGCGCCGAGAGCGGCGGAGAATCAGTCGCTCGAGCCGTCATGATCGAGACGGGCTTTGCGCCCGACCGGCTCCAATACGAGCTGACGGACCCCTTCGATTCGACCGAGAGCATGCGAACGGATTTTGCGTGGGGGCGTCAGGCGCGGGAGCTCACGCTGGGTGAGCTCGACGGGCTCGTAAAATATACCGACCAGACCATGCTTGCGGGTCGCACTACGGCAGAGACGCTCGTTGCCGAACGCCAGCGCGAGGCACACCTATCGCTCTACGGCCATCCGCTCATCCGCTTTACCATGAACGAGGTCCGCTCGGCAGGCATGCTCGCGAAAAAGCTGCAGACGGCAGGTATCCGCCAAACCATCCTGCCGACATGGCTCAACGATGTGGACCTGTAGAGGCTGCTGAGCTTATGTCCGCCTGCCTGCCAAACTGGGACACACTTTCCGAATGGCATGTTCAACGGAAAGCGCGTCCCAGAATCAAGGGCCAGAACGGGACAGACCTTCCAGTTGAAGCGCTCAGCGGAAACTGCATCCCGGAATAGACGCTCAAACTGGGACGCACTTTCCAAACAAGCGGCTAGCGGAAGCTGCGTCCCAGAATGAGCCTGCGGAGTGGGACGCGCTTTCCGAAACCCGCCCCATCGGGAAACTGTGTCCCAGTCTGAACGCGAATTCCGGGATGAGCTTTCCGCCAAAGGCCCCAACCGGAAACGGCATCCCATTCTGGAGCCGAATTCCGGGACACGCTTTCCGCCTGAGGCTCTACCGGAAAGCTTGTCCCATACCGAGCACCAATTCCGAAGCGCAGTTTCCGCTCCAAAGAAAAAGCCCCGGCTCGCGATGGAGCCGGGGCCAAAGGTGCAGCATATGCAGTTGGTGTTGTGCGCGAACAGCCCATCAGCAATGCCGTCTGCGCTCTACCCTACCCGCGGTGACGAGCGCGGCTGTACGGGGTATCCACCATGGGCAGATTTGGACGCAGCTTACCGTCAAACGCGCGGTAGGCGTTCTGCACGGCGGGCGCCGTGGGGATCGTTGCGATCTCGCCAATGCCCTTGCCGCCGTATGCCACGGGCAACAGCTCGTCCTTCTCCACGTAGATGGCGTGGATATCCGGAATCTCGGGCGCTCGGAACAGCCCGAGCGTGCCGTACCTGGCCTGGGGTACGCAGTCCTTGAGCGGCCAATCCTCGGTAAGCGCATAGCCCATACCCATGAGCACGCCGCCTTCGATCTGACCCTGGATGGAGATGGGGTTGACCACCTTGCCGGAATCGTGCGCGGCATAGACCTCGCTCACGCGGCCGTCATCATCCAGAATGACCACATGCGTGGCAAAACCGTAGCAGATGTGGCTCTTGGGGTTGGGAACGTCGGCGCCCAGCTTGTCGGTCGGCTCCAGGTACACGTAGCCAAACTCGCAGCCCTCGAGCGCCTTGATGGCGGCAGCGGGATCTTGAGGATGCATACCCTGGCCGGCGACGAGTTCCTGTGTGTGCAGCTGATAGGCACGACCGTCGTCGTACTCGATCTTGACGCCGTCGCCATGCGCGCTCACGGGAGCATCGGGCGCAGGCTTGCCAGCCTCGATGCCAACCATAGCATCGCGCAGTAGGAAGGCGGCACCGCGCACGGCCTCGCCGGTCACGACCGTCTGACGCGAGCCAGACGTGGTGCCGGAGTCGGGGGCGTTCTCGGTAGAGCACTCGCCGTTGGCGATGCAGCGAAGCGGCAAGCCACATGCCTCGGCAACGTCCTGCAAAAAGACGGTATTGCAACCCTGGCCGATGTCGGACGTGGCGGCATAGACCGTAGCCACGCCGTTCTCGACGCGAATCTTGCAGCGGCCGGCATCGGGCAGACCCACGCCCACGCCGGCGTTCTTCATGGCGCAGGCGATACCGGCGTGTCCGGGATGCGCGTAGTAGGCATCCTTGACCTCGAGCAGCGTCTCCTTAAGCGCCGTGGAGCAATCGGCAATCTGGCCGTTGGGCAAAACCTCGCCCGGCTCGATAGCGTTACGGTAGCGGATCTCCCACGGATCCAGGCCGACCTTCTCGGCCAGCAGGTCGATCAGGCTCTCGAGCGCAAACTCGGACTGGCACACGCCAAAGCCGCGGTACGCACCGGCGGGCGGGTTATTGGTGTAGTAGCCAAAGCCGCGAATGTCGGTGTTCTGGTACTTGTAGGGGCCGACGGCATGCGTGCAGGCGCGCTCGAGCACCGGGCCGCACAGCGAAGCGTAGGCGCCGGTATCAAAGTTGATCTCGCAATCCAGGCCGGTAAAGTTGCCCTCGGCGTCGCAACCCAGCGTAAAGGTGCCGTCCATGGCATGGCGCTTGGGATGGAACGCAAGCGACTCGGCACGCGTGAGCTTGCACTTCACAGGACGTTGGAACTTATATGCAGCGAGCGCAGCCAGGTGCTGGATGGACACGTCCTCCTTGCCGCCAAAGCCGCCACCCACGAGCATAGTCTCTACAACCACGCGCTCGGGCTCGCTATCCCAGCCAAACATGTGGGCGCACTCTTTTCGCGTGTCGTAGGCGCCCTGGTCGGTCGACTGCACCTTGACGCCGTTCTTGTACGGGAAGGCCACGGCGCACTCGGGCTCCAAGAAGGCATGCTCGGTAAAGGGCGTGGTAAAGCGCTGTGTCACGGTAAACGCGCTCTCCACCAGCGCCTTGGCGGCGTCACCGCGAGTCACGTGACGGCTCTGGCACACGTTGTCCTTGAGCTCCACCGTGTTGCCAAAGGCAAAGAAACTGTCATGCAGACGCGGGGCGTCGACGGCCTTGGCCTCGGCGATGTTGCGCACGGGCTCCAGCGGCTCGTAATCAATCTTTACGAGCTTCTTGGCCTTCTCGAGCGTCGCCTCGTCCTCGGCAACCACCAGCACGATGGCGTCACCCACGCAGCGGGTGATGTCGCCCTGGGCAATCATGACGTCCCAGTCCTGGATAAGGTGGCCGACCTGGTTGACCGGCACGTCCTCGGCGCGCAGGATGCCCACCACGCCGGGCAGGGCCTCGGCCTTGGAGGTATCGATGGAGAGCACACGGGCGCGCGGATACTTGGAGCGCACGGCGCTGGCATAGGTCAGGCCCGGCTGGTCGATCTCGTCGATGTCGTCGGGGTACTTGCCCTCGCCGAGCACCTTCTTGCGCACGTCGATACGGAAGGCGCGCTTGCCCACGCCGTAGTCGTCGCCGCGCTCCAGGTCCTCGTCGATCTGCTTTTCGCCGCGGAGCACCGCTGCGGCCAGCGAGATGCCCTCGATAATCTTTTTGTAGCCGGTGCAACGGCAGACGTTGCCGCGGATGGCGTACTTGATCTGCTCCTCGGTGGGCTCGGGATCTTCTGCGATCAGCGCTGCACCCGCCATGACCATGCCGGGGATGCAAAAGCCGCACTGCACGGCGCCCACGGCGCCAAAGGCGTACACAAAGGCCTCGCGCACGTCCTCGGGCAGGCCCTCGACGGTCACGATGTTGCGGCCGGCGGCAAGCGCGGTGGTCAGCACGCAGGCCTTGACGGCCGCACCGTCCACATGGATGGTGCAGGTACCGCAGGCGCCCTCGGAGCAGCCATCCTTGGCGGAGTGAATGTGCAGGTCGTCGCGCAGGTAGCGGAGCAGCGGCTTGTTCTGAGTCGTCGTGCGCTCGACGCCGTTAACGGTAAAAGTGAATTCCTGTGCCATGGCGATTCCCTTCTACACGCCGGCGGCGATGCCGGTGCGGTCGTGGATGGCGCCATGCGGGCACACGACGGCGCACATACCACACGACAGGCAGTCGGCGCCGTCGATATGGGCGCAGTTGTCCTCGATGCGGATTGCGCCGGCAGGGCACTTTTTGGCGCACATGCCGCAACCGATGCAGCTCGTGTCGCAGATCTTGCGGGCGATGGCGCCCTTATCGGTGTTGTTGCAGCGCACCAGGATGTTCTGGTAGCCGGGAACGAAGGCAATCACGCGCTGCGGGCATGCCATGCCGCACAGGCCACAGCCCGTGCACTTTGAGCGGTCCACGCGGGCGATGCCATCGACCAGCGCAATGGCGCCGTGGGGGCAGGCCGTGACGCAGGCGCCACAGCCAATGCAGCCTTCGCTGCAGCGGGCGTCGCCGCCTGCGGAGGCGCAACCGCTTCCGCAGGCAACGTAGGCCACGTTATGTTGAATGGATTTGGCCATAAGAGACTCGCCTATTTCTTAAGAAGGTACGAATAGTTGTCGCGCACGGCCCTGATGGTCAGGCGGACGGCCTCGGGAAGGCCGGTGTTGACAGCATCGACCGAGACGGTGCGGACCGTGCCGGCGACGCGAACCTTAAAGTGGTCCTCGTCCACGGCCAGGAAGCCCTCGTTCTCGGAGTTCTCCATGTCCTGCTCGCTCCAGAACAGGGTGAGCTTGTCCTTGTAGGGACGACCCTCCTGGTAAGGGCAGAACACGGCGCAGTTGCCGCACTCGTTGCACATGCCGTCGACATGGACGACCTGATGCTTGGCCAGGCCCGGCACCTTAATTGCCACGTTGGCGCGGTTGGGGCACACGTCGCAGCAGACCTCGCACACCGAGCCGCAGCCCAGGCAGCGGGTCTTGGTGCAGTTGCGCTTGTCGCGGCACAGCGACCCCTTGCGCTCGTAGCAGGTGTCCTCGCGGCCGACCTGCTCGTTGCAGTCGGCGTACTTGTTAAAGTCCACGCCGGCGATGGCACGGGCGACCTCGGCAGCGTCGGCAATAGCCTCGACCACGGTAGCCGGACCGCGGCGGCAGTCGCCCGCAGCCCAGACACCCTCGACGCCGGTGGAGGTGGCGGCAAGGCGGCCGCGACGATCGTGCTCGACGCCCGCGGCATCGTACAGGCTGGCGTCGATGCCCTCGCCCACGGCGCAGATCACCGTGGTGGCGGGAAGCTCGACGGTCTCGCCCGTGACGACGGGGCTGCGACGGCCGCTTGCATCCGGCTCGCCAAGCTCCATAACGTCGCAGATCAGCACAGAGCCGTTGAGCGCCTTAGGCGCCAGCAGCTCGCAGAACTCAACGCCGTCGGCAAGAGCAAGATCGAGCTCTTCCTCGTCGGCGGGCATCTGCTTCTTGGTGCGGCGATACACCAGGCGCACGTTCTTCACACCGGCCAGGCGCTTGGCCACGCGGGCCGCGTCCATGGCGGTGTTGCCGGCGCCAATGACCACGACATCCTCACCCAGCTCGAGTTTCTCGCCCTTCTTGGCGGCCTCGAGGAACTCCAGCACATCGAGCTCGGCACCCTCGCCCAGGCCCGCAGAGCCGGGCATCCAGGCACCGGTGGCCACGACCACGTCGGTAAAGCCCTGGGCCTTGAGCTCGTCAATGGACTCCACGCGAGCGTTGAGCTGCACCTTGGCGCCAAAGGCCAGGCAGAGCTCGGCGTCGTGGGAGATATCGTCGCTCGCAATGCGGAACTCGGGGATTACGTGACGGACCACGCCGCCGAGAGAGTCGCGGGCCTCGAAGATGGTGACGGGCACGCCGGCACGCGTCAGGAAGAATGCCGTCGCCAGGCCGGCCGGGCCGCCACCGATAACGGCAACGTTGCGCTCGCCGTCGTTGGCGATGGCCTGAGCACGCAGCTTGGGCAGCACGGCGGTCATGGCCTCGCGGGCGGCCTTGAGCTTGCTGGCGCGAATCTGGGCGCCCTCGGGCTCGTAGAACGCACGCTCGCAGGCACGGCCGCAGGGATGCGGGCAGATGGTGCCGGTAATGAACGGCAGGGCGTTGCGCTCGATGATAATGTTGAGCGCGTCCTCGTAGCGGCCCTCGTCAACAGCCGCCAGATAGGCGGGAATATCCTGCTGAATGGGGCAGCTCGTGCGGCACGGCGTGGTAAAGCAGTCGGAAAGCGGGCTCTTGCCGGCGACCTTGCGGTCGGGCAGCGGGCGCAGCGGCTTCTTGTAGAGCGGGTTGGTGAGCGAATCGGTCTGGATCGCGGTCACTGCCTCGAGCGAAATGCCCTCAAACGGCTTGCCGTCCAGATCGCCAAACTCGCCGGCCATCTGGCTAAAACGCTCGTAGCCACCGGGCTTGAGCACGTCGGTCGCCAGGGTAACGGGCCAAATGCCGGCATCGTACAGGGCGCGAATGTTGTAGACCGTGGCACCGCCGGAGTAGCTGATGCGCAGCTTGCCATCGAACTGCTCGGTAATACGACGGGCAGCCTCGATGGTCAGCGAGAACAGCGAACGGCCGGACATGTACATCTCGGTGGAAGGCAGCTCGTTCCTCGTCACGTCAACGGGGAACGTGTTGGTCAGCTTGACGCCAAACTCCAGGCCGCGCTCGGCGCACAGGGCAATCAGGCGCTCGAACATGGGCACGGCGTCGACCCACTGTAAGTCCTCGCGGAAGTGCGTGTCATCGAAGACGATGTAGTCAAAGCCCAGCTCATTCAGACGCTGGCGGGCAAACTCATAGCCCAGCAGCGTGGGGTTGCACTTGATGTAGGTGTTGAGGCCCTTCTCGGTGATCAGATAGGTCGCGATGCGCTCGATCTCGGCCGGCGGGCAGCCATGCAGCGTGGACTCGGTGATGGAGTTGGACACGCGCGCCGGAATGGACTCGACAAACGCGGCGTCGACATGCTCAAACTTGTCCAGGTTGGCGAGCGCCCATGCGCGGCACTCGTTCCAGACGTCGGAGCCGCTGGCGTCCTTCATGCCCTCGATGTAGGCGTCGACCTTGGGGCTCTTAATACCCTCGAGGTCATAGCCCACGGACATGTTAAAGACAAAGCCGTCCGGGCTGCCCAGACCGTACTCGCGAGCGATCAGGTGGCAGGCAAACCATGCCTTCACGTACTCGGCAAAGGCCTGCGGAACCTCGAGCTCGGTCGACCACTCGCAGTTGTAGCACTCGTCCTGTGCCACGATGCAGGGTTTGTTCACACACTTGGAGAGCTCCTCGCCGTCCATAACCTGAACGGTCTTGAGCTCAAAGAAGCGGGAACCGGCCACATAAGAGGCCACGATGTTCTGGGCCAGCTGCGTGTTGGGGCCGGCGGCCGGGCCAAACGGAGTCTCGATGCGCTCGTCAAAAATGGGAAGCGCGCCCTCCTGGTTGGTCGTGACCATCTTGCGCACGCCAAAGATGGCGCCCTGGGTCTTGTGCTCCTCGATGATCCAGTTCATCAGCTGCGAAAACGGGATCGGCCTCATGATGTCGCTCATAATGAGCTCCTCTCTGTAACGCCCGGCGAGACCGCGCGGCGGGCGCAAATACGGTGTAGCGCTAGCACAGCGCCGGCGACCCCGCGGAGGCCGCCTATGCGCGCGCCGGATGCGGCGAAACATCCGGCGCGCGTGAATCTACTTGTAATTAGTAGACGCGATCGTTGAGCGTGCTCCAGAGCTTCTTGGACTCAGCCATGGTCCACGCGTTGATCTTGTCCTCATCGATACCGACAAACTCGCGATCCTTGTACAGGACGCGGCCGTTGATGATGGTGGTGCGGCAGTTTTTGCCCATCATGCCAAAGAGCATGTGGCCGTCGATGTTCTCCTCGCTCAGCGGCGTAAAGGGCTTGTAGTCCATGACGACGACGTCGGCGGCAGCGCCGGGCTCAAGCACACCGAGCTTGCGATCGAAGTACTTGCTCGCCATCTTGGCGTTGTTCTCGAACAGCATCGTCATGGCCTCGCACCAGCCCACGTTGGGCATAGCGGCGTTGTGGCGCTGAATGATCAGGAAAACCTTAAGGCTCTCGAGCATATCGTGGGTGTAGGCGTCGGTGCCCATGCACACGGGGATACCGCGGCGGAAGAACTCGAGCACGGGGGCGCAGCCCACGGCGTTTCCCATATTGGATTCGGGGTTGTTGACCAGCCAGGTGCCGGACTCCTTGACGATATCCATCTCGGCGGGCGTCACATGGATGCAGTGGCCGAGCATGGTGTCGGGACCGAGCAGGTTGTGCTGCAGCAGGCGCTCGACGGGGCTGATGCCGCCGCGGTTGAGGCGGGAGTCCCACACATCGTTCATGCCCTCGCACACGTGGATGTGGAAGCCGGTCAGGCCGTTGTTGGCCTCGGCCATCTTGTCCATGGTCTCGTCCGACAGCGTAAAGGTGGCATGACCGCCAAACATGGCGGCGATCATGTGATTGTCGTTATCGCGACGCTCCTTGGCGGCCCACTGGGCAAACTCGGCGTTCTCGGCAATGGCCTGGTCGCATTTTTCCTGGCCGCGACGATCGGAGACCTCGTAGCACAGGCATGAACGCATGCCCAGCTCCTGAGCTGCATCCTTAATGGTAAAGAGGCTTCCCGGGATCTCGCAGAAGCTCGCATGGTGATCGAAGATCGTGGTGACGCCATCGCGGATGGAGTCCAGAATCGTGGCATAGGCGCTGGCCTTGGTGCCGTCGAGCGTCAGGTTGTCGTCGATCTTCCACCACTGCTGCTCAAGATTCTCCAGGAAGTTGGTGGGGTTGCAGCCCTTGATGGCAAGGCCGCGGGCCAGACCCGAGTAGATGTGGGTGTGGCAGTTGATGAGTCCGGGCATGATGAGGTTGCCCTGGGCGTCGACGTACTCGGCATCCGGGTACTTGGCCTTGAGCTCGCACTCGGGGCCCACTTCGACGATCGTATCTCCGTCAATGGCGACCGCACCGTTTGGAATGAACGGGGTCTGAGCGTTGCGGGTAAAGACGGAACCGTTAGCGACCAGAAGCATGGATGCTCCCTTCAACATCAGAGGCGGGGTTTGACACCTCTGACATGGCGGAGTGCGAAGCGCCGGCCTACACCGGAAACGGGCCCTCTCCCGTCAACGCTTCACCAAAGGGACAAACCCTTTGAAGTGCGGCTTGGCGCCGCATGACGTCGGCGGACGAGGCGATACGTCCGCCGACAAATAGCACCGAATTGGTTACTTCTTGCTCTCGGGCAAGACCAGATCCACGGCAGCGTCCTTGGCAGCATCGATGTGCTGAGCCACGACCGGCGTCTGCGGAAGAATCAGGTTAAGGACAATGGCCATGATGGCGGTGGGGGTTACGGCATTGGAGCCGATGACGGTGGACACCCAGGCGGGCATGCCCTCGCCGGCAAGGCAACCGCTGGCCATCCAGATACCCAGGCCAAAGACGACGGAGGTGCCGACGATGGTGGTGGTGCGCTGCGTGAGGCCCTCGCGGGTGAACATGCGCACGCCGTTCATGGTGATGGTGCCAAAGACGCCGACGGTCGCGCCGCCGATGACGGGCTGCGGGATAGCGGAAAGGACGGCAGAGAGCTGCGGGAACAGACCGGCGATGGCAAAGACGGCCGCGATGATCACAAAGACCCACTTGTTGACGACCTTGTTGGAGCAGATGATGCCCACGTTCTGGCCAAGGGCGCTGGTGGGAAGACCGCCCAGCAGGCCGCCGACCATAGAGGTGAGGCCCTGGGACACGATAGCGCCGGAGAGCTCGCGCTCGGTGGGCATACGGTCGATGGAGCCCAGGCAGGCGGCGGAGACGTCACCGATAACCTGGATGGCAACCATGGGGAACACGACGGCGAGGGTAATGCAGACCTCGGGATCAAACTCGAGCGCGTAGGGCATGAGCTTGGGAAGGGCGAAGACCTGAGCGGTGGCGACGCTGGAGAAGTCGATCATGCCAAAGGGAATCGAAACGATCATGCCGACGATCATGCCAAAGAACACGGATCCCAGCTTGAGCGTGCCCTTGCCAAAGTTGGCGAGCGCAAAGACCACGGCGAAGGTGATGAGAGCGACACACCACGCCTGCGGGGTGCCCCACAGCGGCGTGCCCATGCCACCGGCCATGTACTTAACGGCCGTGGGATACAGCGAAACGCCAATGGAGAAGATGACCGTACCGGTCACGACGGGCGGGAACAGCCACTTGATCTTGCTGTAAGCCAAACCAAAGAGGACCGCGACGGCGCCGCCGACAATCTCGCCGCCCAGCAGCGCACCAAAGCTAAAGCCCGAGGCGCCCATGGCCTGCAGGGCCGGCAGGAACGCGAACGAAACGCCCATGACGATGGGCAGGCCGCCGCCGATGCGACGGAAGGGAGCGAAGGCCTGAAGGGCCGTGTCGATTGCCGAAAGAATAAGCGCAACCTGAATGATGTCGGTGCTCTGCTGGCTATTAAAGCCGTAGACGCCGGCCATGATGACCGCCGGGGTAATAATGCCGGCAAACGATGCCAGTACGTGCTGAAGGGCACACGGGATCATTTCCTTAACGGGCGGCATGCCTTCGCGAGTGAACAGGGCTTCAGTGCCGTTCGTAACCGTCTCCTGGGCCATTTGACCACCAATCCTCGAAGTAGTTGTTTTCGCATCTAACGCTCTATTGTGACGCAGTGCGGGGGTGAGGTTGTGCCTTCGTTGCATATCGTATTAAAGATGATTCTCATTCTCAATAATAATTTTTTGTTATCAGACTATTCTTGAGCTGAGGCAATGCATTTCCGCAGGTCAGGAAAGTGTCTGGTCAAAATAACATCTAACTTTTCTTTTGGTCGACCGTTTACCGCCAAATTCCTACCGCTCGTCCGTATTACGCAATGTACCTGCGAATATGCGAGTCAATAGACACCGTGTTACCATGAGAAAAAATTGTTATGAACATTTCCGATTTCACCCAAAGGAGTTGCCCGTGAACGAGACCGTACGTCGCTTTTTGCCGATGGTCGATTTCCTGGAGCAGATACTCGGCAAAAACAGCGAAATCGTGCTGCACGATTTCTCGGATCCCGACCACGCCATCGTCGATATTCGCAACGGCATCGTGAGCGGCCGTAAGGTCGGCGGTCCCGCCACCGATCTGGCACTCAAGATCATGCACGATGGTAAATATCGCGATCTGCCGTTCATTACGGGCTACGAAGGCCGCGGTGCCGGTGGCAAGACGCTGGAGTCGGCGACGTACTTCATTCGCGAGGACGGCGAGATCGTCGGCATGCTCTGCGTCAACACCGATCTTTCGGCCGTGCGCAACATCAGTGCCATGGCCCAGCAGCTTATGGCCTGCTTTGACGCCGCTCCCGCACGCACCGAGCCCTCCCCCATCGAGGTCGAAAGCCTTTCGGAGTCCACGCAGGAGCTCATCGACCGCAGTATTTCCGAGCTGCTCGAAAGCCGCGGGCAGGATGTCGCCTCGCTCGGCCAGGCCGACCGCGTCGATGTTATCCGCCATCTCAACGGCAACGGCGTGTTTATGCTCAAGGGCGCCGTTGCCTGCGCTGCCGCCGCGCTTGGAATCTCTGAGCCCAGCGTCTACCGCTATCTGCAAAAGGTCCGCAAGGAGGGCTAACCCACTGATCCCTTGGGGACGGAGGAAAACGGATCATTTTTGTCGCATCGCTTGACAAAAGACCCTGCAGCTCACACGCGCTGCAGGGTCTTTTTGCATGTCATGTTTAGTTGTTGCCAACGCCCTAGAGGGCGGCGATGACCTCGATCTCGACCAGACCGCCAGCCGGAAGGGCGGCAACCTGGAAGGCGCTGCGCGCGGGGAACGGAGCCTCGAACTTGGAGGCGTAGATCTCGTTCACGGCGGCGAAGTCGGCGATGTCGGCCAGGTAGACCGTGGTCTTGACGACATCGGCAAACGTGGCGCCGGCAGCGGTCAGCAGGGCCTCGACGTTAGCGAGGGACTGCTTGGCCTGAGCCTCGACGCCCTCGGGCATCTTGCCGGTTGCAGGGTCAATGCCCAGCTGGCCGGACAGAAACACCATGTTGCCGGTCTGGATGCCGGGGGAATACGGGCCGATGGCGGCCGGTGCGTTATCGGAAGACACGACGGTCTTGCTCATGTTTTTCTCCTTACAATCAAATAGAGAGCGTGAGCGCGGCGTTCGCACCGGGAGGCACAGTTCGGTCTGAACACCGCGCTTGATTGGGATGGTAGGGGATGATTTTGCCCGATGCAAGATAATTATCAGATTGCGATAATATTTTATCGCCCAACGGCGCGTACGGGCCGATGAACGGCGTGACCGGCGACGTGCCCGAATACTGATCCCTTTTCCTCCGTCCCCTTCGGATCACGTGATCCCTTAGGGACGGAGGAAAAGGGATCATTTTTACCTGAGGGGCTGCTGAAGACTTTGTCCTGCTTAGGCTGCGGGCATCGCCTGCCGCGACTGCACCACTATACTTTTGAGTATCTGAGCATTTTGAAAGGCAGGATATGACCGCAACCGCCAGTCGAACCACCAACCGCAGGCCCGAGCTCTTGGCCCCCGCCGGAGGCCCGGAGCCCTTTGCCGCCGCACTAGCCGCCGGGGCAGACGCCATCTACTGCGGCATGGGCAGCTTCAACGCCCGCCGCAAGGCAACGAACTTTACCGACGAGGCCTTTGAGCAGGCCTGCCGTGCTGCACACCTGGCCGGCTCGCGCGTTTATGTCACGGTAAACATCGTCATCAAGCAGTCCGAGATGAGCGATGCGCTGCAGCTCATCCATCGCTGCTCCACGCTGGGCGCCGACGCCTTTATCATCCAGGACTGGGGCCTGTTCTTTGAGGTCAAGCGCACCATGCCCGGTATCGAGACACACATCTCGACCCAGGCGAACATCCATGATGACCGCGGAACGCTTTGGTGCCGCGAGCAGGGCGCCGACCGCGTGACCTTGTCGCGCGAGCTCTCCATTGACGAGATCGCCGCCATCCACGACGCCGCGCCCGACGTTGACCTCGAGGTCTTTAGCCACGGTGCCATCTGCTTTTGCTACTCGGGCCTGTGCCTGCTGTCGAGCTTCGCCATGGCGGGCCGCTCGGCCAACCGCGGCATGTGCGCTCAGCCCTGTCGCTTGCCTTACGAGCTGATCGACGAGAACGGCCGCACGCTCTCCCCCGCCGGCCGCGAGCGTGCGCTATGCCCGCGTGACACCAACACGTCGCAGCTTGTTCGCCGTCTGTATGACGCCGGCGCCGCATCGCTCAAGCTCGAGGGCCGCATGAAGGCCCCCGATTACGTGTATTCCATCGTCGACGTGTATCGTCATCAGATTGATGACATGCTGGCCGATGTTTCGACCTCTAAGGATGAGGATGCCGCCCGCCAGCGCCAACTCAAGCGCTGCTTTAACCGCGACTTTACGCACGCCTATCAGGACGGCACCTCGGGCGACGAGATGATGAGCTACGAGCGCTCCAACAACCGCGGCCAGATCGTAGGCACGGTACTCGGCAGCCGCCTGGCCAACCGCGATGTGCGCGGGCTCAAGCCCGACGACCGTCGTCGCCGCGCCGCCATCGCCCGCATTGAGCTGTTTGAGCCCGTGGGCAAGGGCGACCTGCTGGAGCTTCGTCACGACGATGAGTTCGACCAGTTCCTGACCACCATCGCCGCCGAGGATGCGGCTGCCGGCGACATCATCGAGTGCCGCGTGCCCCGCAGCATGCCCGAGGGCTGCCGCGTGCGCGTGATTCGAAGCCAGCGCGCTATTGACGCCGCCGGTTCCGCGCTCAAGCGCGACGTGCTGCGCCGCCGCGCCGTAGATGTGTCCGTTGTGGCACGTCTGGACGAGCCATTTACCGTTACGCTCACCTGCTGCGACGACCCCGCGCTCACCGCCACCGCCACCGGCTTTACCGTCGAGGCCGCCAAGACTCGCGCCGTCGAGGCGGCCGATCTGGTGGAGCACGTCGGACGCATGGGCTCCTCGCCCTTTGAGGCTGCGAGCTTTGATGTGGCGCTCGATGAGGGCTGTGGCATGGGCTTTTCCGCCGTACATAAGGTGCGCGCCGCCGCTTGCAAGGCGCTGGAAGAGGCCATTCTGGCGCCGTATGACGAGCGTGCCCGCACGCTCGAGCTGCCGGTGCTCGACAAATGTACGCGCGCCATGCCCGAGCATTACCGCGACGAGCCGCAGATCTGCGCCGCCGTCACCTCGCTCGAGGCTGCCGAGGCCGCTCGCGCCGAGGGCGCAACGTGCATCTACATGACCACCGACGCGCTCGATGCGGCCGAACTCTCCCCCGCCGATGCGTTTGAGCAGGGCATCGTACCCGTGCTCGATGAGGTCTGCCGCGCCGTTGACCACGTACGTGTCGACCCGTGGATACAGGCTGGAGCGACTGTCGCCGTCGGCAATATCTCCGAGCTTGCTACTGCCGCGCAGACCGGCGCCACGGCCGAGATCCGATCCTGCCTGCCCGTGCACAACACGCCTTGCATGGAGGCACTTGCCGAGCGCGGGGCCGGCGCGTTTTGGCTTTCGCCCGAGATCACGCTCGACGAGATTATCTCGCTTGGCACCTCCGCGCCCGCAGCCCTGGGCATCACCGTGTTCGGCCGCCCGCGCGTTATGACGAGCGAGCACTGCATCCTGCAGGTGGCCAACGGTTGTATCCACGATTGTGCCAGCTGCCGCCTGCGCGTCCGCAAGCTGTCGCTCAAGAATATCGACGGCAAGGTCATGCCCGTGCGTACCGACATCCACGGCCGCTCACGCCTGTACGATGCCTACCCTATCGACCTCACGCCGCAGGTTCCACAGTTGCTCGATGCCGGCGTGCGCCGTCTTATGGTTGACGGAACCCTGCTCGAAGCCGATGAGATTGGCCGTGCCGTTGCTCGTGTCCGCCGCGCCATTGAGGCAGCTCAGGCAGGTCGCAAGCCCGCTGCCCGCCTGCGCGGCGCCACCTCGGGCTGCATGTTTGTGGGAATTAGCTAACCGAAAGGCTTACACGTGAACGAAGAACCTCAAGTCCTCTACTGCGACGCCTGGCTCATGGCCATCGATAAGCCCGCCGGCATGATCGTCCACGGCGACGGCACCGGTGAGCGCACACTTACCGACTACGCCAGCGACCTTTTGCTGGCGATGGGCGACGGCTTTGCCGCGACCGACATGCAGCCGCTCAACCGCCTGGACCGCAACACCACCGGCGTGGTGCTGTTCTCGCTCGACAAGCAGACGCAGCCCGCCTTTGACCAGATGGTGAACGACCACGCCTTCGAAAAGCACTATCTGGCGCTGGCCGAGGGCAAGATCGACTGGAACGAGAAGCTCATCGACAAGCCCATCGCCCGCGACCGCCACGACAGCCGCAAGATGCGCGTCGGCGCCAACGGCAAGCCGTCGCAGACGCGCGTGAAGGTGCTCAAGCGCCTTAAGAGCCGCCGAGGTCTGCCCACGCGTTCGTATATCGATGTCGAGCTGCTCACCGGCCGCAAGCATCAGATTCGCGTCCACCTGGCCAGTGAGCATCACCCCCTGGTCGGCGACGACCTGTACGGCACTGCTCGCCCCTGTGGATTGATGCTCCACGCCCACAGCGTGTCCTTTACGCATCCCGTTACCGGCGAGCACATCCACATCGAAGCCCCCTGCCCCTGGGAGCCTTAAACCACCACAATGGGGACAGGCACCTTTGTGGTGGTTTTGACGCAATGGCTTAGCCGCGGTCCCAAAACGTCTCGATCTGTAACAGTTAGAACCCATTTTCCGGTCTATCTGTTACAGATCGAGACACTCAAATCCCCCTCAAGGGAAAATCTCAATCTGTAACAGTAACTCGGCAAAATCCGTCCCAGATGTTACAGATTGAGACAAAGGGACGGCGCGGTTCGGAAGTATCTCAATCTGTAACACCTAGCCTACTTTTAACGGTCCAGTTGTTACAGACTTAGACAAGCCGGCAGACAACGAAAGCGGCAACGCCCGTGATGGACGTTGTCGCTTTTCTAATGGGAAAACTACTCGGTTTTCGTTACTAACCGCCACAATGGGGACAGGCACCTTTGCGGTGGTTTTGGCCTTAACCTGCCTCTGCTTGCTAGACCGTGATGACGTTGTCCATTGCCCGGTACTTGGCGGGGACCTCGCCTGCGGTAATAATCGTTGCGTCGCGGAAGTCCGCAAACTTGACGGGCGCCACCATGCCAAATTTGCTGGCGTCCGAGATTACGAAGCGCTTGGCCGTATGGCGCATCGAGATGCGCTTTACTTGCGCCTCCTCGATATCTGGCGCCGTGAAGCCCTGCTCGGCAGCAATGCCGTTAGAACCCCAAAAGCCACAGTTGAAGTTGTAGTGGTCTAGGGTTGCCAAGGCATCGGGGCCAACGAGCGCCTCGGTCTCGGGCTTGAGCTCGCCACCCAACACCACAGTGCGCATGCCGCGCAGGGCGAGATGCTGAGCATGGAGCACGGAGTCGGTCACGTAGGTGACACCTTCAAGGTGTGGAAGATGCTCGATGAGCTTGAGCGTCGTCGAGCCCGAGTCGATGTATACAAAGCTCTCGGGCTCCACAAGCGCCGCCGCACGGGCGCAGATACGCTCCTTGTCGTCGTTATGGAGGTCGCTGCGCTCATTGAGCGTTAGGTCGCGCGCCACGTGCGCGCGTTCAAGACTCGTCGCTCCGCCGTGGACCTTGGCGATGCGGTGCGCTCGATCGAGCGTCTGCAGGTCGCGCCGAATGGTAGACGCCGTCACGCCCAGGGTATCGGCAAGCTCTGGCACAGTAACCGAGCCAGCCTGCTGCACCATCGACACAATCGCGTTGAGCCTATCTTCCGCAAGCATCGCTTACTCCTCCTCGGGGTACACGACTCCCCAGTCGGCGCGGAGCTTGGTCATAAGCTCCATAACATCATAAGCATAATCCAGCAGCTCACGCTTGGAGTCGTCGCCGGCAACCGCCTTCTCGAGGTCGGCCATCTCGTAGCACAGGGCATAAGCCTCGGTGCCGGCGTGGACCTCGTCGCGGTGGCCGTCCGCAGTCCACACAATGGTCGCGTGATCGGCACGCGGATACTCGTTGACCTCGATATAGCACTTGTCAAAGCTGATGACCGAGCGCTTGGGCTGCTTGGAGTGAAGCGTAAGACTCACAACACCCATCTGCTGCTCGGCATTACGGCAGACGATGCCACCCGCAACGTCAACGCCGGTCTCACAGGTGTTGCCCAGCGAAACGACCTCATCGGGCTGGCTTGCCATAAAGAGGCGCATAACGGACAGAGCATAGACGCCAATGTCGAGCATGGCACCGCCAGCAAGGTTGCGATTGTAGAAACGGTTGGTCAGATCGCCGTACTCCTTGTAGCTGCCAAAGTTGAGCTGAGCGAGGTTCATGCGGCCAAACTCAGCGGCATCCATGCGGCGGCGCAGCTCTTGATATAAGGGCATGTGGAGCACCGTTGTAGCGTCCATAAGGACCACGTTATGCTCGTCGGCAATGGCACGTGCCTCGTCGAGCTCGGCGGAGTTGAGGGTAATGGCCTTTTCGCAGAGCACGTGCTTGCCAGCTGACAGGGCGGCGCGCAGGTAGGTGATATGCGTGTTATGCGGAGTGGTGATATAGATCGCGTCGATGTTAGGGTCGGCATAGAGGTCCTCGGCCGTTTCATAGACCTTCTCGATGCCATACTGCTCGGCAAAAGCTTGAGCCTTTGACAGCGTGCGATTAGCGACGCCCGCAAGCTTGCGACCGGCAAGAGCGAGAGACTGGGCCATCTGGTTGGCGATAACGCCGCACCCAATCACAGCCCAACGAAGCTCGGGAGCCGTAAAGATATCATCGGGGAACGGCTTGCCCTGGACCGAAGCGAACGCTGCCTTTGCGGCTGCCGCGGAGTCGAGTGGAGCCTGCTTGGAATCTGCCATATGTGCCTCCTACATCGTGAAAAGTCTTTCATTTCTGACAGCTCTATATTCGCACAAATACGCGTGTATGTGCGTGCTTCTGCGTGTATTACCGCTAAATGGTCAAAATTCAGGAGTTAACGGCGCATATACACGTATACTCACGCAATCATACGCACGCAGCTACGCACAGATGCGCATCACCTGATCCCCTGGGGACGGAGGAAAACGGATCACCGGCACCCTTGCGGACGGTAATGATCCGTTTTCCTCCGTCCCCAAGGGATCAAAAAAGGCCCGGGTGCCGTGGCATCCGGGCCTTTGCTAGCAACTTAACTGTTGCGGGCAGCTTAGAACTTGTGGCCGCACTTCTTGCAGACGCGCAGCTTGTTCTTGCCGTCCTTCTCGTGACCGACGCGGGTAACCTTACCGCACTCGGGGCAAACGAGATTGACGTTGGAGGCATCGATGGGAGCCTCCTGCGAAACGATGCCGCCCTGCTGGTTGGCAGCGTTGGGCTTGACGGCCTTCTTGACGACCGAAACGCCCTCGACAACGACCTTGTTCTCGGCGGGGAGAGCACGCAGGACAACGCCCTGCTTGCCGCGATCCTTACCAGAGAGAACCTGGACCTTATCGCCCTTCTTGATATACATATATCTCCCCTAACTACAGGGTCTCGGGAGCGAGCGAGACGATCTTCATGTACTTCTTGTCACGAAGCTCGCGAGCGACGGGCCCGAAGATACGGGTGCCGACGGGCGAACCATCGTTGTTGATGACAACGCAGGCGTTCTCATCAAAGCGAATGTAGGAGCCATCCTTGCGGCGGATCTCCTTAACGGTGCGAACGACGACGCAACGGACAACGTCCTTCTTCTTGACGTTGGCGCCAGGGGTAGCCTCCTGGACAGCACCGATGAACACATCGCCGATGCCTGCATAACGACGCTTGGAACCGCCAAGCACCTTGATGCAGCGAATCTTGCGAGCGCCGGAGTTGTCGGCGACGTTCAGCATGGTTTGCATCTGAATCATGGTAGATGTTCCTCCGAACTAAGAACCGAAGAGAGGTGCGCAGCCTTTATACGGCCCGTGGTATGCAAGCCAGGCATACGCACATCTTCGGAAACGTACAAGTCGTAAGAGCGACTGCTTATTTAGCGCGCTCGACGACCTCGATGAGGCGCCAGCGCTTCATCTTGGACATAGGACGGGTCTCCATAACGCGGACGGTATCGCCCACGCCAGCCGTGCACTCCTCGTCGTGAGCGTGCAGCTTCTTGGAGCTGGTCATCATCTTGCCGTACTTGGGGTGACGCTTGCGCTCGGTGATGGTGACAACGATGGTCTTGGCACCGGAGACGGAGGTAACGACACCCGTACGGACCTTACGCGAGTTACGCGAATCAGTCATGTTCTCTCCTTAGGTCCTACTCGGCGACAGCGGACTTCTCCGCTGCGATCTCGCGGGCGCGCTGCTCCGTGAGGACGCGAGCGATGTCCTTCTTCACGGTGTTGACGCGAGCGGTGTTGTCCAGCTGGCTGGTGGCCATCTGGAAACGAAGGTTAAAGAGCTCGGCGCGCATTTCCTTCAGCTTCTCAACGAGCTGAGCGTCCGAGAGCTCACGAATCTCTGCGGGCTTCATTAGTTCTCCTCCTTGGCGGCGGCGGCGTCCTCAGCAGCCCACTTGGCCTCGAGAGCGGCCTCCTCAGCCATCTCCTTCTGGATGCGCTGCTCAGCGTTCTTGGCAGCAACAATCTTGGTCTTAATGGGAAGCTTGTGCTGTGCAAGACGCAGAGCCTCGCGAGCGACCTCCTCGGGCACGCCCTTGACCTCGAACATGATGCGGCCGGGCTTGACGACGGCCACCCACTCCTCGGGGTTACCCTTACCAGAACCCATGCGAGTCTCGGCAGGCTTCTTGGTGATGGGCTTATCGGGGAAGATCGTGATGTAGACACGACCGCCACGCTTCATGTAGCGGGTCATGGCAATACGAGCGGCCTCGATCTGACGGTTGGTGATCCAATGAGCCTCGAGAGCCTGGATACCAAACTCGCCGAAATGCAGCTCGGTATTACCCTTGGCCTGGCCCTTCATGGAGCCACGCTGCACCTTGCGGTGAAGAATACGCTTAGGGGCAAGCACTACTGACCCCTCCTCTCGGAGTTACGACGACGAGGACGGGAAGAGCCCTCGAGTGCAGGGTTGGGAACAGGCTGGCCCGGGAGCTTCTCGCCCAGGTAGATCCAGACCTTCACGCCGCAGGCACCCATGGTGGTGCTGGCGACAGCCGTGCCGTAGTCGATCTTGGCGCGGAGGGTGTGCAGAGGCACGCGACCCTCACGGTACCACTCACGACGGCCCATCTCGGCACCGCCGAGACGACCGGAGCACTGGATACGGATGCCCTTGGCGCCGGCCTTGCGGGCGGACTGGACAGCCTTGCGCATAGCGCGACGGAAGGCAACGCGGCCCTCGAGCTGCTCAGCGATGGACTGAGCAACGAGGTTGGCGTCGAGCTCGGGGCGCTTGATCTCGACAACGTCGACGGAGAGCTGGCCCTTGGAGACGCCAGCGACCTTCTCGAGCTCGGTGCGGAGGGTATCGATCTCGGCACCCTTCTTACCGATGACAACGCCGGGGCGAGCGGTGAGGATGATGACCTTCACCTTGTCGCCAGCGCGCTCGATCTCGACGCGGGAGACAGCTGCGCGGGAAAGACGCTTCTCGAGGTACTTGCGGATCTCGAGATCGTTACCGAGGGTCTTAGCGTAATCCTTCTCTGCGAACCAGCGGGAGCGCCAGTTCTCGGTGATGCCAAGACGGAAGCCGGTGGGGTAGACTTTCTGACCCATACAGCTTTACGCCTCCTTTCGAGGAGCAACGACGACGGTGATGTGGGAAGTACGCTTCAGAATGCGAGAAGCGGAACCCTTGGCGCGGGGACGGATGCGCTTAAGCGTCGGACCCTCGTCAACATAGGCAGCGGCGACAACCAGGTTGTCGGCACGCAGACCATTGTTGTTCTCGGCGTTCGCAACGGCGGAACGGAGAACCTTCTCGACATCCACGGCGACGGCGCGGTCGCAGAAGTGGAGGATGTCGAAGGCCTGAGCGACAGGCTTGCGGCGGATCAGATCGACCACCAGGCGGGCCTTGCTGGGGGAAACACGCACGTACTTAGCGACGGCGCGAACCTCGGTGGCCTCAGTTTCAATAGACTTAGTTGCCATTTACGGTTAACCCCCTATTTGGCCTTGTGGCCACGGAACGTACGAGTCGGCGCGAACTCGCCGAGCTTGTGACCAACCATGGACTCGGTAACATACACGGGCACATGCTTGCGGCCGTCGTGGACGGCGATGGTGTGACCAACCATCTCGGGGAAGATGGTGGACGCGCGGGACCAGGTCTTCACGACGTCCTTCTTGCCAGCCTCGTTCATCGCGGTGATACGCGAGAGAAGGCGAGTCTCCACGAACGGGCCCTTTTTGAGACTTCTGCTCATAAGTGCTTTCTCCTAAAACTCGGTATCCGAAATTACTTCTTACGGCGACGAATGATGTGCTGGTTCGAGACCTTCTTCTTCTTGCGCGTACGAAGGCCCTTCGTCGGCTTACCCCAGGGGGTAACAGAGGGACGACCAGAGGTGTGGTTCTTGCCCTCGCCACCGCCGTGCGGGTGGTCGACAGGGTTCATGACGGTACCGCGGACGGTCGGGCGCACGTTCATGTGACGCTTACGGCCGGCCTTGCCGATGACGATGTTGGAGTGATCGGCGTTGCCGACCTCACCGACGGTGGCGCGGCAGGTAACGAGGATGCGGCGCATCTCGGAGGAAGGCATGCGGACGATAGCGTACTTGCCCTCCTTACCCATCAGCTGGCAGGAGTTACCGGCGGAACGGGCGATAGCAGCGCCCTTGCCCGGCTGGAACTCGACGGCGTGGATGAGCGTACCGACGGGGATGTCGGCGAGGGGCAGAGCGTTGCCCGGCTTGATGTCGGCGTCAGAACCGGACATGACGGTCTGACCGACCTCGAGGCCCTTGGGGGCCAGGATGTAGCGCTTCTCACCGTCAGCGTAGTGCAGCAGAGCGATGCGAGCGGAACGGTTCGGATCGTACTCGATCGTGGCAACCTTGGCGGGCACGCCGTCCTTGTTGCGCTTGAAGTCGATCACGCGGTAACGACGCTTCACGCCGCCGCCCTGGTGGCGGGTGGTGATGCGGCCGTTGTTGTTACGACCGGCCTTCTTGGGCAGGGGCTCGAGAAGAGACTTCTCGGGCTTGGTGCAGGTGATCTCGGAGAAGTCGGAGATCGTCTGCCAACGCCTACCAGCGGAGGTCGGCTTAAGGTGCTTTACAGCCATTACAATCCCTTTCAATAGGAATCCGTTAGCCATCGCAGACAGGGATTCGAGGTTCTGCCTCGGGTGCGATGACACCGGACGTATACACGGCTCCGGGCGTGTCCATTTTATACGCCCAAAACCTTGAGCTCTCGCCTCCCCTATTTGGGAGGCATGAGCTCACTCAACAGCAGCGAGTCTTAGGCCTGGTTGCCAAAGACCTCGATGGTGTCGCCCTCGGCCAGCGTGACGATGGCCTTCTTCCAAGAACGGGTCTTGCCGGCGACATAGCGCACGCGCTTGGTCTTGGGCTTGACCGTCAGGGTGTTCACGCGAACGACCTTGACGCCGAAGATCTCCTCGACAGCGTCCTTGATCTGATACTTGTTAGCATCCTTGGCGACCTCGAACGTGTACTTGTTCTGCTCCATGCCGGAGAAGGAACGCTCGGACACGATCGGACGGATGATGATCTCGTGGGCGGTCATTTAAGCAAGCACCTCCCCGAAGTGAGCGGCGATGTCGGCGGGCATCAGCACGGCGTTGTTGTTGACGAGATCGTAGGTGTTGGCCTCGTCGGCAGTGATGATGAACGTCTTGGGAATGTTGCGGAACGACAGGTAGGCGTTGACGTCCTCATCGCGAACGATGATGGTCAGACGCTTGCCCTCAAGGCCGAGAGCCTTGAGCATGGCAACGGCAGCCTTGGTGGAAGGCTTCTCGAAGCCGTAGTCGTCGACGAGCACGAGCTCGCCATCGGCCAGCTTGGCGGACAGCGCGGAGCGCATAGCCAGCTTGACCTCCTTGTTGTTCATACGCTTAGCGTAGGAACGGGGCTTGGGGGCGAAGACAACGCCACCGTGACGCCACTGGGCAGCACGGATGGAACCCTGGCGGGCACGGCCGGTGCCCTTCTGACGCCAAGGTTTCTTGCCGCCACCGGAAACCTCAGAGCGGCCCTTAGCGGACTGGGTGCCCTGACGCCAAGAGGCCATCTGGCACTTGACGATGTGGTGCATAACGTGGATGTTCGGCTCGATGCCGTACACCTCAGCGGCGAGCTCGGCCTCGGCGACCTTCTTGCCCTCGCTGTTCTTTACTTCAAACTTTGCCATTTAAGTGTTCTCCTTGGTATGACGCTGGGCTAAATGGGCTGGGCCCTTAGGCCATACGGATGGCGACGAGACCATTCTTGGCACCCGGGACAGCGCCCTTGACCAAGATGAGGTTCTGCTCGGCATCGATGCGGACAACGGAAAGGTTCTTGACGGTAACGCGCTCGTTACCCATGTGACCGGCCATCTTGACGCCCTTGAGGACGCGCGCAGGATAGGCGCACTGACCGATAGAACCGGGGTGACGCTGGAAGTGAGAACCATGCGTCATAGGACCGCGGCGCTGACCCCAGCGCTTGATGCGACCCTGGAAGCCCTTACCCTTGGAGGTACCGATGACGTCGACCTTCTCGACATCAGCGAAATCAGCGACGGTGACGACCTCGCCGACCTTGTGCTCCTCGCCGTTCTCGACGCGGACCTCACGAAGGAAGCGGACAGGCTCGACGCCGGCCTTGGCGAAGTGACCAGCCATGGGCTTGTTCACGTTCTTGGCCTTGATGTCGCCGAAACCGATCTGGACGGCGTCATAGCCGTCGGTTGCCTGAGTTTTAACCTGCGAGACAGCGCAGGGGCCAGCCTGGATGACCGTGACGGGAACGACGTTGTCGTCCTCGTCCCAAACCTGGGTCATGCCAATCTTGCGGCCGAGAATCATGCTGATCAAGATATGATCCCAACTCTCGCGTGGTCTTGGGACAATGCGTACACCACCGAGCGTACGCCCCTAGAGGACCACTACTTACACGACGTGCTCCCCAGTCTTGTATTGCGCCCAGACTACCTGACAACCCTATTAAGCAGGCATTTTGTCCAGCCAGAATACTCCCCTGGTTTCACACAGCTGTTTAGTATACACGGCTGCGGGCGTATCCATCGAGATTCATATTTCACTCACATTGTTTACGCAGGTAAAGTGCGTGGAGTCGCCTGGGCTTGGCAGAGGGGCGGCGAAATATATTAAGTTTGCTGCTCTACAGTCCTGCGCAAGACGGAAAGCACATTAAGTGCTTTCCTTTGCGTGCGGAACTCGCGACAAACTTAATATATTTCGCCGCCCCTCTGCCAAGCTCGGGAGACGACACGTTGATGTCTGCTTAACTCTGCTCGCTCAGCTAATTACTTTGTTGGGGGTCCACTATTTGCTGAAGGGTGAACTTACACTGCATTGGCTCGCCTTCTGCTTGCGGCTTTTCCTCGTCAAAATCGAAGATCATGATGGCGCAGTTGGGGAGTTTTGCTGGGAGCTCGAAGCCTTCTGGGGCTGCAGCCTTGATGAATTGGCGGCTGGCGCTGCCGTGGCTTACTGCTAGGAGGGTTTCGATGCCCTCGGCGCCCATGATATTGGTGAGGGTGTCTACCATGCGCTCTTGCAGCGCCTGGCTTCCTTCTCCTCCGAAGGGAACCAAGTCCTCGCCCGGATCCCATACGTCGGTAGGCAATGCGTCGTGGGGACCTTCCTCAAAGGTTCCGTAGCAGCGCTCGATGATGCCTTCGCAGGGCTCGACTGCTGCATCCGGACCGAGGAGTTCGCATGCGACGAGACTTGCCGTGTCCATGGCTCGGCCTAAGGGTGATGAGACTACTTTGTCGGGGACGACGCCATGGACCTTGAGCCATGCGGCGGCTGTCTGTGCCTGTTGACGACCCAAATTGGTGAGCGGTGAATCGCAGCGACCCTGGACGAGCTTTTTGACGTTGAATTCCGTCTGGCCGTGGCGGAGCAGATACAGCTTCTTCATAGTCTCCCCTTCTGTATAACTTGCTTTGCCGGCACAGCCCTACTCGTGGGTATGCCCTACGTAGTCTTCGTCGATCGTAATCTTGGCAATCGACTTGGGATATTCCGATTCGACCCGTTGTGCCAGCGTGTGCTTTAAGTCTTCGGCACTCATCTGCAGGTCCGAGGGTCGCACGCAGTCAAAGATCACATTGGTGTGCGTGGGGCCCGGCACGCAACGCAAATCGTGAATCGAAAGGCGTCTATCGATCTCCTGGGCCATAGCGTTGATGCACAGGCGCATGCTCGCCACATTTGAATCGTCGGTCACGATGGGATCGTAATGGAGCGTGACGATCATGCCGTCCTCGTCCCTAAACGACTGCTCGATATTATCGAGCGTGTCGTGACTTTCCAGCGGGCTGGCCTCGGCCGCCATCTCGGCATGCGCACTTGCAAACTTCCTGCCCGGGCCGTAGTCGTGAACCATCAAATCGTGAACGCCCAAAACGCCGGGGTAGCTCATGATCTTGTCTCGGATGTGCTTGACCAGCTTGGGATCGGGTGCCTGGCCCAAAAGGGGGCTCACCGTATCTTGGATAAGCTCAAAGCCGCTCCAGCCAATATAGACGCCAACGGCAAGGCCGACCCAAGCATCAAGATTGACATGCGTCATCTGGGAAACAATCGCGCACGCCAGCACAGCGCCCGTGGCCAGGACATCGTTCTTTGAGTCCTGAGCCGTCGCATGCAGCGTATCGGACTCAATACGGTCACCGAGCTTTTGGTTGAGGGCCGCCATCCAGAGCTTTACGACCATCGAAAGCACTAGAACCGTCACCAGGGCAAGCGAGAACTCGACAGGTTCGGGGTGGATGACGCGCTCAACCGAGGACTTGATAAGCTCAAGGCCGATCAGCAGTACGAGCGCCGCCACGACCAGACCCGAGAGATACTCGTAGCGACCGTGACCGTAAGGATGCTCGGGGTCGGCCGGCTTGCTCGCCAGCTTAAAGCCCAGCACGCTCACGATATTCGAGCTGGCATCGGACAGGTTGTTCATGGCATCCGCCACGATCGAAACCGATCCCGAAACCACGCCAATTGCGCCCTTCGCAGCACATAGTGCCACATTGGCGAGAATACACACAACGCCCGTCAACGTGCCCACGCGCGCACGGTCGCCCTGCGCACGCTTAACAATCCACTCGACCATCTACATCCGCCCCCACGGTACTACCTATATATCTATTGCTCAAACGGATTGTAGTGTAGCCACTTTGTCCCCCAGATACAAAAAAGGCCGCAACCCACACGGGCCACGGCCTTGGAATATGGCAAAGGAATCGTCCTTGTGTCGCACAGGTTTACGCGCTTACTTCGGCCACGCTCTTCGAGGTTTCGGGTGAATCGGCTCCGTCCCCCGTCGCTCGCCCCTTCGTCGGCACCACGCCAAAGCAGTAGCTCAGCGCCGCAGACGCCGCAAATGCCGTGCCGCCGGCAACGCAGCACCACAGCAGGTTCGAAATACCGCCCGTGGCAAAGCCAATGACCATGAGGACATTCGTCATGCCGATGGTATAAGCCGTAACGTGGCCCACGGCTGCAACAAGGCCTCCGACGGCGCCGCCAATGGCCATGCACGTCAGGCACCTGCCATATTTAAAACCGCAGCCGTACAGCGCCGGCTCGCTTACGCCGCCAAGCACGCCCGAGATTGAATAGCCCAGCATGAGCGCCTTCTCATCCTTATCCGCAACGCGGAGCGACGCACCAAAGGGCATGCCCCAAACGGCGAACGTCGCCATTGTCGCGGCAATGAGAATGCACGAATCCGTTCCCACGCTCATAAACTGCGCGTACGCAAGCGATAGGACAACGTTGCTGACGCCCGCAATCTTAAGAAACTCCCAACCCGCGGCAAGCCCCATGAGCGTGAGCAGCGACACGATGCCACCGGAATTGCCAAGCATAAACATAAGTTGGCCCAACAGCATGCCCAGATAGCTGCCCGCCGGCGCCGTAATACACAGCGAAACCGGAACCATAACGAGCATGGTCGCAAACGGAACGAACGAAAACGCCACGGCCTGAGGGATAACGCGCTGAAAGAAACACTCCACTCGCCATAGCACGGGCACCGAGATGAGAACCGGAATAACAGTCGTCGTGTAATCGTTGACCGGCGCGGGAAACAGACCATACACGGAAGTCATCGATGCCGCCGTCGTCGATGCGACATCGACGAGCTTAAGCAGATCGGGCGCAATCAATACGCCGCCCAGCATCATGCCCAGCTGCTCCGAGCAACCGAGCTGGCGGGCGGCCGCCCAACCAAGATAAATGGGCAAAAAGTAGTAGCCGGCGTTATAGAGCCAACTGTAGAACAGGCGATAGATATCGGAATCTGCAGACCACAGACCCAGCATGCCTTCGCCCATAATGACGGCGACGGTGCGAAACAACGCCGCGCAGACAATAAACGGCAGCGCCGACATCATGCTTTTGGACAGATAGTCCACCACGGCCATGGCGGTCGACTTCAACGTCGTTGGCAACGTAGCCTTAGAGACTTGTGGCATGGAACGCCTTTCTCCATGTGACATGCGGACTGTCCCTTTGTCACATCATGCGGTACTTACCGATTGCTCGATATTTTTCATAGCGAAGATTGGTGAGCTCATCGACATCGAGCGCACCCAATTTGTCAAAAGCTGCAAATGCCGAGGACATGACGGCACCGGCGATCTCCCCATGCGACAGGCCCTTATCGTCGACAATGCCGTCGATGATGCCGAGCGCCAACAGATCGGGGGCCGTGAGCTTAAGCGCCTCGGCGGCCTCATTCGCACGCTCGGTATCTTTCCACAGGATCGACGCACAGGCCTCGGGGCTCACGACCGAATAGGCCGAGCTCGAGAGCATCAGGATGCGGTCGGCCACGGACAGCGCCAGCGCGCCACCAGAGCCGCCCTCGCCTGTCACCACCGAGACAATCGGCGTCTTAAGGCCGCTCATCTCCATGAGATTCTGGGCAATCGCCTCGCCCTGGCCGCGCTCCTCGGCACCGATGCCGCAAAACGCACCCGAAGTATCGACCAGGCACAGAACCGGTCGACCAAACTTTTCGGCCTGGCGCATCAGGCGACGCGCTTTGCGATAGCCCTCGGGATGCGCCATGCCAAAGTTGCGGCGCATACGCTCTTTGGTCGTGGTGCCGCGCTCGATGGCGATGACCGTTACGGGGCGTCCGTTTTTCCAGCCAATACCAGCCACCACAGCGGCGTCGTCGCCAAAGTAACGGTCGCCGTGCAGCTCCACAAATCCATCCAGGCCCAGTGAGATCATCTCACCCGCCGTGGCGCGATCTGCCAAGCGGGTCTGCTTGACAATCTCGAGCGCGGTTTTTGGCGCCGCCGAGCGCTTAAACAAGTGTCCCAGCTTTTTGCCGCGACGACCCGTATGCACGATCTCATGCGGTGCCCCCAGGCCGGGCGCGTGCCCTTCGTGCAGCGCCAGCAGCTCGCCTACCGTGAGCGCAATCTCGCCACGCGGAACAACGGCATCGCAAAAGCCGTGCTCCAGCAAAAACTCGGAGCGCTGGAATCCCTTAGGCAGGCGCTTGTGCATGTTCTGCTCGATCACGCGCGGGCCGGCAAATGCCGTCAGGGCATCGGGCTCGGCCAGGATAATGTCGCCCTCCATGGCAAAGCTCGCGGTTACGCCTCCGGTCGTGGGGTCGGTGAGCACCGTGATATACAGGCCGCCCGCCTCGCTGTGGCGCCTAACCGCCGCAGAAATCTTGGCCATCTGCATAAGCGAGGTCACGCCCTCTTGCATGCGCGCACCGCCCGAAACGGTAAAGCCGACAACTGGCAATCCCAGCTCGGTCGCACGCTCAAATGCGCGACAGATCTTCTCGCCCACCACTGAGCCCATCGAGCCCATCATAAAGTTGGCGTCCATAAAGAAGAGCGCCGTATCGCAACCGCAGATTTTGCCCCTGCCGCACACAACGGCATCGCGCTCGCCCGAACGCTCGCTCACGCTCTTGAGCTTGTCGGCATAGCCGGGAAACGAGAGGAAGTCCTCCGACGCCAGATTGGCATCCCATTCCTCAAACGTGCCCTCGTCGACCGTCATGCGCATGCGCGCGCGACCGCTCACGCGAAAGTGTTTGCCGCAACGAGGGCAGACCTCGAGGTTGTCGTGCAGGCGTGTCTCATCGATCACACGGCGGCACTCCGGGCACTTGATAAACACGTGGCGCGCGGGAAACTCGGCGCACGACTCGGTCATCGGCCCCTCAAGGACATTGACCGTCTTCGCTTTTCTATTCATCAGCATAGAGATGCCCCATCAGATCGGTGTGGTACATGCCCGACAAGAACTCGTCGTTTGCCAGCACGTCGAGCTGCAGCTCGCTGTTTTCGCTCACGCCCTCAATCACGAGCTCGCCCAAGGCCGAGCGCATCTTGCGAATGGCGCCGTCACGCGTGGGCGCACACACGATGAGCTTGCCGAGCATGGAATCGTAGTACGGCGGGACTTTCGCACCGGTAAACATGGCGGAATCCCAGCGCACGCGCGGACCACCCGGCACACGCAACGCGGTGACCGTTCCGCATGACGGCAGAAAGTCCGGCGTTTCGGCATTGATGCGGCACTCCATGGCGTGGTTGCGGACCGGTACGTCCTCCTGCTCAAAGGGCAGGGGCTGGCCGGCCGCCACGCGCAGCTGCCACTTGACCAAGTCAGTATCGGTCACAAACTCCGTAACCGGATGCTCCACCTGCAAGCGCGTGTTCATTTCCATAAAGTAGAAATTGCCGTCGTCCGAATACAGGAACTCGATGGTACCGGCTCCTTCGTAGCCGACGGCACGAGCCAGGTCACGCGCTGCCTTGTGCATGCGAGCACGAATGTCGTCGTGTCCGTCGAGGCACGGCGCGGGGCTCTCCTCGATTAGCTTTTGGTTGCGGCGCTGCACCGAGCACTCACGCTCGCCGAGCGAAAACACATGGCCCTGCTTATCGGCCATAATCTGCACCTCGACGTGGTGCGCCGGCGCGACGAACTTCTCCATGTAGCACTCGCCGTCGCCAAAAACGGCTTCCCCCTCGGCACGCGCCTCGATGAACGCCTTTGCCGCATCTTCCACGCGCTCGACCTTGCGAATGCCGCGACCGCCACCACCTGCACGCGCCTTAATAAGCACGGGGCAGCCAATGCGCTCGGCCTCGGCCGTTGCCTCCTCGGGGCTTTTGAGCAAATCACAGCCCGGCACGATGGGCACGCCCGCCGCGGCAGCCGTTCGACGCGCGGCGTCCTTGTCGCCCATGCTGTCGATCACCTCGGCCGAAGGACCAACAAACGCCAGGCCATACTTGTCGCAGTCGCGCACGAAGCTCGCCTTCTCGGAAAAGAAACCGTAGCCGGGATGGATCGCCTTTGCCCCCGACTTCACGGCACAGGTGAGCACGGCATCGTCGTTGAGGTAGCTCTCGGCAAGACGCGGGCCGCCGATGCAATACGCCTCGTCGGCGAGCTGCACGTGCAGCGCGTCCGCATCGGCCGTGGAATAAACGGCGACGGTCTTGATGCCCATATCGCGGCACGCGCGGATAACACGGACCGCAACCTCGCCGCGGTTGGCGATGAGCACTTTGTCGAACATGAAGCCTTCCTTAACTTTCGTGCATGAGTGCAAAAGACATATCGGCGCGGCAGCAAACCTCACCGTTGACGCTCGCAGTACCCGTCGCAAAGCGGAACGGCCCGCGCGCACGCGTGATGGAGCACACCAAATCCACCGTGTCGCCCGGGCGCACCGGACGCATAAAGCGCACCTTGTCCAGACTCGTGTAGAACGGCGTCGCGCCGCGCGCCTCCTCATCGCCCATCAGCAGCACGCAGCAGTTCTGGGCGAGCATCTCGCACTGGATCACGCCGGGGACGACCGGGTTTCCCGGAAAATGCCCCTGCAAAAAGTACTCGTCGCCCGTAATCGTGATCTTGCCGTGGGCCTCGTCGCCCACTAGCTCGGCTTCGTCGAGCAAAAGCATCGGCTCGCGATGCGGTAACAGTTCTTTAAGCTCTTCTTTGTTCATGGATATCACCTATCCGATCCTCATGAGGCAGCTGCCAAACTCCACGAGGTCGCCGTCGGCCACGCAGACCTCGAGCACCTCGCCGTCTGCCTCGGCCGTCACCTCGTTGAGAACCTTCATGGCCTCGATGATGCAGAGGGTCTCGCCGGCCTTGACCTTGGAACCCACGTGCACAAACGGTTCGTCGCCCGGCGCCGGGGCAGCATAGAAAACGCCGACCATGGGAGCGGTCACCTCGGTGCCCTTGGGCTCCGGCGCGGCGGCAGGAGTCTGCGCGGCGGGTTCCGGTGCGGCAGGCGCGACTGTGGGAGCTGCAACTTGAGCGGCCATGGCACTCGGCATAGGCATGGGCACGGCAACCGGCTGCGCGGCGCTCGCGCGCTCGAGTTCGACCGCGGTGCCATCGGGCTCCTCAACGCGTACGCGCGTGAGGCCGCGGTCCTCCATAACATCGGCTATCTCGGCAAGTCTTTTGGAATCCATGCTCTAGCTCCTCGTATAT
Source organism: Collinsella aerofaciens (assembly GCF_040910265.1). Lineage (GTDB taxonomy): Bacteria > Actinomycetota > Coriobacteriia > Coriobacteriales > Coriobacteriaceae > Collinsella > Collinsella aerofaciens_BK. The sequence continues at coordinate 236,210 of NZ_JBDGAW010000001.1, read as the reverse complement.
CTACGCAGCGCGATGGCAGCGTTGTGTCCGCCAAAGCCCAGATTGGTCGAAAGCGCCCAGGTAAGGTCGGCGCGAACCGCTCGATTGGGCGTGTAATCAAGATCGCAGGCGGGATCGGGCGTGTGGTAGTTAATGGTCGGGGGCACCACGCCCTGCTCGAGCGCCATGGCGCAGGCCATGACCTCGATGGCGCCCGTGGCGCCGATCATGTGGCCGGTCATCGACTTGGTCGACGAGACGTGCGCGGCGCGTGCCGCGTCCTCGCCGAGCGCACGCTTTATGCCCGCCGTCTCGGACGAATCGTTGAGCTTGGTCGAGGTGCCGTGAGCGTTGATGTAGAGGCCCTCGGAAGGCTTAACGTCGCCCTCAGCCACCGCCAGCGATATCGCACGGGCAATGCCGGCAGCCTCGGGATCGGGGCTCGTGATGTGATAGGCATCATCGGTGTTGCCGTAGCCCACGACCTCGGCATAAATGTGCGCACCGCGCGCCTGCGCATGCTCCATGCTCTCGAGAACCAGCACGCAGGCGCCCTCGCCCATCACAAAGCCGTCGCGGTCTGCATCGAACGGACGGCAAGCCGTCGACGGGTCAGGATTAGTGGTGAGAGCACGGCAGGATGTAAAGCCCGCAACGGCATCGGGGATGATTGCGGCCTCGGCGCCGCCGGCGAGAATCGCATCGGCATAGCCATGCTTGATGGCGCGGAACGCCTCGCCCACGGCATGGGCCGAGGTCGCGCAGGCGGTCACCACGGGCAGGGTCGGGCCCTTTGCCTTGTGGCGGATTGCGATATTGCCCGAAGCCATATTGGGGATCATCATCGCGATCATATAGGGCGATGCGCGGCGGGGCCCACGGTCGGCAATCGTGTGGACGTTGTCGACGAGTGTCTGCATGCCGCCCACGCCCGAACCCACGTAGACGCCCAGGCGCTCGCGATCGATGGCGCCCTCGACATCAAAGCCCGCATCGTGCATGGCCTCGTCCGACGCTGCCAAGGCAAACTGGACGCAGGGGTCCAGGTGCTTGGCGTCACGCTTGCCAAAGTACTCGTTGCCGTCAAAACCCTTGACCTCGGCCGCCACCTTAACGGCAAACGCATCGGTATCGAAGTGCGTGATCGGTCCGATACCGCACGCGCCGGCGCACATGGCCGCCCAGGTGGCAAGCGCCGTGTTGCCGAGCGGCGATACGGCGCCGATACCGGTGATTGCAGCTCTCTGTTCCATCATGGTCTCCTCATCCAAGCCGTTGTTCGGCCCTGGTTTCTACATCGCCATTCCGCCGTCGACGCGCACGACCTCGCCCGTAATGTAGGCAGCCGCATCACTCGCCAAAAAGCGCACCACGCCGGCTACTTCCTCGGGGCGCGCCATGCGCCTCAGGGGAATCTGCTCCTCGGTTGCCGCGCGAACCTTTTCCGAGAGCTTTGCCGTCATATCCGTCTCGACAAACCCGGGGGCAACCGCGTTCACTCGAACGCCGCGGGGCGCAAGCTCGCGCGCCACCGCCTTGGTCAGGCCGATCACGCCCGCCTTGGAGGCAGCGTAGTTGACCTGCCCGGCATTGCCCATCAGGCCCACAACCGAGCTCATGTTGATGACGCAACCGCCGCGCTGGCGCATAAAGGTCTTGGTGAGCGCGCGCGTCGTATTGAACGTGCCCTTGAGATTGACATCGAGCACGCGGTCGAAGGCATCGTCACCCATACGCATGAGCAGGCCGTCGCGCGTGATGCCGGCGTTGTTGACGAGCGCCCAAATGGAGCCAAAGTCGTTGAGGACCGTCTCCATGCATGCGTTGACGGCAGCGGGGTCGGCCACATCGCATTGATACGCGCGAGCTGTGGCACCAGCGGCCTCGCAGGCTTCGCACGTCTCGCGCGCCGCATCGCCGCCACCGGCATAGACGACGGCGATATTAAAGCCGTCCTCCGCCAGACCGACAGCGCAGGCGCGGCCGATACCCCGCGAGCCGCCCGTGACCAGTGCCACGCGACGTGAGTCGTTGCGCTCGAGCGCGCCGTTGTTCAAGTTGCCCATGTCATTCCTTTCGGGTTACAGCCCTGTGGACTATGCGAGCTCGTCGGCAATAGCTGCGACCTGCTCGGCCGTTTCGCACGAATACACGCGAACGTCGCTCAGCGTACGCTTGACCAGGCCCGACAGCGTTTTGCCGGGGCCGACCTCAATAAACGTATCGATGCCTTGATCCTGCAGAGCATGCAGCGTGTCGACCCAGCGCACGGCATGACTCACCTGGTTGGCCAGCACCTCCGATGCCGCCTGCGGGTCGGCCGGATAAGGTGCCGCCGTCATATTTGCCATAACAGGAATGAGCAACGGGGACGGCGCGTGACCGGCCTCGATATATGCAGCAAGGCCACAGGTCGCCTCGGCCATATAGGGGCTATGGAATGCACCCGACACCGCGACCTTCATGGCACGACCGCCAGCCTCTTTTACCAGGACGTCGAGGGTCTGCAACGCATCGGGCGCTCCGGCCACAACCGTCTGCTGGGAACTGTTGTAGTTGACCGGCCAGCAGTCCTCGCCGGCCTGTTTTGCCAGGCCCTCAACTTGCGCTGCATCGAGCTTGATGACGGCGCGCATGCCGCCAGGGTGACGCTCGGCCGCCGTGGCCATAAGCGCCGCGCGCTCACACACGAGCTCAAAGCCCGCTCGCGTATCGAATGCCCCCGCAAAGGTGAGCGCGGCGACCTCGCCCAGCGAGAATCCCGCACAGGCGGCAGGCACCACGCCGCGCTCGCGCAGGGCGACGGCGGCAGCCAAGTCGTGCACGAACACGCAAGGCTGCGTGTTCTCGGTCTGCGAGAGCTCCTCTTTCGAGGCGCTCCGGCACTGCTCGCTGGTCCCCGGGCGTACCTCATCGGCAATGGCGAACACCTCGGCAGCCGCCGGTGATGCTTCGATGAGGTCGACGCCCATCGCGGGATGCTGGGCACCCTGACCGGCAAACAGAAACGCTACGCTACCCATGCGGACGCACCCTTCAGGACATGCTCGGCGCCATCGACCAGATCGTCGACGATTTCGCGTGCGCTCTGGCGTTCGTTGACCATGCCGGCAATCTGTCCGCACAAATACGAACCCTCTTCGTAATTACCGTCCTTTGCGGCTTTACGAAGCGCGCCCGTGCCCATGGCCCCGAGCTCCTCGGGGCTTGCGCCCGCCGCCTCATTCTTGGCATACGCGTTGGTAAAGGGGCTCTTGAGGGCGCGAACCGGATGTCCCGTCGAGCGACCGGTCGCACGCGTCGACGTGTCGCCCGCCTTGAGCACCAGCTCTTTGTACTGTTCGGATACGGTGCACTCGTTTGCGACCAGAAAGCGTGTTCCCACCTGGACGCCGGCAGCGCCGAGCATAAAGGCGGCCGCCACACCGCGACCATCGGCGATGCCGCCAGCCGCAACCACGGGAATATCGACCGCATCGACAACCTGCGGCACCAGCGCCATCGTCGAGGTCTCTCCAATATGGCCGCCCGATTCGGTGCCCTCGGCAACCACGGCAGTTGCTCCGCGACGCGCCACGAGACGCGCCAGCGTCACCGAAGCCACGACGGGTATGACCTTGATGCCTGCATCGTTCCAGGCCTTCATGTACTTGGTGGGATTGCCGGCGCCGGTCACCACAACGGGCACCTGCTCATCAATCACCACTTGTGCGACCTCGTCGACAAACGGGCTCATGAGCATAACGTTGACGCCAAAGGGCTTGTCCGTCTTGGCGCGCAGCTCGTGAATCTGATCACGCAGCCAGTTTGCGTCGGCATTCATGGCCGCGATAATGCCTAAGCCGCCCGCCTCGGACACGGCCGATGCCAGCGAGGCATCGGCAATCCAGGCCATGCCGCCCTGGAACACGGGCTTTTCGATGCCGAGCAGGTCGCAGAGAGGAGTCTTGAGCATTACTACTTCTCCAATGCCGCCTCGACCGTATCGACAAACTCGCCGACCGTCTTGGGGTTCTCCTCGGTATCCAGCTGAATGCCAAACTCGTCCTCGACAGCGACGAGGATCTCGACGGTACCCAAGCTGTCGAGGCCAATCTCCTCGAGCGTGGACTCGGGCTTCATCTCGACATCGTCAAGGCCGGCGGTCTCGCGGATAACGTCGCAAACGCGCTCGAAGGTCTTCTGATCTGCCATGGTGTTTCTCCTTTGGTTGTGCCCTGGGGGCGTTTTATGTCCTATGTGCAACTACTTCCAGCGAAGCAGGTAGCCACCTATATCTAGACCGGCGCCAAATCCAACCAAGGCGATGGTGTCGCCCGTGTTCAGTGCGCCGGCGCGTGCCAACCGGTCAAGCGCAAGGGGAATGCAGGCGCTCGAAATGTTGCCGGTCTCACGCAACGTGCGAACTACGCGGTCGTCTGGCACACCCAAACGCTTGACCGCTTGGCTCAAGATTCGCTCGTTGGCCTGATGGAATACAAAATGGTCGATGTCCTCAACCGCAATGCGAGCGTCGCTTGCGAGCTTGTTGACCGTGTCGCAGATCGCATTGACGCCAAACTTGAACACGCGACGGCCGTTCATGGAAAGCACGCTCTCGCGGTCCGCGGAAGCCTTGAACGGCGAGGTGCCGGCTAACCCCGGTACACGCAACGTCTCGACATCGGGCGCGGTCGAAAGCTCAACGGCAAGGGGATTCTCTCCCCCGACCTCTATGACCGCAGCGCCCGCGCCATCACCAAAGAGCACGCACGTCGCACGGTCGCGGTCGGTCCAGTCGAGCGCACGCGTCATCTGCTCGGCGGCAACGACAAGTACGTGCCTGGCGCGACCGCGGGCGATATAGCCCTCGGAGACATCGAGCGCAAATACAAAGCCCGCACAGGCCGCAGAGACGTCGAAGGCAGGACACGTTACGCCCAGGCGCTCGGCAACGGCGCACGCTTCGGCGGGAACGAGATGGTCGCCCGTCGTCGTCGAGCAGACGATAAGATCCAGCTGGCCCGCATCGATTCCGGATGCCTGGAGCGCTCGCTCGCTTGCTGCAACGGCAAGGTCATCGAGTGACTCGTTTGTGCAGACATGGCGGCTCTTAATACCCGTGCGGGTAAAAATCCACTCATCCGAGGTGTCCAGGAACTCGGACAGCTCGTCATTGGAAACGCTACGCTCAGGAAGCGCCGAGCCCGTTCCCAGTATCGTGAAACCCATCACTAACCTCCTTTGAGTTGTTGACGTGTTTACATCGACCAAGAGAGGATAGCGCATTCTTTGCTTTGTTGACGTGTTAACATTAAATTGTCCAAATGCGACAAAGGCTTCACATTGTGTCTATCGCTCGACACCATGGCGTGATTGTCTTATCTGTGAAGGAGGTAGCAGCCGTTATGGATGCTCATTTGACGGTGGTCGATGTAACCGGATCGACCAACGATGACCTGCTCGAAGCAGGAAAACAGGGTGCGCCGCACGGCACAGGACTTGCCGCCCGAGCCCAAACGGCAGGACGCGGCCGGCGAGGCCACAAGTGGGATTCAACCGCCGGCAACCTATTGCTTTCGATTGTCCTGCGTCCATGCGTTGATCCTGCAAAGTACTCTGGTCTTGCTGCCGTCAGCGGCCTAGCGGTGCTCGAAGCGCTCGAAAAGCAAGGTCTCGCTAACGAAATTGGCCTCAAATGGCCCAACGATCTCGTCGCGCGTGGGCGCAAGCTCGGCGGCATTCTAGTCGAGGCAGCACGCGACAACGAGGGCAAGCCTTTCGCCGTCTGCGGCATTGGCGTCAACGTGAACTACACGCCCCAAGAGGTTCCCGATGGTGGCCTGGCGGCGATTGGCCTCTCGGACCTCAACGAGAGCGTTCCCTCGGTCGATACGCTTCTCGACGAGGGCCATCACACGGTCATGGACGCTGTAGACGCCTGGGCCGAGCAGCTCAGTACTCTGGCAGATGATGCCGGCCCGCTTACACCCGTACGCGAGGAATACATCGCCCACCTCAACTGGATTGGAGAGCACGTTATCGCCCGCTCCCCCGCCGGAGTCGAGCTGGCGCAAGGCATCTTTAAAACCGTCGATACCTTTGGTCGCGCGTGCATCGAAACGAAAGACGGCTTGCAATCCTTCCATTTTGAGGAGGCATCGCTGCGTCCCGTAAGCGAATAAGCGCCACAGCCACACGCTCGACAGCCTTGCCCAGCGGTCCAAGACCCATCATTCAAAACAAAAGAGCCCCGCTACCGTAATGGCAGCGGGGCTCTTTAAGCTATGAGCGATATCGCTTAGAGCTTGATGTCGATGTCGACGCCAGCGGGGAGGTCGAGACGCATGAGCGAATCAACGGTGCCCGAGGTGGGGTCGAGGATGTCGATGAGGCGCTTGTGGGTGCGCATCTCGAACTGCTCACGGGAGTCCTTGTTCACGTGCGGCGAGCGGATAACCGTGTACAGGTTGCGCTCGGTGGGCAGGGGGACAGGACCGGAAACGCGAGCGCCGGTCTTCTGAGCGGTCTCGACGATGAGCTTCGCGGACTGATCGACGACCTCGTGATCATAGCCCTTGAGGCGAATGCGGATCTTCTGGGTAGCCAACTTAAACCTCCAAAGAGTGCGAGAGATGTTCTCGCGGATTACGTAACAGGGAGCTCGAACTTAGGCGTTCTTGCTCATGACCTCGTCCACGATGGACTTGGGCGCGGGCTCATAAGAGTCGAACTGCATCGTGTAGGATGCACGGCCCTGGGTCTGGGAGCGAAGGTCGGTAGCGTAACCGAACATCTCGCCCAGCGGCACCTTGGCACGGATGAGCTTGCTGTTCTTGCGATCCTCCATGCCCTCGATCTTGCCGCGGCGACCGGAGAGGTTGCCCATAACGTCGCCCATGTACTGCTCGGGGGTCTCGACCTCGACAGCCATGATCGGCTCGAGCAGCTGCGGATCGGACTTCTTGAGGGCGTCCTTGATAGCCATGGAACCGGCGATCTTGAAGGCGGCCTCGGAGGAGTCGACCTCGTGGTAAGAACCGTCGAACAGGGTGACCTTAACGTCGAGGACCGGGAAGCCGGCGATAACACCGGTGTTCAGGGCCTCCTGGATGCCCTTGTCGATGGACGGGATATACTCCTTGGGCACGACGCCGCCGACGATAGCGTTGACGAACTCGTAGCCGAAGCCCTCCTCCATCTTCTCGAGCTTGATGACGGCGTGGCCGTACTGACCGCGACCGCCGGACTGACGGACGAACTTGCCCTCAGCCTTCTCGACGTCGTGACCAGCGGTCTCGCGGTAGGCAACCTGGGGCTTACCAACGTTAGCGTCAACCTTGAACTCACGGAGCAGACGGTCGACGATGATCTCGAGGTGCAGCTCGCCCATGCCGGCGATGATGGTCTGGCCGGTCTCGTGGTTGGTGGACACCTGGAAGGTCGGGTCCTCCTCGGCGAGCTTGGTCAGAGCCAGGGACATCTTGTCCTGCTCGGCCTTGGTCTTGGGCTCGATGGCAACGTCGATAACGGGCTTAGCGAACTCGATCTTCTCGAGGACGATCTCCTTGCCCTCGGCGCACAGGGTGTCACCGGTGGTGGAGTTCTTGAAGCCGACGCAAGCGACGATGTCGCCAGCGGCAGCGTCGTCACGGTCGATACGCTCGGCGGCGTTCATCTCGAGGATGCGGCCGAGACGCTCGCGCTGACCGTTGGAAGCGTTAACAACGTAGGAGCCGGACTCGGCACGGCCGGAGTAAACGCGGACGTAGGTGAGCTTACCGACGAACGGGTCGGTCATGATCTTGAAGACCAGGCCGGAGAAGGGCTCGTCGAAGGAAGGATGACGCTGGATCTCCTCGCCGGTGTCCGGATCGGTACCGGTAACGGCCTCAACGTCGAGCGGGCTGGGCAGGTAGTCGACGACAGCGTCGAGCAGCTCCTGGACGCCCTTGTTCTTGTAGGCGGAACCCACGAAGACGAGGTTGAGCTCGTTGGCCAGAACGCCCTTGCGCAGAGCAGCCTTGAGCTCCTCGACGGTGAAGTCCTCCTCCATGAGGATCTTCTCCATGAGCTCGTCGTCAAAGCTGGCAGCAGCGTCAAGGAGCTCCTCGCGCTTGGTGGCAGCGATGTCGGCAAACTCAGCCGGGATCTCGTCCATCGGCTCGGGGTAGGTCATGCCCTTCTCGTCGGCCTTGAAGTCCCATGCAGTCATGGTGACCAGGTCGATGACGCCCCAGAAGTTGTCCTCGGCGCCCATCGGGACCTGAGCGGCCACGGCGTTAGCGTCGAGACGATCCTTCATGGTCTCGATAGCGTTGAAGAAGTCAGCGCCCACGCGGTCATACTTGTTGATGAAAGCGATGCGGGGGACGTTGAAGGTGGAAGCCTGACGCCAAACGGTCTCAGACTGGGGCTGAACACCGGCAACGGCGTCGAAGACGGCGACAGCGCCATCGAGGACGCGCAGGCAGCGCTCGACCTCGGCGGTGAAGTCAACGTGGCCCGGGGTGTCGATGATCTGGATGCGGTAGTCCTTACCGTCCTTGTTCCAGAAGCAGGTGGTAGCAGCGGAGGTAATGGTTACGCCGCGCTCCTGCTCCTGAACCATCCAGTCCATGGTGGCAGCGCCCTCATGGACCTCACCGATCTTGTGGGTCTTACCGGTGTAGTAAAGAATACGCTCGGTCGTGGTGGTCTTACCGGCATCGATGTGGGCCATGATGCCGATGTTACGGGTATCGGAAAGCTTGTACTTAGGCTTAGCCATGTTAGTTCCTTACCTTAACTTACCAACGATAGTGAGAGAACGCGCGGTTGGCCTCGGCCATCTTGAAGACGTCCTCACGCTTCTTGACGGAAGCGCCCAGGCCGTTGGAAGCGTCGAGGATCTCGTTGGCGAGACGCTCGGCCATGGTCTTCTCCTTGCGAGCGCGGGAGAAGTTGACGATCCAGCGGATACCCAGAGCGGTGGAACGACGGGAGTTGACCTCCATCGGGACCTGATAGGTAGCGCCACCGACACGCTTGGGCTTAACCTCGAGCGTGGGCTTGACGTTGTCCATAGCCTTCTTGAAGGTAGCGAGAGCGTCGCCACCCTCGGACTTCTCGGCAACGATCTCGAAAGCGGTGTAAACGATGCGCTCAGCGGTGGCCTTCTTGCCGTCAAGAAGGACCTTGTTGATGAGCTGAGTCACCAGGCGGTTGTTGTAAACGGCGTCAGGCTGAACCTCACGACGATTAGCTGCTGCACGACGCGGCATGTGAAATCTCCTTAAGTGTCTACCGTGCGGCGCTTAGGCGGCACACGGCGAAAGTATCAAAACGTTATCTGGCTTATTTGGCCTTGGGGCGCTTAGCACCGTACTTGGAACGGGCCTGCATACGGTTCTGGACCGGAGCAGCGTCGTAGGCGCCACGGATGACGTGATAACGGACACCAGGGAGGTCACGGACACGACCGCCGCGGACGAGCACGATGGAGTGCTCCTGCAGGTTGTGGCCCTCACCCGGGATGTAAGCAGTAACTTCGATGCCGTTGACAAGGCGAACACGGGCAACCTTACGAAGAGCCGAGTTCGGCTTCTTGGGGCTCGTGGTGAAGACGCGGGTGCACACGCCGCGCTTCTGGGAGTTGTGCTGCAGAGCAGCGTTCTTGGACTTCTTGGGCACGGAACGACGGCCCTGGCGAACCAGCTGGTTAATAGTAGGCAAAGCGTACTCCTTCTCGAATGATTCCAGCTTTCTGTAAAGTGCAACGGCTTGAATCGAGGGGTCAGCATCCCCCTACGAAACACGCAGTTCGATAGGATACGTGGCGTTAGCTGTGCCGTCAACAGACCACGCCGCCGGGCGTATCCTAAAATAGCAACATTTCCGCAAACCCTACACAAAAGGAATCCCCTCCTGTGCGCAAGGGCGGATTCCCGGCCCGGGCGGCCCAGGTTTTAAGTTTGCTGCTCTACAGTCCTGCGCAAGACGGAAAGCACATTAAGTGCTTTCCTTTGCGTGCGGAACTCGCGACAAACTTAAAACCTGGGCCGCCCGGGCCGGGGATCCGACGTGCTCGTCGGGGCAACGTTACCTGCCAAAAAGGGGACAGGCTTTTTTGGTCAGTTTATCTGGGAAAACGTCGCGTTCCAGCGGTGATCTGCTCTCACCTGTCATAGGAAAATCGGCGACGTTTTCGGAAGTATGCGGCAAATTTTGAACTTACCGAGCACACCGGAGTTTTGCGATAACAAACCCGCAGGTAGAACGCTTGAGCATATGCGGTGTGGTCGACCCATCAAGATTTTGCCGCATACTTCCGAAATTTAGACGAATATCGCTCAAAATAACCGCCCATTTAACGCTAAAAAGGCCGCTTCCCCTCTTGGGAAGCGGCCTAGACCTTACGAATAGACGATGGTAAAGGGTACTTTCGTTTCGGTCTCCCCCGTTGATGTGTACCTCGCGCCCTCGAGGGTTACCGAGACCACTTGATCGACATCAATCAACTTCGTTGGCACCCAAATGTTCTCTCCGCTATTGCGTGCCATCGAAACATAGAAGTTGTACGCCCCTGCGTCGTCATCTTCGATAATCTGCTCCGATCCATCCTTGTAGGTTACGGTCAGTTTATGATCAACCGCTTCATAGCCCAGATCATCGATATGCGTCTGGATGGAAAACGGACTGATCTCGAGAGGCGAGTCGTCGGAGCGGAGCTCCTTTGTATCGACGTACGCTCCGACGCTAAATTCGGGCGTTGATGCCTCGAACGGCTTCGCATCCTCGCCTTCGCCCTCAGTCCACTGGATATTCCAGGTGACCGCGTGTCGCAAATCTCGATCGCGATTCCAAGATGCAAAGTACATTGTGCCGTTAATGACCGTGTCGCTTGATGTGTCCTTGTCAATTGTGCAGCGTGTGTCAGCCCATTCCTCGCCGAAGTTCATGCTGGGCGTGCCGATGCCTTGTTCTTCTTCACCATAGAGAACAAGTTCGCCAGTCTCTGCTGCCGGCTTGTAGTAGTTAACACCATTTGGATTGGACAACGTAAACGTTACGGCACCGCAACCGTTTTTATCGATAGCCATATCATGAATGTCGAGTGTATAGCCGTTGCCCTCGACGGACAGATTGACCTTCTGTACTGAACCCTCCAAGCTTTGGGGCGCGATACCATCACCAAACTCTCTGGTGTAGGTATATTTAGTCCCCGACGAGCCACCTTGAGTCCAGGTAATGGACTCTCCGTTGCCATGGTTTCCCCAGGCAGAGGCAAAATAACTGGAATTGACGACGGCATAGGCGACCCCTCCGGTCGCCAGCACTCCGGCAAGGCATCCGATTACGGCAACATAGAGAGGCTTCGCGTGGCCCTTTCGATGAAGCGGCTCACCCGCAGCAGCATCAATAACACGGTCGGCAAGATCGCTATCGGCTTGGATGGACTCGAAGGCCTGCTTGATTTGGTTGGATTTCACGGTCGCCCTCCTCTAGGATGAACTTGAGCTTCGATCTACCGCGAGCTAAACGCGTTCGGACGGTCGCGGCCGGCACATGCAATAACTCGGCAATCTCTGAGGTCGAAAAGCCCAGATAGTAATAGAGCACGATGGGGATACGGAATCGTTCCGGAAGTCGCATGACATCGAGCAGGACATCCTTGGTCTCATCCTGCGCCGTCGAGAGCGAATCGGTCAGGCACTCGAGATCCTCCACGCGCCTCCATGGCTTTCGAAAGAGCGATTTGCACTCGTTGATCGTGACCCGGATAAGCCATCGGCGAAGATGCTCCCGACTTTCAAAATTCCCATCGCTTTTGAGCAACTTAAGAAAGACGTCCTGAGCAACGTCGTCGGCGTCGGCGCGATCGCGCAGATACGTCAATGCGATCCGAAACACGACATCTCGGTGATCTTCGACCGCCTGTCTAAAAGCTTGTTCTTCCATAATCACCTCCCGGTGACGTTGATGGTTCTTGATGAGGTCCTCACCATAGATACGCTTTGGCCAAACGAAATGTTTCAAATTCAAGCATGAAAAAACCGACCAAAATAAACCTGTCCCTTATTGGCAATAAGGAATCCCCTCCTGTGCGCGAGGGCGGATTTCCGGCCCGGGCGGCACGGGGGTTAAGTTTGCTGCTCTACAGTCCTGGCTCGCACGGAGGCCACATTAAGTGGCCTCCGGCTCGTGCGGAACTCGCGACAAACTTAACCCCCGTGCCGCCCGGGCCGGAAATCCAACGTGCTCGTCGGGGCAACGTTCCTCACTAAAAAAGACCCGTTTCCCTGTTGGGAAACGGGTCTTTAAAAGGGCGGTTAACGTACTAGGAATTACTCCTCGTCGTTGTCCTTGGCCTCTTCGGCGTCGTCGGTGTCTACGAGCTGGTTGAGCAGCTCGTCGAGGGAAGCCATGTCCTCGTTGATGGCACCGTTGGCGGGAGCCTTCTTGTCGTCGATCGGGGCGCCCAGGAGCTCCTCGTCGGCGTCGGCGTGATGCGTCGGAGCGGAGGTACCCAGCAGGATATCGTCCGGACCGTCGGGGCTAAAGACCATCTGCAGCAGTTGCGAGAGGTCTTCCTCGTCGGCAACGTCGTCGTTGTTCTCGAGGATGTAGAGCAGGTCGTGGGCCTCCAGGCCGTCACGGAGCTCCTCGATCGCCTTGGCACCGATACCATCGATGCGCAGCAGATCCTCCTCGGACTTGCCGACCAGGTCGCCGACCGTCTCGATGCCGACCTCGCTGAACTTGTTGGTCCAACGCTGCGACACGCCCAGGTCGTCGAACAGGTACAGGCGAGCCTTCTCGGCGGAGATGGTATGGCCGTTGCGGGTGAACGAACCGTCAGCACCACCGAACTCGTCGTAGCCGGCCCAGTCGAGCTGCTGCGGGAGCTGCTCGTCCAGGTCCTTGAGCTCCACAGGGGCCCACTCAGGCAGCGACTTGGCGTTGGGCGAAGCCGGGCCGTCGATGTCCACGTAGCCGTCGGCCGTGCGATACGTCAGCTTGGCGTTGGCATACGGCTTAAGGCCGGTACCAGCCGGGATCTTCTTACCGACGATGACGTTGGACTTAAGGTCGAGCAGGTGGTCGACCTTGCCCTCGATGGCAGCCTCGGTAAGGACGCCGGCAGTGCGGATGAACGAAGCGCTCGACAGCCAGGAGTCGATGTTGGACGCGACCTTGAGCGTACCCAGGATGACGGGCTCGGCCACGGGAGCCTGACCGCCCAGACGGGCAACGCGCTCGACCTCGTCAGCGAACTCGTAGCGGTCGACGTACTGACCAAGCAGGTACTTGGAGTCGCCGGGGTTGGAGATCTGAACGCGACGCAGCATCTGACGTGCGAGCACCTCGATGTGCTTGTCGTTCAGGTCGACGCCCTGGCTGGTGTAGACGTCCTTGACGCTCTCGACGAAGGTGTGCATCGTCGACTCGATGTCGGTCAGCTTGCGCAGGTTGCGGAAGTTGACGAAGCCCTTGGTGATCTGGTCGCCGGCGCGAACTTCGCAGCCGTCCTCGATCTCGGGCATGAAGCGCACCGAAGCGGGGACGCGACGCTCGTCGAGGACACGGGTGTGATCCTCGGAGTCGGTGAGCGTCAGCACGTACTCGGACTTCTCGGGCTTAATCGAGAGGTGGCCGGAGTACGGAGCCAGCTCGGCCTCGCGACCCAGAATCTTCTCGTTGACGTTGCCGACGATATCGAACATACGGCTGACCGTAGGCAGACCCTGCGTAATATCGTCGACGCCAGCGACGCCGCCGGAGTGAATGGTACGCATCGTAAGCTGCGTACCGGGCTCGCCGATGGACTGGGCGGCAATAATGCCGACGGCAGTACCGATGGCGACCGGACGACGGGTGGAAAGATCCCAGCCGTAGCACTTCTGGCACACGCCGTACTTGGAGCGGCAGGTGAGCAGTGCGCGAAGCTTGACCTTCTTAAGGCCGGCATCGACCATCTTCTGGATGTCAGCGACCTTCTCGATGTAGCCGTCCTGCTCAAAGAGCACGGTGCCATCGGGAGCCACGACGTCCTCGATGAAGCAACGGCCGACGAGGTCGGTGTTGAGGTCGGTGGTGCCGGGGATGATGAGGTTGTAGGTGACGCCCTCGTGCGTACCGCAGTCCTCCTCGCGGACGATGACGTCCTGGGCCACGTCGACCAGACGACGGGTCAGGTAACCAGAGTCCGAGGTGTGGGATGCGGTATCGACCAGGCCCTTACGGGCGCCGTAGGTCGAAATGAAGTACTCGAGCGGCAGCAGGCCCTCGCGGAAGTTCGCCTTAATGGGAAGGTCGATCGTCTCGCCGGACATGTCTGCCATCAGGCCACGCATGCCGCCGAGCTGACGCAGCTGGGTCTTAGAACCACGGGCGCCGGAGTCGGCCATCATGTAGAGCGGGTTCTCCTCGTCGAACAAGTCGAGCATGAGCGCTGCGACCTTGTCGGTACAAGCGGTCCACTCGTTAACGACTTCGATGTGGCGCTCCGTCTCGTTGATGAAGCCCTCCTCGAAGTACTCGTTGATCTGGTCGACGTTGGCCTGGGCGCGATCGAGCAGCTCCTGCTTCTCGGCAGGGATGAGAGCGTCCCACACCGAGATGGTGAGGCCGGCGCGGGTAGCGTAGTGGAAGCCGGAGTACTTGATGGCGTCGAGGATCGGGCCGACCTTGGCCTCGGGATAGCGATCGCAGCAGTCCGCAACCAGCTTGGCCACGTCGCCCTTGACCATCTTGTAGTTCATGAACTCGTAGTCTTCGGGCAGGCACTGGCGGTTGAAGATGATGCGGCCAATGGAGGTCTCGAAGCGCGCGGTCTTGTTGCCGGTGACGTCGTAGTCGACAAACTCGTTCTTGCCGTTCTTGACGCGGAAGATACGGGTGCCGTCCTCGTTGATGACATTGGCGTCGGCAGCGGACACACGGACCTGAATCTTGGCCTGCATGTCGACCTCGGAGCGGCAGTCATAGGCGTGCAGCGCATCGTCGAAGCTTGCGAACACGTGGTTCTCGCCCGGCAGACCGTCGCGGACCTGGGTCAGGTAGTACACACCGATGATCATGTCCTGCGAAGGGATGTTGACCGGCTTGCCGGATGCCGGCGAGCGCAGGTTGTTCGCAGAGAGCATGAGCACGCGAGCCTCGGCCTGAGCCTGGCTGGACAGCGGCACGTGGACAGACATCTGGTCGCCGTCGAAGTCGGCGTTGAAAGGCGAGCAGACCAGCGGGTGCAGGTGGATAGCCTTGCCCTCGACCAGCACCGGCTCAAAGGCCTGGATGGACAGACGGTGCAGGGTCGGTGCGCGGTTGAGCAGCACGACGCGGCCGTCGATGACCTCTTCGAGGATGTCCCACACAAAGGTGGCACCGCGGTCGATAGCGCGCTTGGCGCCCTTGATGTTCTCGACCTTGCCGAGCTCGACCAGGCGCTTCATGACGAAGGGCTTGAAGAGCTCCAGCGCCATGGTCTTGGGCAGACCGCACTGGTGCAGCAGCAGCTTGGGGTCGGTAACGATTACCGAACGGCCGGAGTAGTCGACACGCTTACCCAGCAGGTTCTGACGGAAACGACCCTGCTTGCCCTTGAGGGCCTCGGCGAGCGACTTGAGCGGGCGACCGCCACGGCCAGAGACCGGGCGACCACGACGGCCGTTGTCGAACAGGGCGTCCACGGACTCCTGGAGCATGCGCTTCTCGTTGTTCACGATGATCGCAGGGGCGTCCAGGTCGAGCAGGCGCTTGAGTCGGTTGTTACGGTTGATCACGCGACGATACAGGTCGTTGAGGTCGGACGCGGCAAAGCGACCGCCGTCGAGCTGGACCATCGGGCGCAGATCGGGCGGAATGACCGGGATGACGTCCAGGATCATGTTCGCGGGGCTGTTGCCACCCTTCAGGAAGGCGTCAACGACCTCGAGACGCTTGACGGCCTTCTCGCGCTTCTGCTTCTGGGAATCCTCGTCGGCAATGATGGCCTTGAGCTTCTCGGCCTCGGAAGGAAGGTCGATGGCAGCGAGCAGGTCGCGGACGGCCTCGGCACCCATACCACCCTTGAAGTACATGGAGTAGTAACGGGTCATCTCGCGGAACAGCGGCTCATCGGAGATGAGGTCGCGCTCGGTGAGCTTCATGAAGGCGTTGAAGGCGTCCGTGCGGAGCTGCTTCTCGTCCTTGCACTCTTCCTCGATGTCGACGATGCCAGAGGCGATCTCCTCGGGGGTCAGCGGCTCCTCGTCGGAGAACTCGTCAAAGTTCTCGGGGTCGCCCTGCTCCTTGAGGGACTCGATCTGGCGGGCGCACTCGGCATCGATCTCTTCCAGATCGGCGGCGAGCTCCTCGCGCAGGTCGTCAGCGTCGGCCTCGCGAGCCTCGTAGTCAACCTCGGTGATGATGTAGCTGGCAAAGTACAGAACCTTCTCGAGGTCCTTGGACTTGATGTCGAGCATACGGCTCATCGGGAAGCTCGTGGGGCTCTTGAAGTACCAGATGTGGGACACGGGAGCGGCGAGCTCGATGTGGCCCATGCGGTCGCGACGCACCTTGGCCGAGGTGACCTCGACGCCGCAGCGCTCGCAGACGATGCCCTTAAAGCGGATGCCCTTGTACTTGCCGCAGGAGCACTCCCAGTCCTTGGCGGGACCGAAGATCTTCTCGCAGAACAGGCCGTCCTTCTCGGGCTTGAGGGTACGGTAATTGATGGTCTCCGGCTTCTTGACCTCACCGTGCGACCAGGAACGGATCTGGTCGGCGGAGGCAAGGGAGATCTTTACCGAGTCAAAATCAGTAGCTTCGAAATCTGCCACAGTCAACTACTCCTTATCAGTGGTCGTGGCGGCGACAGCCTCGGGTGCCTCGGCGGTCTCGGCATCCTCGGCCTCGACGTCGGTGTCAACGCCGGCGAGCGCAGCCAGGTCGTCGAGAGCAGAGGTCTCCTCGGCGGTCACAGGGGCGGAGGCGTCCTCGTCGGCATCGTGCATGGGCTCGATGTCCAGCGCGAGGGAGCGGATCTCCTTGACGAGAACCTTGAAGGACTCGGGGATACCCGGGACAGGAACGTTCTCGCCCTTGACGATGGACTCGTAGGTCTTGACGCGGCCCACGGTATCGTCGGACTTGACGGTCAGGATCTCCTGCAGGACGTTGGAAGCACCGTAAGCGTACAGTGCCCAAACTTCCATCTCGCCGAAGCGCTGGCCGCCGAACTGGGCCTTGCCGCCCAGAGGCTGCTGGGTAACCAGGCTGTAAGGGCCAGTCGAACGGGCGTGGATCTTGTCGTCGACCATGTGGCCGAGCTTGAGGATGTAGGACGTACCCACGGTAATGGGCTCGCGGAACTCCTCGCCGGTACGGCCGTCGAACAGACGGGTCTTGCCGCGCTCGTCAAGCTGGGTGACGAATTCGGGGCGCATGTGATCGCCAAAGGCAGCGGTGGCCTTGTTGAGCATGTTCTTGTTGGCACGACGAATGACCTCGGCGATCTCGTCCTCCTTGGCGCCGTCGAAGACGGGCGTGGCGGTGAAGAACGGACCGGGGACGTACTTGTCGGAGTCGGCCTGCTCGGTATCCCAACCGCAGGCAGCAGCCCAACCAAGGTGGCACTCGAGCAGCTGGCCGACGTTCATACGCGAAGGAACGCCCAGCGGGTTGAGGATAACGTCGATCGGGGTACCGTCAGCCATGTAGGGCATGTCCTCGACCGGCAGAACGTTACAGATAACACCCTTGTTGCCGTGGCGGCCGGCGATCTTATCGCCCTGCTGGATCTTACGACGCTGGGCGACGTAGACGCGCACCTGCTCGTTGACGCCGGGGGCCAGGTCGTCGCCGTTCTCGCGGCTAAAGCGGACGACGTCGATAACGCGGCCGTAAGCGCCGTGAGGCATCTTAAGGGAGGTGTCGCGGACGTCGTGGGCCTTGGCACCGAAGATGGCGCGCAGTAGGCGCTCCTCGGCGGTCAGAGCGCTCTCGCCCTTAGGCGTGACCTTACCGACCAGGATGTCGCCAGGGCCGACCTCGGCGCCGATACGGATGATGCCGTCCTCGTCGAGGTTGGCAAGCATGTCCTCGGAGAGGTTCGGGATCTCGCGGGTGATCTCCTCGGGGCCGAGCTTGGTGTCGCGGGCGTCGATCTCGTGACGGGTGATGTTGATGGTCGTCAGCAGGTCCTCGGCCACCAGGCGCTCGGACACGACGATACCGTCCTCGTAGTTAAAGCCTTCCCACGGCATGTAGGCCACGGTGAGGTTCTGACCCAGTGCGAGCTCGCCATGATCGGTCGAAGGACCGTCAGCCAGGGGCTCGCCCTGCTCAACGGTGTCACCGACGCGCACGAGCGGACGGTGGTTGATGCAGGTGGACTGGTTGGAGCGCTGGTACTTGGCCAGGTGATACTCGTCCATGCCGCCGGCATGCTTGACGATGATCTTGGCGGCGTCGGCAAAGATGACCTCGCCGGCGTTCTTGGCCAGGGTGACCTCGCCGGAGTCCAGGGCGGCGCGACGCTCCATGCCGGTACCGACATAGGGAGCGGCGGGGTGAACCAGCGGCACGGCCTGACGCTGCATGTTAGCACCCATCAGCGTACGCTTGGCGTCGTCGTGCTCAAGGAACGGGATCAGCGTGGCTGCGACGGAGAGCATCTGACGCGGCGAGACGTCCATGTAGTCGACGTCCTCGACGGGCACGTCGGCGGGAGCGCCGAAGGAGCCGTCGAAGTCGCGGGTACGGGCGATCACGGTGTGCGGGCGGACGATCTTGCCCTCGGCATCGGTCGTGATGAACTCGTTGGTCTTGGGATCGAGCGGCGTGTTGGCCGGCGCGATGACGTGCTTCTCTTCCTCGTCAGCGGTCATCCAGTCGATCTGGTCGGTGGCAACGCCGTTCTCGACGCGACGGAACGGGGCCTCGATGAAGCCATACTCGTTGACGCGGGCGTAGAGGGCGAGCGAGCCGATCAGGCCGATGTTGGGGCCTTCGGGGGTCTCGATCGGGCACATGCGGCTGTAGTGCGAGTTGTGAACGTCGCGGACGGCCGTCGGCACGTTGGTGCGGCGGCTGGAGCCGGACTTGTGGCCGGCAAGACCACCAGGGCCGAGTGCGGACAGACGGCGCTTGTGGGTCAGACCGGTCAGGGGGTTCGCCTGGTCCATGAACTGCGAGAGCTGCGAGGAACCGAAGAACTCCTTGATGGAGGCCACGATCGGGCGGATGTTGATGAGCGACTGCGGGGTGATCTCGTCGATGTCCTGGGAGCTCATGCGCTCACGGACGACGCGCTCCATACGGCTCATGCCGATACGGAACTGGTTGGCGACGAGCTCGCCGACGGTACGGATGCGGCGGTTGCCGAAGTGGTCGATGTCGTCGACCTTGAAGCCCTGCTCGCCGGCAGCGAGGGACAGCAGGTAGCGCAGCGTCGCGACGATATCCTCGTCGGTGAGCACCGTGACCTCTTCCTCGGTGGTGAGGTTGAGCTTCTTGTTGACCTTGTAACGACCAACGCGGGCCAGGTCGTAGCGCTGCGGGTTAAAGAGCAGGCCCTCGAGCAGGCTGCGGGAAGCGTCCACGGTGGGAGGCTCGCCCGGGCGCAGACGACGGTAGATCTCGATGAGGGCGTCCTCGCGAGTGAGGGCGGTGTCGCGCTCCAGGGTGCGCTTGATCACATCGGAGTTGCCGAGCAGCTCGATGATGTCGTCGTTGGTGACGGCGATGCCAAGGGCGCGCAGGAACATCGTGGCGCTCTGCTTGCGCTTACGGTCGATGGAGACCATGAGCTGGTCGCGCTTGTCGACCTCAAACTCAAGCCAGGCACCGCGGGACGGGATGATCTGGGCCTTGTAGATCTGCTTGCCCGAATCCATCTCGGAGCTGTAGTACACGCCCGGGGAACGGACGAGCTGCGAGACGACGATACGCTCGGTACCGTTGATGATGAAGGTGCCCTGATCGGTCATCATGGGGAAGTCGCCCATGAAGACGAGCTGCTCCTTGATCTCGCCGGTCTCCTTGTTGGTGAGACGGACGTCGGTCAGAAGCGGGGCCTGATAGGTCATGTCCTTCTCGCGGCACTCCTCGACGGTGTGCGCGGGGTCGCCGAACTGATGCTCGCCGAAGGTAACCTCGAGAACATGGTTCTGGCTCTGGATGGGGCTGGATTCCTTGAACGCCTCACGAAGACCCTCGTCCTTAAAACGCTCAAAGGATTCCCTTTGAACAGAGATAAGGTTGGGAAGCTCCATGGCCTCCGGGATTTTCCCGAAGCTGACGCGCTTGCGCTCAGTGGCAGTGTATGCGTAGGTCACCAGGTTTTTCCTCCTTCACGGAAATGCTCGGTGGGTTGGCGAGGCATAGCTTCGCCAGTTATCGCAACCTAATAGTTTATCAGGTACCGACCGTTGAGCAAGAAAAGCCTTGACGCGATTGAGTTTTTGGAGTAGCAAAGTTTTTCGACAGAAAACACGCAGGTAGATGTATGTGTATCGAACATCTGTTCATATATTTTCTGTGAACAGGGGCCGGCAATCGCAGCTCTTATAAAAAACGGGCGCGAACCGAGGTCCGCGCCCGTAAATATCGATGCCCGAAGGCTTACTTGCGCATCAATCCACCGCGCTCGTCGATGGCGTCCCAGAAGGCATCGGCAAAGCGGGGGTCGCTTGCAGCCATGAGGGCGTTGGTGGCCATCCAGCCAGAGGGAGTGCCGGTGTCGTAGCCCGACAGCGGGTCGATGACGACGGCGTACATGGCCTCGCGGTCGAGCGAACGGGCCATGGCGTCGGTGAGCTGGATCTCGCCGCCCTTGCCGGCCTGCTGATCTGCCAGCAAGTCCATGACCAGCGGGCTCAGCAGGTAGCGACCGACGATGTACAGGTTGGACGGAGCAGCCTCGGGAGCGGGCTTCTCAACCAGACCGCCGATACGCCAGACAGCGCCCGGCTCGGCATCGGCAACGTCCTCGGCGCCCTCGAGCGAACCGACGCGCTCGCCGGCGATAACACCGTAGCGGCTGACTTCCTCGGGCGAGCAAGCAGCGACGGCGATAACCGAAGCGCCACCGTGCTCCTTGGAAACGGCGAGCATCTTGTCGCAGATGTCGCGGTTAGGCACAACGTAGTCGCCCAGAAGAACCAGGAAGTTCTCCCCTGCCACGGCGTCGGCAGCAGAGCGAATAGCATGGCCGAGGCCCTTGGGCTCGTACTGATAACGGAAGTCGACCGGCATACCGCCAGCGTGGGCGACGGCATCGGCATAGGCGTTCTTGCCGCGCTCGCGCAGCAGGTTCTCGAGCGAGCGATCGGGCTGGAAGTAGTTCAGCAGCTCGGGCTTGCCGGGAGAAGTAACGATGATGGCATCGTCGACCTCCTCGGGGTCGAGTGCCTCCTCGACGACATACTGGATGACCGGCTTGTCGAGCACCGGCAGCATCTCTTTGGGCGTGCACTTGGTGCCAGGCAGAAAACGTGTGCCAAGACCGGCGGCGGGGATGATTGCCTTCATGTTATTCAAAGATCCTTTCGCAGGCGCAAAAGCGCCCCATGCGTGCGGCACACAGCCGCAGACCAAATTGCGATACTCAAGCATCTTACCGCTGGAACTATATGTCGCTACAAGGCAGGGACAATTCTTCAGCAGGTCAACGCAAATTATTGCTCGAATGGTGCAATTTTATTGCCCAACGGCAGGGCACCCGATACGACGCAAATCACAGAACATGGCAGTTTGAGCAACCGATGTCGAGGAACCGAAAAACAAAAAAGACGGGGCTCGCAATGCGAACCCCGTCTGCAAAGAAATCTGGCGAGAAAGCCTGATTACTTGAGGGTGACAGCAGCGCCAGCAGCCTCGAGCTTCTCCTTGGCAGCCTCGGCGTCCTCCTTCTTGGCACCCTCGAGAACAGCCTTGGGAGCGCCCTCGACGACCTCCTTGGCCTCCTTCAGGCCAAGGTTGGTGAGCTCACGGACGGCCTTGATGACCTGGATCTTGTTGTCGCCGAAGCCCTCGAGCACGACGTCAAACTCGGTCTTCTCCTCGGCCTCAGCAGCGCCAGCAGCGGGAGCGGCGACAACAGCGGCAGGAGCAGCGGCGGAAACGCCGAAGGTGTCCTCGATAGCCTTAACGAGCTCGGAAGCCTCGAGAAGGGTCATTTCCTTAAGAGCATCGATGATCTCATCGGTGGTAAGCTTAGCCATTTCTAAGTCCTTTCGGTTTCCGTGCGGATGCACGGAGATCAGTTAAAACACGGCGCGAATGCGCCAGGGGTGCGGCGTTGCCGCCGCGGGTGAAAACAGCAACTAGGCTGCCTTCTGCTCGGAGACCTGCTGGATCGAACGAGCGAGACCAGAGGAAACGCCGTTGACGCAGACAGCGATGTCGCGAGCGAAACCGGAGATGAGACCGGCGATCTGGCCGAGAAGCTGATCCTTGGTGGGCAGCTCGGCGATAGCCTTAACGTCATCAGCGGAAACGGCCTTGCCGTCGGAGATACCGCCCTTGATCTCAAGGACGCCCTTGGACTTAGCGGAGAAGTCCTTAAGGGCCTTAGCGGCCTCGACCGGCTCGGTCTCGTAGAACACATAAGCGACGGGGCCGGCGAGGATCTCGTCGATCTCGGGCTGCTCCTGGTTCTTGAGAGCGATCTTGACCAGGTTGTTCTTGTAGACCTTCATCTCGGCGCCGCACTCGCGAAGCTGATGACGCAGCTCCTGAGCCTGCTTAACCGTCAGACCGTTGTAGTTGACGACGAACAGACCGGCGTTCTCGGCGATACGGGACTCGATCTCTGCAACCTTGTCGATTTTGTACTGCTGGGGCATGAATTACACCTCCTCGAATTCTTTCCGGGCACGGTCCGCCACAAGGACGTGACGGGGGCATGTCCAAAAAGAAAGCCCCCGCGCTGCATGAGCGACGGGGGCGAGAAGACATATCTACTCGACCACCTCGGCTGGCGGGATATCCCATTAAGCTCGCGGGCGATGCCCGTTTGCACCGGCTGTCTCTGGCAGCGGATTCGTGCGTGAACCTAAAGTATTATGGCGGGGACCCCGGCGTCGGTCAACGGGCGCGAGGATTCGTACACAAACCCTGCATACGCTCCGGTCCGAGGGGCCGGAGCTACGGTAACTTTGCTGCGAATCCTCGCGTCCGTTGAGCGGCGCGCCCCACACATAACCCTTATGTCGGTGGGCTGATGGGTTGCGTCCCTTTGGACTACAACGTTGCGACGAAGTTGGACAGGCGATTTAGGCCTTCGTCTAGATCTTGGTCGGAGACGCAGTAGCTTAGGCGGATGTGACCTTCGATTCCGAAGCAGTTGCCTGGGACTAGGGCTATGTTGGCTTCTTTGATGGCTTTGATGCAGAAGTCTTCGCTTGTTAGGCCGAACCGTTTGATGCTCGGGAAAGCGTAGAAGGCTCCTGCGGGCTCTACTACGTCGAGGCCCATGGCGTTTAAGGCTGCGAGTACGCGTTCGCGGCGGGCTCGGTAGACTTTGAGCATGGGGGTGGGGTCGACGGTGAGGGCTCGGGCTGCGGCGTCCATTTCGAAGGAGACGGCGCTCGATACTAGGTATTGGTGAGCCTTGGCGATCTCGGCGATGACGGGTGCCGCTGCTGCGAGCCAACCCAGGCGCCAACCGGTCATAGCCCATGGCTTGGAGAAGCTCTCGATGACTACCGTCTGCTCACGCAGCTCCGGGTGGCGCTGGGCAAAGCGCTCGTAGCCATCCACGTAGACGAGGCGGTTGTATACGTCGTCGCAGACTACGTAGATGCCCGACTGCTCCGCTACGCGCGCCACGGCGTCGAGCGATGCCGCGTTGAGAATGCAGCCCGTGGGATTGTTGGGCGAGCAGATAACGATGGCTTTGGTCGCCGGGGTCACACAGGCGCGAAGCGCATCCTCGTCAATCTGAAATTGCGCAGGCTCCGTGTCCAAAAAGACCGCTTTGGCGTGGTTGGCCACGACGATGCTCTCGTACAGGCCAAAGGCCGGCGTGGGGATAATGACCTCGTCGCCGGGGTTGAGCATAGCCATGAATGTTGCCGACAGAGCCTCGGTCGCACCGTCGGTCAGGATGACCTCGTCGGCCGAAAACGTAAGGCTCGCGTCCCCCATATAGACAGATAACGCCTCGCGCAGGGCGGGACGACCGTTGTTGGGCGGGTAGTGCGTGTCGCCGCGGCTCAGCGAGGCGATCACCTCGGCGCTAATCACGTCGGGCGTGGGAAAATCAGGCTCGCCAAGCGCAAGCGCGATGCACCCTGGGTGCTGGGTGGCGAGCGCGTTGATTCGGCGGATGCCGGAGGGCTTGAGCGTGGCAAGCGAGGTATTCATGGGCAGGCGCATGGCGTTCCTTTCGTAAGGGTTGCACTAGGATAGCGCGGCGAGGCGCCGCCGGACGGTGTAACCTAAACGGAAATGAACCGGAAAGGAGGCGGCATGGAGACGACCGCACGCGGCAATGTACCAAAAACACTGCATAACATCGCGTTTGTCAGTATTCCCGAGAGTGCCGATCTTGAGTTTTTGCTCTGGGACCTGCAGGATGCCATCGCGGCCTATGCACAGCTTTCCGGCACTGTACTCCCCCATCCAGTCGACTTGAAGGCAAATAGCGCCGATGCTGCCGATGGCATCGTGCTCGCCGTTGAGGATATGACCGATGACGAGGCAATGGCAGACATCGCCAAAGCGCTCGATCGCTTTGGCGATACGGGGACGCGCGTCTATGTTGTCGTCCGGGCCGCCTGTGAGCGCAGCGAAGGAGCACGCATGCTCATCGAGCGTCTACGCCAAGCTTGCGAACTCCGCAGGCTAACGTGGTGCGGCGGCGTTATCGCCTGCACCGGCAGCGGCATCGCAAAGCTTCGCCATTCACCACGCATGGGCATCTTGCGCCGACCATTTTCCGAAGCGATGGATAAGCTGGTGGGCGCCGTGCGCATGGGCTGCTCGGTTGAGCACGCACAACTGCTTGGCGGTGGCGGCGTCTCGAATTTTGACCCGGACGGCATCATCACCGCCAAACAGGCAATCCCCGCCTGGCTTTGGCGCTTAGCCACAAGGCACTGCGGTTAGCGAGTCGTTAATCCTCCTCGGGAAACATCGAGGAGCACCTCTGCGACAAGAACAATACTGCCTGCGGCGGTACCCGGATGGTTAAGTCCGCCCTCTTTGCCGATGGCGACTTTAGCCAGGCCGAGCAAATCACGCCAGGCAACAATATGGCCCCTAGCGATTCAGGTCAAAGCCAAAATAGCTGCGCGCATTGTTGTAAGAGATATCCTCCACCAACTTGCCCAGGCACTCCTCGTCATCCGGAACGCGACCCTGCTCCGCCCACTCGGCAAGCAGGCCACAGAGCACGCGACGAAAATACTCGTGTCGTGGATAGCTCAAAAAGCTACGCGAGTCAGTCAACATGCCAGTGAAATTGCCAAGCAGGCTCTCCTGCGCAAACACGCTCAGTTGCTTCCTGATGCCATCGAACGCATCGTGGAACCACCATGCGCACCCCAACTGCAACTTTTGGCGACACCCTCCCTGGAAGGACTGCATCAGCGTCGCCAGGCCCATCCATTGGCTCTCGTCCAGCGAATAGAGAATGGTTTTTGGAAGTGCTCCTTCCCCATTAGCCGCATCGAGCAAGCTTGCAAGCTCGGAAACAAACCCCGCCTGATCACCGCATGAGTCAAATCCCGCATCCGCGCCTACGGACATATATCCGGCAGAGTTTGCGTTACGCAGGCAATTCATATGCAATTGGAGCGCCCATCCACGACGTTCATACTCCCCCATCAGATGAAGCGTCAACGCCGTCTGGTACGCATCAACGTCTTCATGCGACAACGTCTTTCCGCACAATGCGTTGTCAACGATTCTCTGGAGCCCGCTATCGTCCGCCCAAGCAAACCTAAAGGAGTTCATGCCGTGATCGGCCAGACGACAACCCTGGGCATGGAAGTATCCGACACGCCCCGAAGCGGCCTCCTTGATCGCATCCCAAGTTGCAACCTCCAGTCCCGCGGCACTGGATAGTTGCTCAAGATACTCGGAAAACGTTGGCTTATCGATTCCCATCAGGCCGTCGGGCCTAAACGTCGGAAGCACCATAGCAGCACCTGCAGACTGGCGCATCTTCCGATGCCAGGAAAGGTCACTCACGGGATCATCCGTAGTGCAAACACAGTGCACGTCAAATAAGCGCATCAGGCCCCGAGCTGAAAAATCGGGTTCTGCGATTCTCGCGTTTGCGCGCTCCCAAATCTCGGCGGCATTCTTTCCGCAAATTGTGAGATCGATCCCAAATGCTCGTCTCAGTTCCAAATGGCTCCACTCGTAGAGTGGATTACCGTATGCGCGTTCCATAGTATGAACGTAGGCAAGAAACTTGTCATACGGCTCTCCATCCCCCGTGATCAGACGCTCCGGCACGCCATTTGCACGCATGAGACGCCACTTGTAGTGGTCACCCGCCCCCTCATCGCAAATCCAAAGCCGAGTGAGGTCATCGAAACGCTTGTCCTCGCAAATCTGCTGGGGATCCAAATGGCAATGGTAATCGATAATGGGCATGTGCTCGGCATGGTCGTGATAGAGCTTGCGGGCCAATGGCGTAGCGAGTAAAAAGTCATCATTTAAAAGCATGATCTATACCTTTTCAAAAACGGGTACAGAGCAAAGCTCCGTACCCATAAGCAATCAAATGCGGTGGACTATATCTGTCCTTTGTCGACAAAACCAGCCTTCTCAAGCGCTTCCCACATGCCGTTAATGTAGGCAATGCCTAAGGCGCGATCATAGAGACCGTAGCCTGGACGTCCCGTTTCACCCCAGATCATGCGACCGTGGTCGGGGCGAATGTAGCCCTCAAAACCGTTGTCATGGAGAGCTTTCATCATGCGATACATGTCGAGCGAGCCGCATTCACTCGGGTGAGGCGCCTCGTAGAAATCCTTGTTAGCGGAGTTCTCGGGCGCGATGTACTTGATATTGCGCATATGCACAAAGTGAATACGCCCGCGCTGCGTAAACTCGGAAAGAATGGAATAGACATCGTTTCCAGGCTCCTCGGCAATCGAACCGCAGCAGAGCGTGATGCCGTTATGGGGCGTATCGACAGTGCGACAGAGCCAGTCGAGGTCCTCACGGTTCTTGATGATTCGCGGAAGGCCAAACATGGAGTAGGGCGGGTCATCAGGATGAATAGCCATCTTGACGTCGCATTCCTCGCAGGTGGGCATAATAGCCTCGAGGAAGTAGACGAGGTTCTCGCGTAGCTTATCCTCATCGATATCTCGATAGGCCTCAAACAGACCCTTTACCTGTGCCAAGCGCTCGGGCTCCCAGCCGGGCAGCGTAAAATCGCCGGAACCGTGAGCAACCGTGTCGATAATCTCCTGCGGGTCATCGGGGATATTCTTCTTGATAAAGGCCAGCGTTGACGACCCGTCGGGCAAGCGGTAGTCCAAGTCACTCTTGACCC
This sequence comes from Collinsella aerofaciens, assembly GCF_040910265.1. Taxonomy (GTDB): domain Bacteria; phylum Actinomycetota; class Coriobacteriia; order Coriobacteriales; family Coriobacteriaceae; genus Collinsella; species Collinsella aerofaciens_BK. Next base: position 208,768 of record NZ_JBDGAW010000001.1, on the reverse strand, counting down.
AGTCAAACACCGGCATGAAGTTATAGCAGATGACCTTGACGCCCTCGGCAGCGAGGTTGCGAATCGTTTCCTTGTAGTTCTCGATGTATCGATCGCGCGTGGGCAAGCCGATCTTGATGTCGTCATGAATGTTGACGGATTCGATCACTTTAAGCGTCAGGCCGTTGTGTTCAATCATCTTGCGAAGCGCGTGAATGCGCCCACGAGGCCAAACCTCACCCGCGGGGATGTCGAACAGCGTACCGACGATGCCGCGCACACCCGGAATCTGGCGCACTTGCTCCAATGTGATTTTCTCTTCTTTGGGACCGTACCAGCGAAACGTGAGTTCCATAGTTCTGCCTCCTTACTTGCAATATATATCTATGGTTGCGGCAACAGCGCCCGGGCCAGCGAGCATCTCTGCCAAAAAATGCTCAACTTTGCGGCCCAAGCCCACCTCGTAAAGATCAAGCCCAAAAATCTCGGCGTTGGAAAGGATGGGCGATATGGCATCATGAATGGCCGACGCATCGCACACGCCCAGAGTGAGTGAGCTGACGCATTCGGTAAGCTCGGGCAGCAAAGGATCGGGGCTCAGCTCAAAATCGTTACCCGCATCGTCGACGCCCAGGAGATAGCGCAACCATCCGGCGATTGCCAATGGAATATAGGTAAGGTTTGCGACATCGAAACCCCGGTCTCGATAGGAGCAGATGGTGTGTCCAAAGCGAATGCCGACCTTCTGGGATGTATCCGTTGCAATGCGCTGCGGCGCATCAGGAAGGCTGCGATTAGGAAGACGTTGTCCCACGAGCTCATCGATAAAGGCACGTGGGTCAATCACGCCCGGATCGACCACTACGGGCAAGTCCTCGTCGTAGCCTAGATGTTTTACAAGCGCGACCAGACGCGAGTCCTCCATCTCCTTCCAGATGCGGTCATAGCCCATGAGGCATCCGAAGACCGCGAGGCATGTATGTAACGGGTTGAGACAGGCCGTAACCTTCATGGTATCGGCCCGCTCAGCTGTCTCGCGATCGCATATGATGACGCCCGCCGCCTCGAGTTCAGGGCACCCGTTGGGGAAGGAGTCCTCGATAACCAGGTAGTGCGCCGCCTCGGTGTTGGCAAAGCCCGCAAACGCAGGACCGTCCGTGGGCATGAGCGACAAGTCCTCCCAACCCTGCTCGGCAAGCGCCGCAGCCGTCTCGGGTGACGGGTTGGGCGTGATGCGGTCGATCATGGACCAGGGAAAACTCACACGCGCCTCATCGTCGAGGTAATCGATAAAGCCTTGGTCGACATGGCCGCAATCGAACCAACCACGCGCAACCGTGAGCACTGCCTCCTTAAACCGCCGCCCGTTTTGCGAGAAATTGTCGGTCGAAACCATAGCAATCGGCGCTGCACCGGCGCGGTAGCGCGCCCAAAGCAGACGGCAGACAATACCCATCGTGCTCGCAGCGCCCTCCGGACCGGCCTCGAGCTCGGCGGCAACATAGGGCAACAATTCGCCGCGCGCATCGCGCAGCCCATAACCCTTCTCGGTGATGGTAAACGTTGCCATCTCAAGCTCGGGGCTCTCAAAGTAGCGCTCGGCGCGAGCCAAGTCCTCAGGACACTGAGGGTTTGCAAATACGCCGCCCGCATTGACAGCGATCACGCGCTCGTCAAGAGTCCCGTCGGCATTCATGATTACCTGCAGGCCGTCATACCCGTAAGGCGCAAAGACTTCAACGAGCGTAGAGGGGCTAAAGGTCTCTGCCACCACGACGCCGCGGTCGAGCTTGCCTTGGTCGGCAAGCTCCTGGGCTATTGCGGCATGAAAGGCTCGGTAGAGGTTGCCGGCGCCAAAATGGATCCACCTGGGCTGCTCCCAACCCGTAGCCTTGATTGTGTCAGTATCGCATTGGGGTAGCTTCACGCCCATGCGCCGGAGCTCTTCTGTCTGGTTTTTCCAATCGGATAGCTTTGCCATGCTCTCTCCTATCGCATCGCGCGCGGATCAAAGCCGTCCACGTAATCTGCCTTGTTGCACCAACGCTCACGCAGCAAAAACGCCACGGCCTTGGGCTGACGGTCACGGGTGAACGCACCCTTTTTGTTGCCGTCGACACGCATCTTGCCCTCGACCGTCTGGAAGTCGCACAGATTCCAGGGTTGTTCGCCCACTACCCAGTCAAACATGTCAAAGATCTCGTGCTGCATCTTGAAATACTCGACTTGATACTCCTCGCTCCACATCACGCTCGGCAGCTTGTGAACGCCGGCCATGGTGTCGCATCCGTACTCGGTAAAGAAGAACGGCTTGTTGGGCTCAAGCTTCTCCCACTTATGCATCTCCTCGATCAGAATCTCGCGTGCATCCTCGATCTCGGGGCCGGGAGACACGTACCAGCCGTCATAACGGTTGAGCATCATAAAGTCGGCCAAATGCGTGCACTTGTCGATACCGGCACGACAACGCGTGACATTGGTGTAGGAACGAGGACGCTTCTGCGGGTCAAGCTTGCGAGCAAGGTCGAAAATCTCCGTCGCGTACGGAAGGCTCCCCTCGGTCGAGAAATCTGGCTCGTTGAAAAGACTCCAAGCGCAAACGCACGCATGGTTTTTATCGCGCTCGATAAGCTCGCGCACTGCCTGTTTATGGACCTCAAGCGTCTTCTCGATGCCAGGAAGATCAAAGAGCGTCTTAGAAACCGAAGTCTTGGTGGCGTCGTCGAAATTCTGCGTCGAAACCAAAAAGCCTACGGCCGCGACCTCATCGATCACCAGGAAGCCCTCGCGATCCGCCTCTTGAAGCTCTTCCTCCGCATACGGGTAATGGCTCGTGCGGAAGGAATTGCAGCCCATCCACTTCATGAGCTCAAAGTCGCGGCGGGCAACCACGGGGTCAAACCCTCTGCCGTGAATCGGGCTATCCTCGTGGCGACCAAAGCCCTTGAGATAGACGGGATGTCCATTAAGCAGAAAATCGCGGCCATCGATCGAAACCGTACGCAAGCCAATCTGCTCATAGTATTCGTCGACAACTTTGTCGCCGTCCACAATTCGCACCGTAAAGGTGTAGAGGTAGGCAGCGCGCAGATTCCAAAGATGCGCATCTTCAATCTCGATGCCGCCGGAAGTGCCGCGCTTTTGTGCGACCACGTTCCCGTCTTCATCGGCGACCGTCAGCTCAACCTCGTGCGACCCATTGGTAGTGACCTCGTAGTGCACGTATGCCGTACCATCGATAACCGACTCGGTCACCACGGTCATGTCCTCGATGCGCTCAGCCGGGGTATAGACCATGCGCACGCTGCGCTGAAGACCGGAATAGTTGAAGAAATCAAAGTAAGGCTGGTTGATGCGCGTGCCGTCACGCAGCTCTTTGACGCGGCCGAGGGGCAGCGATTCATGACTCAACTCGTTGTTAACCTTGACAACGAGCAGGTTCCAGTCGTTCCAGTGCACGGCATCGTTGGCATGGGCGCAAAACGGCGTAAACCCGCCCTCGTGCTCCGCCAGCTCCGTGCCATTGAGGTAGACCGTCGCTCGATGCGTGGCGGCGTCAAAGCGTATATCGACATTGCCGTCGCGCCACTCGCCCGGAACAAAAATGCGACGTGCATACCACACGTCACCGCAGAACTCGCGGCTCTCCTTATCGGTGAAGATATCGGCAAAGCTCGCCGGAACCGGCATGTCGACAGCATCAACAAGGCCCTTAGCAGGCCAGTCCAGTTCCTCGCCCACCTTTTCGCGATCAAAGGCAAAATCCCACGTACCGTCGAGTACCTGGATACGGCGGGTTACCGTGGTGCGCGGGTAGAGCGAATCGAATGGCATGGATCATCCTTTCGGTTGATTGGAAAACAGAAAGAGGCGACCGGCCGCGGCGCCCCTGCACCGCGGCCCGCGCCGCCTACCTACCGATCGTTTGGGGCGCGTCGGCTACGCCGCATCAAGTTCGGCCTGCTGGGCCTTCTTATCGGCTTCGGACAGCATCTTGTCGTTAAAGCCAAAGAAGTACGTGAGCGCAACGGAGAGGACAAAGCTCAACACGACGCAGACCGGGACACTCCAGCCGCCAGGGAACATAGCCAGGGCCGGGATGGTAAAGAGGTTGAGACCAACCTGGGCCAGACGTTGGAATCCAGCGATGGAGATGATCACGCCGCCAACGCCGGCAGAGAGACAGGCGCACACAAACGGACGCTTGTACTTGAGAAGAACACCGTAGATGGCGGGCTCGGTAATGCCGGCAAAGACGGCAACGACGGCATTGGTGCCAGCGAGCTCCTTGAGGGGCTTGAATTTGGTCTTGAGCATGACGCCCAGGGTGGCGCCAGCAATAGCGTACGTGCAGCCAAAACCGAGCGGCATGAGCCAGTCATAGCCGAGCACGGCATAGTTGTTCATGGCGATGGGAACGAGCGCCCAGTGGGCACCAAAGATGATCAGACAGGGATACAGGCAGCCGTAGATAAAGGCAGCGACCTGCGGCGCCAGGTTGTAGACAACCATGAAGGCATCGGCAAAGACGTTACCGATGACCATGGAGACCGGGCCGATCGCGATAAGCTCGACAGGGACCATGACGGCGACGCAGATGGTGGGCACAAGCATAAAACGCAGTGACTTAGGCATGAACTTACTCACCACATGCTCAAGCTTGGAGAGCACCCAGACGGTGAGGAGCGCCGGCAGCACGGACTGACCATAGTTCATAAGGTTGACCGGCAGACCGAAGAAGTCGAGCGCCGCGCCGTCCGAATAGGCCTTGGTAATCGCGGGATACAAGAGCGCACCGACTACGGCAAACGCCGTAAACTTATTGGTCTTGAAGCGATCGGCCGCCGTGATGGCAAGCGCGAGCGGCAGGAAATACATAAAGGCATCGGAAGCCGCGTACAGGATCTGATACGCACCGGAGTCCGCGCTCATGAGACCAGTGTTGGTAAAGACGACCAGCAGAGCGCGCAGCAAACCGACACCCGCCATGCCGCCCAGGCAAGGCATGAAGATGCTCGAAACCAGGTCGGCAGCGCGTTCAACGATGCTGCCTTTTTTGCCCTCGTCCTCGGACTCGGCGGCAACTGCGCCGCCATCAAAGCCGGCGCCGAGCAGCTTGATGACCTCGTCAAAGGCATCCTCAACATCGGGGCCGATAACAACCTGATACTGACCGTTGCCAATAACAACGTCCACGACGCCCGAAACGGCCTTGATATCGTCAGTCTTGGCCTTGTCCTGGTCCTTAAGCACAAAGCGCAGGCGGGTAATGCAGTGCTTGACAGAAGAAATGTTGTCTTTGCCGCCTACAAGCTCGACAACTGACGACGCAATCGCCGGATAGTCTTTTTTAGCCATGAATGCTCCCTTCGGAATATCGCAGGTGGTTTGCACGGCGCCCTATGACCGGTCCGGGCGCAAGAACTCCACGCTGTTATGAGGCCTCATGTCCCCCTTGGACATTGGCTTAAAACTAACAGCTCAGAAACTGATGCAACATAACCAAAATATGTTGAAGATTGACCAAATCAGACTGTTAATAGTTTTCGCAGTTAATCCGCTATGTTTGATTAAAATGAGCTTAGTAACCACCTTCAGTTTTGCCAGTTCATCGGCAAACGGTAGCTACATTCGGATAAACGGTATAACCACATCAACTGATTGATATATCCATTTCCGACACTATGATAAATATCATCGAATGCCGTTTGGAGAAAGGTCGGCGATGACGCCCGAGCAGATGGATGCCCAGCTGAGGCAACTCAGCGCACACGAGGAGCTCTATAAGCGGGGCATAGACCCCAACCAAGTAACGCCGTACCCATCGGTTGCGGAGGCCGATGGCATCCCCCGTTCCGCTGCAGTTGCGCCCCAGCAAGTAGTTGCAGGCTTCTACATCAAGCGTCACTCGCGTTTTAGGGAATATCCCCTGCATCGCCAAAATGAAATTGAACTTGCCTATATGTATGACGGCTCTGCGACCGAAATCGTTAACGGTTCAACTTTCAAACTCAAACGGGGGCAAATGCTCATTGTGGACTCGGACACCGTGCACACGACGCTTCCCTTGGGCGAAAACGACATCTTGATCGTTATCAAGCTCACTAAGGGCGGCATAACTCCGAGCTTCTTCTCTCAGCTCGAATGCGGAAGTATCGTGGGATCGTTTTTTGCCAATTCCATTTCAAAGGGCCGCGCACATGACGGCTACGTTCTATTCCATTCCGATCAAAGCCGGCGGCTATCGCTTTTTATGAAGGAATTTCTCTGTGAGTGGATGGAGCCGAGCCGGTACAGCAAGAACATGCTTCAAGCTCTTTTTGGAACCATCGTGGCCGAGCTTGCCAACGTCTACGAAAGCGACATCACCAACGCGTCACACGGGCAAAATCCCGCACTCGAAGTACTCACATATATAGAAAAAGAATATTCATGCTGCACCCTTAAAGGAGCCGCAGAACATTTTGGCATGGCGCCCGACAGCCTCTCACGCATGCTCAAGCGCGAAACGGGAGACAGCTTCAACAAGTTACTACAGAGGCAAAGAATCTCCATTGCCAAGGCGCTGCTCGCAAATACCGACCTTGCCGTGACGGCAATAGGAAAGCAGGTCGGATACGACAACATGTCATTCTTCTATCGCAAGTTCAAAGAAGACACGGGGCTGACGCCAGCTGACTATCGGACGGCTCTCGGCATATCCCGAGAGACAAATCTGACAAGACAGCTTGCAACATAGAGCAAATCGAGTCCCGAAGGTGAATTGCAATTTAACTAATTCCGCCATTGCTTAATCTCGATATACAATTGCAAAACTCTGTGTAGCCTTGGTTCGTAGAAAATGGCATCTTCAACCGTCCGATAGGGCAATTTGACGTTGGCAGCGTACGCAACTATCAGCCGGAAACCATTACGCACAAAAAGGCCGGGGGCGCGCCTCGCACCCCCCCCGTTCTCACCGCAATAAAACCGAACCTCGGACCTGCCCCGGGAAAGGAAAAATCTCGCGAAACGAGCCCATCCCCATGGGAGGAAGTCAGAGGGCCCAGGTCGTGGCGCTACCCCAGCGCTCAACAAGGCGCTCCAGGCGCCATGCCGCGTTGGCGGGACTTGTTGACGGCAATACGACAGCGGGCAGGCCCGTCCGCTCCTGCAGATAGCGCTTGTAGAGGCGCCCCGCCGTACCGCCGTTGCATATCACTTGCTCAATGGACGCGTTGCTCGTGATGAGCTCGATGCGCGCCGGCACAACGTTGCGAATGCTCGCGTCGCTTGAGCCCTTGATGTCACAGCTCTCGATCACGTCCCACAGGGCCACACCGCCGTTGAGCAGCATAGCCCGCTTGGCAGCAACCGAGGCGTCGAGCGTCGCGGGCTCGCCGCTCGCCAAAGCGTCTCCCTCGTTGGGCGGCACGGGCACACCGAGGCACGCGGCCATCACGCGCCAAAAGCGGTTCTGGGGATTACCGTAATAGAAGGTGTTGGCGCGCGAGAGCACCGAGGGAAACGACCCCAGCACCAAAACGCGCGAGCGCCGGTCGAACACGGGCTCAAACCCATGCTCAATATGTTGATAGCCCTCGTCAGACACAGGCATGGGCTAGGCTCTCAGCAGATAACGCACCTCATAGGGCGCAAGTTCAAGGGAGCCCGGCAGCTCGACCGTGGGTGCATCGTCGGCAAGCAGGTCGACGAAGGAGCCGTTGAGTTCGCCGGCTCCAAAGGTATAGGGCTCGTTCACGGCATTGACCGCCACGAGCACCGTCGCATCGTCGTAGGCGCGCTCGAACAGCAGCTGCTTGTTCTGGATCACCACGTTGCGATAGGCACCATAGTTGAGGGCACGGGCCGCCGCGTCGTCTGCCGAGCGCAGGTGCGCGAGCTGCTTGATGAAGGCCGTCAGCTCGTTGGGCGCAGGCTCATCGAGCGCAGGTCGCAGCGCCCAGTCACCATCGGGGCCGCCCTTTTCGCCAGGAATCCCCCACTCGCTGCCATAGTAGACGCACGGAATGCCCGGCATGCCAAAGAGCATGCCATAAGCGGGGCGCAGACAGGACTTGTCGGTAAGGATGCTCGCCAGGCGCGGCACATCGTGGTTGTCGACAAACGACAGCAGATGCTTGCCGCGATAAATGCACCACGGGTCACCGCCAAACTGGCGATGTAGCGAGTGGGCGATCTCGAACATGTTGACCGAGTTAAAGCTGGAGTACAGGCCCTTGTAGCACTCGTAGTTGGTGCAGGAGTCAAGCATCTCGTCATTGACGATCTGGTTGTAGTCGCCGTGGAGCGTCTCACCAATCAGCACAAAGTCGGGCTTGAGCTCACGGGTAAAAGTATGCAGGCGGCGCATAAAATCGCGATCGAGCATATAGGCGACGTCCAAGCGCAGGCCGTCGATGCCAAAGCCCTCGGCCCAGCGACGCACGGACTCAAGCAGGTAATCGACCACGGCGGGGTTTTGCAAGTTGAGCTTCACAAGCTCAAAATGGCCTTCCCAGCCCTCGTACCAAAAGCCGTCGCCATAGCAGGAGTCGCCGTCAAAGCTAATGTGAAACCAGTCCTTGTAGGGCGAGTCCCACTTGCGCTCCTGAACATCGCGGAAGGCCCAAAAACCGCGACCGACATGGTTGAAGACGGCATCGAGCACCACGCGGATGCCATGAGCGTGCAGCGTCTCGCACACGGCGGCAAAGTCGGCGTCCCCACCCAGGCGACGGTCGATATGACGCAGGCTACGCGTGTCGTAGCCATGGCTGTCGGACTCGAGCGGCGGGTTAATAAGCACAGCGCCAACGCCAAGTTCCTGCAGGTAGTCGGCCCATTGGGCGATCTTCATGATGGGGGCATCGGGATTGGCTGCTGCGGCGGCTTGGGCGAGCTCATCCTCGGCAACGGGCGCGGCGTTTTCGCGCGGGGCACCGCAAAAGCCCAGCGGATAGATCTGATAGAACGTCGTCTCGTATGCCCACATAGCAACCTCCCGGTCGACCCTCACACAACGACATCCATTGTATGCCCGCCGCGCACCCCCTCCCCCAAAATAAGTTGCGGTGGAATAGTTCCTATTTGAGCCTTCAGAGGCCTTAAACAGGAACTATTCCACCGCAACTGATGGAGGGATGTGGCTAGGCGACGGCCTTGGCGCGGCGGATGGCCGGGAACATCACCGTGATGGCGAGGATGACGCCCACGACGGCGATCGCGCCGCCTGCGTAACCGATCCAAGCAATACCGGGACCCGAGACCACGGCACCGCCGATCGCGGTGCCGGTGCCGATGCCGAGGTTGAACAAGCCCGAGAAGATCGACATAGCGACAGCCGACGAATCCGCCGGCGTGTACTTGATGAGCTCGGCCTGGAACGCCACGTTAAAGGCTGTGGCGCAGCAGCCCCACAGTGCGCAGACGCCAAGAACCGCGGCAAGCGACGACGCGGCAGGACCCATAAGCAGCAAGGCAACCGGCACGCCGGAGAGCGTAATCGCGAGGAACGGGAAACGGTGCCCGTCGAACAGGCGGCCAAACAGCCAGCTGCCAAGCAGGCCAGAACAGCCGAACGCCGTCAGCGTCATGGTGATAGCGCTTGCGTCGACATGGGCGACCTGAGCCAGGAAAGGCTCAATGTAGCTATAGCCCGCATAATAGCCGGTCGCCATGAACACCGTGACCGCATAGAGCGCGATGAGGAACGGGTTCTTGAGCAGCTCGGGCAGCTGCTTGAGCGTAAAGCGCTCGCCCGCTGGCATGGTGGGGAACACCGTGGCCTGGTACACCACCGCGGCGGCGGAGAAAGCGCCAACCACGGCGAACGTCATACGCCAGCCCACGGCCAGGCCGATGGCGCGGCCGAGCGGCAGACCGAAGATTTGCGCGATGGACGAGCCCGTAGCGATCATGCTGATGGCGAGCGCCCCATGGCGTGTGTCGACCAGACGCGAGGCCATAATCGAAGCGACCGACCAGAACACGGCGTGCGCGCAGGCGACCACCAGGCGTGCGCAGACCAAAATGGGATAGGTCGGAGCCAAGGCGGACAGAAACTGGCCCAGCGAGAACACTGCCAGCACGCCCAGCAGCATTCGCTTGAACTCAAAGCGCGAGGCGAACACCATGAGCGGCAACGACAGCAGCATGACGCCCCAGGCGTAGACCGAAATCATGATGCCGGCCTGGGCCTCGGTGAGCGAAAACGACGCGGCGATATCGGTCAGCAGGCCGATGGGCATAAACTCCGACGTGTTGAACACGAATGCACAGCAGGTGAGCCCGACGAGCGGGAGCCACTGCCTGAGCGTGATGCCGTCTTGCCTTGCCTGACTCATATATAACGTCTCCAATCATTTTGAGCGGAGGCGATTATATAGCAACGGCCCCGCATCCGTCAGCAACAGATGCGGGGCCGAAAACAATTCGATACACAGAGGCTGCGCCGTCAATAAAAAACTAAGCCAACCCCAGCAATATGCCCGCCGAATGCACGACAAACGCCACGATCCAGGCGACCGTCACTTGAAACGCGAACACGGCAACGGCGTAGCGCGCGCCCAGCTCGCTCTTGACGGCGCCGATGGCTGCCACACAGGGCGGGTACAGCAGCGTAAAGACCAGGAACACATAGGCAGTGAACGGCGAAAACATGGTCGACAGTGCCGCGGGCGAGGTCGCGCCCAAAAGCACCGTGAGCGTCGAGATGACGCTCTCCTTGGCAATAAGTCCTGTGACGAGTGCCGTCGAGGCGCGCCAGTCGCCAAAACCGAGCGGGGCCAAAACCGGCGCGATGATGCTACCCAGACCGGCAAGCAGGCTTTGCGACTGGTCGGCGACCACGTTAAAGCGGATATCGAACGTCTGCAGGAACCAGATGACCACCGTAGCGGCAAAGATAATGGTAAAGGCCTTGGTGATGAAGTCCTTGGCCTTATCCCATGCCAGCATCACCGTCGTCTTGACGCTCGGCAGGCGGTAATTGGGAAGCTCCATGATAAACGGAACCGGGTCGCCCTTAAATGCCGTGCGGTTGAGCACCAAAGCCGCGATGCAGCCGACCACGATACCGATCAGATAGAGCGAGACCATGGCGGGGACCGTCGCCTGCGGGAAAAATGCTCCGCACAGCAAGCCGTAAACCGGCAGCTTGGCCGAGCAACTCATAAACGGCGTGAGCATGACCGTCATCTTGCGGTCGTGCTCGGATGGGAGCGTACGGGTCGACATGATAGCCGGCACGGTGCAGCCAAAACCGACGAGCATGGGGACGAAGCTGCGGCCCGAAAGGCCAAAGCGACGCAGTACCTTATCCATGACAAAGGCCACGCGTGCCATGTATCCGGAGTCTTCCAGAATGGAAAGGAACAAAAAGAGCACGACGATAATCGGCAGGAAGGTCAGCACGCTGCCCACGCCCGTAAGCACGCCGTCGACAGCCAGCGAGCGCACTACGTCGTTGGTGCCGAACGCCTTGAGGCCCGCATCGGCCGAGGCGATGATGGCAGCGATGCCGTCCTCCATGAGTCCCTGCAACGCCGCGCCGATCACGCCAAACGTCAGCCAAAAGACGAGGCCCATGATCACCAGAAACGCCGGAATGGCTGTGTAGCGACCCGTCAGGATGCGGTCGATCTTGACGGAGCGCACGTGCTCGCGGCTCTCATGCGGCTTGACGACGCAGCGCCCGCACACGTCGCCGATAAAGCTAAAGCGCATATCGGCCAGCGCGGACAGGCGGTCGGTGCCGGCTTCGCCCTCCATCTGGGTAATGATGTGCTCGATAGCGTCGAGCTCATTGCGATCCAAGTGAAGCGCCTCGGTCACCAGCTCGTCGCCTTCAACCAGCTTGGTCGCCGCAAAACGCACCGGAATGTGCGCCGTCACGGCATGGTCCTCGATCAGGTTGGCAATGCCGTGGATGCAGCGATGCAGTGCACCGCCGTCCGAACCATCGGGCGCACAGAAGTCCAGGCGACCGGGGCGCTCGCGGAACCGTGCCACGTGCAAGGCATGATCCACGAGCTCGCCGATACCCTCGTTGCGGGCAGCGCTAATGGGGACAACAGGCACGCCCAACAGGCTCTCGAGCAGGTTGACGTCCACGGCGCCGCCGTTGGCCGTCACCTCGTCCATCATGTTGAGCGCGATGACCATGGGGCGGTCGAGCTCCATAAGCTGCAGCGTCAGGTACAGGTTGCGTTCGATATTAGTAGCGTCGATGATGTCGATGATGGCGTCGGGGTTTTCGTCCAGGATAAATTGGCGACTGACGATCTCTTCGCCCGTGTACGGAGACAGCGAATAGATGCCGGGCAGGTCGGTAACGCCCGCCTCGGGATGGTTACGGATGGTGCCGTCCTTGCGGTCGACCGTCACGCCGGGAAAGTTACCGACATGTTGGTTGGAGCCCGTAAGCTGGTTGAACAGCGTGGTCTTACCGCAGTTTTGGTTGCCGGCGAGGGCGAAATGCAGCGGCGCACCCTCGGGCACGGCCGTTTTTGCCGCACGGGGCGAATACGTCCCCTCGCCAAGTGCCGGGTGCTCCGTCGTGCCGATTGCGGCGTTAGTGCGCGGACCCGTGTCTGTGTCGTGAACACCCACGAGCTCGATGCGAGCAGCATCGTCCTTGCGCAGCGTCAACTCGTAGCCACGCAGGCGAATCTCGAGCGGGTCGCCCATAGGAGCGTACTTCATCATGGTGACTTCGGTGCCCGGCGTTAGGCCCATGTCCAAAATATGCTGTCGGAGTGCCTGATCGTCCGATGCCACCGATGCGACAACGGCGTCCTTTCCAATCTCGAGTGTATCGAGCTTCACGCGCTCATCCTTTCGTTAGACGCGGTTAACCGTTTACCGGGGCTAACCAACTCGTAACGACAAATGATAGCGCTCTGAACTATTATATAAAGTCAAATACCGATGTTTACCTGCGCAAACTTTATGCGGTGCGCCCCGAAAGCTCTTTGCGCATACCGCTCAGCGAGATCGAAATGGAACCCGACCGCGCGGTAGCAGTGAGTCGATCACCCTCAACCGACCCCGTGCATGTAAAGGGCGCCTTGCCCATCAAGACGTGGGAGATAGTACCCGAGAGCTCAAAGAAATCGCACTCAGCGCGGGCACCCGAGAGAGCGATATTGAGACCCCTGACGTTTAGTACTGCCCTGAGCGCGCCGTTCACCCCATGTGAAAACGTCACCTCGCCGCGCTTGCTCCCCACCGGCGTCTGGGCCAAAACCACATACGTACCCTCAAGCATGGCTCCTCCTCTAAGCAGACTTTTTGAAACGGGCAAGTAGTCTACTTTTACATATGGCGTTCCAGGAAGCGGAAGGCCAGGCGGATCCAGGGACGGACGGAAACCTGCTTGTCCTCGTTGTCGACCGCGGTATTGGCGTTGCCGAGCGAAAGGCCGTGGCCACCCTGGTCAAAGACGTGCATCTCGCATGCGACACCCTCCTCGGCCATGCGCTGTGCAAACGGGTAGACCTGCGCGATCGGCGCCGTCTTGTCGTCCGAAACGCCCCACACAAAGGTCGGGGGCATCTGGCGCGAAACGTGCGTGGTAGGGCAAATGTCGGTCAGGTGCTCATCGGTCGCCTCGCCGCCCGTCACCATCGACAGATAGTCGTTGAGCAAATCGCGCCCCGTCTTGCCACCCGTCTTGGGCACGCGCAGGTCAATGCGCGGGTCGCGCGTCTGCATATCGCGCACATAGGCAAGGTCGAGCAACGGATAGCCCAGCACCACGGCGTCGGGACGAATATCCTCCGGACGAGCCCCGGCAAGGCCCGCGAAGGGACCGGTCTTCCACTGCGTTGCCAACGAGGCGCAAATCATGCCGCCCGCCGAGAAGCCCACGATGCACACGCGCTTGGGATCGACATGCCACTCGTCGGCGTTGGCGCGCACGGTAGCGACCATCTTGGCGAGGTCCGCCTGCGGGTGTGGAAAGCTCACGTCGCCCGTGGCGCTCGTCACATAGTTGAGCACAAAGGCCTGGTAGCCGCGGTCCAAAAATGCAAACGCCACCGGGTCCTGCTCGTGCGGAGCGATATGCGTAAACCCACCTCCGCCGCAGATGATCACCGCGGGGCGGCGGCCATTGGGCTTGTCGGGCAGCGGCTCGGCACCCAGATACGTAAACGTCGCCGGATAATCCTCGGTCGGCTCCTCGCCCCACAGCGCATGGTTCTCAATAATCATAGGTGCTCCCTCCGTGCGATTCGTGCGCACTCGTTTTTCGCACCTTAGCGTACCCCACTTGAGCCCGCGGCGCAGAAACACCCCCGCAATAAGTTGGCCTTCAACTGATATATCACAAAATCGCTGTTCAGAGGTATCGTTAGGCAGCGTAAAATAGGGGCGCTGACCGTGCTGGGAAACACGTACGAAACGTTTCCGGCAAACCACACGCGTGCAACATGCGCGCCTGATACGTTGGAGGCATCTATGGGTCTGCTCGATTCGCTCAAGTCCACGTTCACTTCGTCGGGCGAGGCGTCCGTTCCGCCCGCAGCAAGCTTCGCCACCCGCGAAGGCGTCATCTACGCTCCCGTCAACGGCGTGCTTGTCAATCTGAGTGAGGTTCCCGACGAGACCATCGCCTCGGGCATGCTCGGCCAGGGCTACGGCATCGAGCCCATTACCGGCACCATTTACGCCCCCGCCAACGGCCGTATCGGCGCCACCACTGTCACCAACCACTCCATCGGCATGATCACCGAGGACGGTCTTCGCGTGTTCATCCATGTTGGCCTGGGCACCGTGGAAATGAACGGCAAGGGTTTTGCCCGCTTTGTCGAGATGGGCGATGTGGTCAAGGCAGGCCAGCCGCTCATCAGCTTCGACCGCGAGGCCATCAAGGCCGCTGGTCACGAGGACATCGTGACCGTCATCGTCTCCGAGCTCGATCGTCTTAAGAGCATCGACCATGTCGGCGAATCTGGAACGCTTATCGGCGGCAACCCGCTCGTCAAGCTGGGCGACCCGCTGCTGGTAGCCAAGACCAAGTAGCCAGGCCCCGCGCCATACAGCCAAAAGGCACCTCGTCAAGCGCCCGCGACCATTTGGCCGCGGGCGCTTTTCGTTTGAAAAACCATCCCGCCAATGCCTTATCTGTATAGCCCAAATGAGCCGAGCTGCTAGAATATCGAACTGTATGGATAACTATCATTCAACCGTTATGGGAGGATACGTGAACCGCACCAAAATCGCGCAGCTCTATGCCGATGCCGAGTCGCTCGGTGGCCAAACCGTCACCGTTGCCGGCTGGGTCAAGTCCGTCCGCGACATGAAGAACTTTGGCTTCGTTACGCTCAACGACGGCAGCTGCTTCCGCGACCTGCAGGTCGTCATGAACCGCGAGGCGCTCGACAACTACGACGAGATCGCCCACCAAAACGTCTCGGCCGCCCTCATCTGCACCGGCACCGTCAAACTGACCCCCGATGCTCCCCAGCCCTTCGAACTCACCGCGACCGAAATCGTGGTCGAGGGCGTCAGCGCCCCGGACTACCCGCTGCAGAAAAAGCGCGCCACCGTCGAGTTCCTGCGCACTCAGCAGCACCTGCGCCCGCGCACCAACCTGTTCCGTGCCGTGTTCCGCATCCGTTCTGTCGCGGCTGCCGCCATCCACCGCTTCTTCCAGGAGCAGGGCTTTGTCTACGTCAACACCCCCATCATCACCACGAGTGACTGCGAGGGTGCCGGCGAGATGTTCCGCGTAACCACGCTCGACCCCCAAAACCCGCCCCTCACCGAGGCCGGCGAGGTCGATTGGAGCCAGGACTTCTTTGGCAAGCACGCGAGCCTTACCGTATCCGGCCAGCTCAACGCCGAGAACTTCGCCATGGCCTTTGGCGACGTGTACACCTTTGGCCCCACCTTCCGCGCCGAGAACTCCAACACCACGCGCCATGCCGCCGAGTTTTGGATGATCGAGCCCGAGATGGCCTTCGCCGACCTCAACGACTACATGGATAACGCCGAGGCCATGCTCAAGTACGTCCTCAAGGACGTTATGGCAACCTGCCCCGACGAGCTCAACATGCTCAACAAGTTTGTGGACAAGGGTCTCATCGAGCGCCTGAACCACGTGGCAAACTCCGACTTTGCCCGCATCACCTATACCGAGGCCGTTGAGATCTTGGAGCAGGCTGTCGCCGCCGGCCACAAGTTTGACTATCCCGTCAGCTGGGGTATCGACCTGCAGACCGAGCACGAGCGCTTCCTGACCGAGGAGCACTTTAAGCGCCCGACCTTCGTGACCGACTACCCGGCCGAGATCAAGGCCTTCTACATGCGCATGAACGACGACGGCAAGACCGTCGCCGCCGCCGACTGCCTGGTGCCGGGCATTGGCGAGATCATCGGCGGCTCCCAGCGCGAGGAGCGCCTGGACCTGCTCGAGGCCCGCATTAAGGACCTGGGCATGGCCCCCGAGCAGTACAAGTACTATCTGGACCTGCGCCGCTACGGCTCCTGCAAGCATGCCGGCTACGGCCTGGGCTTCGAGCGTCTGGTCATGTATCTGACGGGCGTGGGCAACATCCGCGACGTCCTGCCGCACCCGCGCACCGTGGGCAACGCCGACTTCTAATCGCCACAGCGCCACCAAACGCGTTCCAGCGCATCACGCCAGCGCCTCTCGGCAAGCCGAGAGGCGCTTTTTCAACAGCACCCGTCAAGCTTTTGGCAAGGTTTTGGCCAGTTGAACAGGTCTGTTGAAAACTCGACCCGCCGCTTGCCGACGGCTACCGACCGCCCAGGGCGTCCTGCGCCCCTGGGAAAGCCCCGCGTCCTAGGCTCCATACCGTCGCCACCCAAAACGGAAAGGACGTGGGCGCCATGACCGAAACCGCTGTTGAAACTTACGAGACCACGACGAGGGGCGCCGCCTCGATGGCAGCCTATCGCGCCGTACGCATCCTGCAGCTCTTAAGCGAGAACACCGGCGAAGACAAAGCCTTGCTATCCGACGAGTTGGTCGAGCGCCTCGCCCATCCCGACGACCCCGCCCGCATGCCTATTTCGGCAGCTCGGCGCAGTATCTACACCTCGATATCTGCGCTTCGTCATGCCGGATACGAAATTGACTACAAACGCGGCGTGGGCTATCGACTCCTGACCCGCCCGCTCACCGACGAGGAGATCATACGGCTCCATGGCATGGTCATGCGCAACCGCTCCACGCCCATCGCCATTCGAAAGAGCATGGCGCAGCACCTGGTCGCCATGGCGAGCGCCGACGTTCGCGGCTACCTCGATATGCCCGAACCCGCACCAAGCGCAGACAGTAAATCAACCAAGGCCAAACACACGCCCGTCAAACGTATCGACACCTGCGAGCTCGTCGAGCAGGCCATCGATCATGGAACGACCGTCAGCTTTGACATCTCGAACGTCACGACTCGTGGCGAAACCGAAGCGGTACGGATGACGGTCCGACCCTTCGCCATCAGGCAGCGCGATGGGATCTCGTATCTACTGGGAACGGTCTATGACGCCCGAGGCACCGACGACACCCTGCGCACCGTCGAGATAGCCCGCATGAGAAACGTCAGCACGCGCCTGCTCGACGGCAAGAAACTCTTCGCCGCCCTGGACGAAGAAGACAGCCCCGCTCCTGCGGCGTAAGTCTTGCCGCTGCCCGCCGAATCCCTCTCCGTCCGTCCGGTTCAGTATTAAAAAACTCACCAGGCTGTTGTAAAAATGGACATCGGCGCTACTATAGACCCACTTGCACTTTTTCTCAGTGCAGTGTTTCCAGCCATTTTTATACTGGGGGTAATGATATGAAGGACATCACCATCAGCCGCAGGAGCCTTCTGGTCTCCGCTGGCCTGCTCGCGCTCGCTCCGCTCGCCGGATGCGGCGGCAATTCTGGCTCCGGCTCCGCTGCCGCCGGTTCCGACTACACCATCGGCGTTTTGCAGCTCACCGAGCACTCCGCACTCGATGCCGCCAACGACGGCTTTGTCAAGGCCATCAAGAAGAGCGGCCTCAAGGTCAAGATCGACCAGAAGAACGCCCAGAACGACCAGTCCACGTGTAAGTCCATTGCCGACAAGTTCGTAGGCGACGGCGTCGACCTGATCTATGCCATCGCCACGCCCGCCGCACAGGCCGCCGCCGGCGCTACGGCCGATATCCCCATCGTGGGCTGCGCCATCACCGACTACGCCGCTTCCGGCCTGGTCCAGGACAACGACAAGCCCGGCACCAACGTCACCGGCGCTTCCGACCTCACCCCGGTCGCCGAGCAGCTCGAGATGATGCAGAAGGTCCTGCCCGACGTTAAGAAGGTCGGCCTGCTCTACTGCACCGCCGAGTCCAACTCCGACGTCCAGATCAAGGCCGCCAAGAAGGAGCTCGACAAGCTGGGCCTGGAGTACACCGACTTCACCGTCTCGAGCTCCAACGAGATCCAGTCCGTCGTCGAGTCTGCCGTGGGCAAGGTCGACGCGCTCTACTCCCCCACCGACAACACCATCGCCGCGGGCGCCTCGCAGGTCGGTCAGATCTGCAAGGAGAACAAGCTTCCCTTCGTGACCGGCGAGGAGGGCATGTGCATGGCCGGCGGCCTGTTCACCCTCTCCATCAACTACGAGGACCTGGGCTATGCCGCGGGCGAGATGGCCGTCAAGATCCTGAAGGGCGAGGCTAAGCCCGAGGACATGGCGATCAAGCACCTCTCGAGCAAGGACCTGGTCGTCGTCAAGAACGACGAGATGGCCGAGGCTCTGGGCATCGACCTCTCCGCTCTGGACGAGTAGCGGCATGCACGGCGATGCGTCTGGAGCCCGTGCTCGCGCTACAGCCGTGTTATTCAATATATGAGCCACAGGGGCGGACGTCAAAGATCGGCGTCCGCCCTGCTTGTTTCAGGTAAAACAAAACGTCTGTCCGCAGCTCTTTTATGCATCGTTACCGCTATTATGGAAAATCACGTGTCCACCCTATCCTAGGAGGTATGAAGCATGCTCATTGCATTGCAGGGCGCCGTTTCGCAGGGCGTCCTCTGGGGCATTATGGTGCTTGGCGTGTTTATCACGTTCCGCCTGCTCGACATCCCCGATATGACCTGTGACGGCAGCTTTGCCCTCGGCGGCTGCGTCTGCGCCGTGCTCATTGTCAACAACAACGTCGACCCGCTGCTCGCCGTTTTGGCCGGCATGTGCGCCGGTGCCATCGCAGGCGCCGTCACGGGTATTCTGACCACCGTCTTCGAGATTCCCGCGATCCTCGCCGGAATTCTTACGCAGATCAGCCTGTGGTCCATCAACCTGCGCATCATGGGCAAGTCCAACACGCCCATCCTTGCCAAGGGCACCATCTTCTCGTCCGTCAGCAACATGACCGGTCTGCCGCAGTCCACCGTTGCCATCATCTTGGGCATCCTGCTCGCCGTGGCTATCGTCGCCATCCTGTACTGGTTCTTTGGCACCGAGATTGGCTCCGCGCTGCGTGCCACCGGCAACAACGAGTACATGATCCGCGCCCTGGGCGTTAACACCAACACCACCAAGATGATCGCCCTCGTGCTCTCCAACGCCCTCATCGGCCTTGCCGGCGCGCTCATCTGCCAGAGCCAGAAGTATGCCGATATTGGCATGGGCACCGGCGCCATCGTCATCGGCCTTGCCGCCATCGTCATCGGCGAGGTGCTCGGACGTCTGCTGCCCGGTGGCCTCACGCAGTTTGGCGTCCGCCTGGCCTCCGCCGTCTTTGGCTCCGTGGTCTACTTCCTCATCCGCGCCATCGTGCTGCAGCTGGGCATGGATGCCAACGACATGAAGCTGCTCTCCGCCGTGATCGTCGCCGTGGCCCTGTGCGTGCCCGTGGTTTGGGAGCGCTATAAGCTCCGCAGCTCCTACACGAAGGGGGATGAGGCAGATGCTTAAGCTCTCGCACGTCAAGAAGACCTTTAACAAGGGCACTGTCACCGAGAAGCGCGCCCTCACCGGCGTCGACCTTACCCTCAACGACGGTGACTTTGTGACCGTGATCGGCGGCAACGGAGCCGGCAAGTCCACGCTGCTCAACATGATTGCCGGCGTGTACCCGCTCGATTCGGGCGTTATTGAGCTCGACGGCAACGACATCTCGCGTCTGAGCGAGTCGCAGCGCGCCAAGTACCTGGGCCGCGTGTTCCAGGACCCCATGCGCGGCACCGCTGCCGACATGCAGATTGCCGAGAACCTGGCACTCGCCAAGCGCCGCGGTCAGCGTCGCGGCCTTTCGTGGGGCGTCACCAAGGCCGAGAAGGACGAGTACGTCGAGCTGCTCAAGCGCCTGGACCTTGGTCTGGACACGCGCCTCAACGCCAAGGTCGGTCTGCTTTCGGGCGGCCAGCGCCAGGCGCTCACCCTGCTCATGGCCACGCTCACCAAGCCGCGCCTGCTGCTGCTCGACGAGCACACCGCCGCACTCGACCCCAAGACGGCCTCGAAGGTACTCAACCTCACCGAGGAGATCGTCGACGAGAATCATCTGACCACGCTCATGGTCACGCATAACATGAACGATGCTATCCGTCTGGGCAACCGCCTGATCATGATGCACGAGGGTCACGTGATCTACGACGTGGCCGGCGACGAGAAGAAGTCGCTCACCGTGGCCAACCTGCTGCAGAAGTTCGAGGAGGTCTCGGGCGGCGAGCTCGCCAACGACCGCATGCTGCTGAGCTAAACCTACCAAAAAGGGACAGGTTTATTTTGGCAGGTTTTATCTGCGCAAACGTCAAGACCGCCGCAAAGGGGCAAGCACCTTTGCGGCGGTTTTCACATATCATGTCGATATTGGCGATATTCAACCAGGCATTCTGGTTAAGAACTAAGGAAGCCGCTATGAAAAGATTCCTCCCCCGCCTTGCACTGACCACCGCGCTGCTTGCCGGCGCACTCGCTGGCGCTCCCAGCTTCGCTTTCGCGGGCAGTCTGCCCGGGGTCATCAACGGCGATGTAACCGTCATGCACACCAACGATATCCACGGCAGCTACAAGTACAGCTACAACGCAAGCAAGGGCACCGGCACCGTCGGCTTTGACGGACTGGCGGTTCTCTATAGCGCCCAGAGCAACGCCCCTGATTTTCTGCTCGATGCGGGCGACACCTTCCACGGGCAGTCCTTCGCCACGATGAGCGAGGGCAAGAGCATCGCCGAGCTTATGGACACCTTCTATGCAGACGGCTATGACGCAACCACGCCTGGCAACCACGACTGGAGCTATGGCGCGGACAAGCTTCGCACCATGACCGGCTATAGCACGACCAGCTCGCCCTTCGCCATGCTCTGCGCGAATGCAACGTCCGCCAACGGCGTATGGAGCTCGAGCTTCACCAAGCCGCTCGACCGCACCTGGAAGGACGATGAGGACCACTCCACGTTTGATTACCAGATTAAGGTCGGCATCGTAGGAGCCATGGACGACTCGCTGGGCTCCTCGCTGCGTGCAGACCTGGTCGCGGGCACTAGCTTTTCGAATGCCGCCGGCGCCATCAATGCCGAGGCGAAGCGACTGCGCGAGAACGAAGGCTGCAACGTGGTCGTCTGCATCGCGCACACGCTCAATGCCAAGACCTTTGCCGCGCAGCTCGACGGCGTCGACGCCCTTATCGCAGGACACGAGCACATCAACCTGGACGAAAACGTGACGGGTGCCGACGGCAAGCCGGTCCGCGTCGTCGAGGCCGGTAGCGCCTTTGCCGAGGTGGGACTGCTTTCCATCCCCTACGAGTACGACACCAAGGGTACCGAAAGCACCGACGACGACACGGTGGCGGCATACGCAGGCGAAAGCGACGAGAAACTCTATACTGCCAAGGACGTCAACGACCTGTTGGCCGACCCCGACAAGGGTTCCCTCTACCAGAGCACTCTCGATGAGGTTCGCGACAAGAAGATCGAGCCACTCGACGAGGCCTTTGAAAACGAATCGGGCAAGGTGCTCGGCACATCCACCGCCGACTATTTCTACGGCGAGGACGCATCTGGCACGCACGGCTGGGAGATGGTACGCACCACCGATTTCCGCCCCAACAAGACAGGTGACACCACCAAGGCACAGACCATCGGCCACGTAATCTGCGGCTCTTATCTTGACCTGACGGGCGCGGACCTTGCCATCGAAAACGCAGGCGGCATCCGCGGCGGCATCACGGCGGGAAACGTGACCGCCGGCAACGTCATCGCCATCTCGCCCTACGGCAACACCGTGGAGACCTGGACCATGACCGGCGCGGACTTCCTCGCAGCGCTCGAGCACTCGCTGCAGATCAGCGACGACTGCAACGACAGCTACGAGCTGCAGCAAGCCTATGTGGCAGCCGGCCACACCGAGCAAGAAGCCCAGGATATGTACAAGTGGCGCGACGATTCCGGCAGCGTCCTTTCCTTCGGCGGCATCAACGTGACGATCGACTGGACGCAGTCCGAAGGTAAACGCATCGTGAGCGCCACGCTCACCAAGGACGGCACCGCGCTCGACCCCGCCAAGACCTATACCGTCGCCACCAACAACTACATCATCACCAATACGACCGACTTCCCCACCTTCGCAAACGCCACCAAGCACACCGAATGGGGTACGTGCGAAGCGGCGCTGAGGGCGCTGATCGGTCAAAGTGGTTGGGAGAGTAAGATGGCCTCGCTCGCGGGCACCATGAGCTTTGTCTCCGCCACCGTGGACCCCACGCCCACACCGGCCCCGACGCCTAAGCCCTCGCCTAAGACGGACACGACGACCACGAAGGTCATCACCAAGAAGACGACCGGCAAGCTCGCCGCAACGGGAGACCGCACGCTGGCAGTAGTTGGCACGTGCCTTATCGGCGGCATCATCGTCATCATTCTCGGCATTATCTGGAAGCATCGACGCTAAGCTACACCGCCGGGCCTTGCAGCCCCGCCGCGTAAGCCTTATATCGAGCACAGAAGCCCGTCCGAATTTGATCGGACGGGCTTCTTGGTGGGTATCATGGTTGGATGATCATGAGGAGGTTTCCCTACATGGAATTGTTTGAGCCAATTCTTCATTTCTTTGCACAACGATGGGTCCACAACATCATCTGGGCCGGTATCTTGGCCATCGGCACCGCCGTTGCCGCCAAAATCGCGTCCAAGACCCTGCACCACCTGCTTAACCGCGATGATAACCCGCTCCCAGCATCGAGCATCTTCATCAACATCACACGCGCCGTCATCTGGATGATCGGCGGCAGCTTTATCCTCGACAACTGTTTTGGCATTAATGCAAACGCCCTCGTCGCCGCTCTTGGCGTCGGCGGCATCGCCATCTCGCTCGGCTTTCAGGACACGCTGTCGAACCTTATCGGCGGTATGCAGGTGACCTTCATGGGCATCATCAAGCCCGGCGACAATATCGAGGTCGGCAGCGTGTCGGGCGTGGTCCAAGACATCACCTGGCGCCACACGACCATCGAGGACGCCTGCGGGCAGACCATCATTGTGCCCAACTCCAACATCTCCAAGAACACGCTCGTGCATCTGATGCCCTTTGGGCGCGTCGCCGTACCCGTCGCGGTCAAGGACACGTCCAAGTGGGCCTCGCTGGACGCGCTAGCAGACGAACTCACGAGCGCCACCAAAACGGCTGTCTCGCCCATCTCGGGCTTTGACAAGGAGCCCTATGTGCTCTTTAGCGAGATCGGCGACTTTGGCATCAAGGGCAAGATCATCTTTATCGTCAGCGACGACAGCACCACCTTCACGGCAGCCGACGCCTGCATCCGAGCCATCGCCCCCATCATTGCCTAAAACCACCACAATGGGGACAGGCACCTTTGTGGTGGTTTTGCTTCGTGGTACCATGGTTCATATCGTTGTTTAAACGACTAAGGGAGCAGACACCATGGAAGAGGCCTATCGTCAAGCACGCAAGCGCGGCGAGCAGGGACGCCGTCGCGCCATCAGCCAAAGCGAGCATCCGTACCTCACAGACCTCGACAGCTTGGTTGCCCAGCTACCCTGTGGGCAACGCGAGAACATCGGCCTAAGGGACATTCCGCTCGAGATGGTCGTCGGCACGGTCACCAAAGGCCGTCAGTCCGCCTTTTCGTGCAACTTTATGCCGCTGCTGCCGTTTAATACCGAGTTCGCCCGCAAGTGGTCCAACCTCTACGACATCCAGGTGACCGAGGGCTATCGCGACCCCATCATCGTCACCGAGTTCATGCATCGGTTTTACGTCCAAGAGGGCAATAAGCGCGTCAGCGTCCTTAAATTCCTGGACGCTCCGACGGTTTCCGCCAAGGTCACCCGCCTCTACCCCGGCAAGTGGGATTCGGTCGAGAGCCGCCTCTACGGCGAGTTCTGTGCGTTTTGGTACGTCTGCCCCCTGTATGAGGTTGAGTTCTCGCGCGAAGGCAGCTACGAGACGCTCGCCAAGATGCTCGGTCAAAACCTGACCGAAAAGTGGCCTCAGAAAAAGGTCGACTACCTGCGCCACACCTTCTTGCTCTTTAAACGCGCCTACCTTCGCGCCGGCGGCGACCACCTGGACATTACGCCCGCCGACGCCATGCTCGTCTATCTCAACGTGTACAACCAGGACCGCCTGCTGGACACGCCGACGGACATCGTCGTAAACCGCCTGTGCAAGATTTGGCGCGAGCTGGTCATTGCCGGCAAAAGCGATGAGGAGAAGGTCGATCTTGTCGAGGCGCCGCAGCCCAACGAAGAAGAGGCGCCCGCCAAGTCCACCTCCGGCGTGCTCAACTTCTTTATGGGCAAGACCGTCTACTCGGTGGCCAACCCCCTGCGTATCGCCTTTATCCACGAATTCCCCTGCGCCACGTCGAGCTGGGACAGCCTGCACGACCAAGGGCGTCAATATCTCGATGAGCACTTTGGAGGCATCGTGCGCACCGAGGCGTTTGAGGACCGCCACGATCCGGACGCGTTCTACGCTGCGGTAGAGACGGCCGTCAAGCACGGAGACAAGGTAATCTTCTCGACCTCGCACCGCCTCATGGAATACACGCTCAGGGCTGCCGTCGAGTATCCCCAGGTGCGGTTCCTCAATTGCTCCATCGGCCTGCCCCATCAAAGCGTCCGCTCGTACTTTGGAAAGATGTACGAGGCCAAGTTCCTCCTGGGCGCCCTTGCTGCCAGCATGGCGGACAACCACCGCATCGGTTACCACGCGTCGGTCTTTGCGTCGGGCGCGCTTAGCGAGATCAACGCCTTTGCCATCGGCGCCTCGTTGCTCGACCCTCGCGCGCAGGTAATCCTTACCTGGGGCGATGTGCCCGCCGGCGGCCTTGCCGAGGCCATGTGCCGCGAAGGCGTGAGCGTCATGACCGGCGCCGACATGTCAAAGTCGCTCGAAGACCCCACGGCCTACGGACTCCACCGCCTGGTCGATGGCAAGGTCGTCGGCATCGCCATGCCGGTATGGAACTGGGGTCGATACTACGAGCTTATCGTGCGAAGCCTGCTGCATGGCACCTGGGATGAGACCAGTGACGATAGCCAGGTTCGCGCCGTCAACTACTGGTATGGTATGAGCTCGGGCGTTATCGACATTCGCTACGCTCCGGGCCTGCCTTATCAGACGCGCAAGCTTGTTCAGCTGCTCCGCAATGGCATCGTCGAGGGCTCCATCAATCCATTTGGCGGCGAACTCCATAGCCAAGACGGCGTGGTGCAGATCGAGGGTTTTCCCCCATTGCCGAGCACGCAAATCGTCGAGATGAACTGGCTGGCCGACAACGTGGTGGGCACCATTCCGCAGCCCAGCGATGAGCCGAAGGTCCGTGCCCTATGAAAATCCTTGCCGTAGCCGATACAGAAGAACGATGCCTTTGGGAATGTTTTCACAAGGAACGCTTTGAGGGTGTTGACCTGATTTTGTCCGCCGGCGATCTGGACCCGGACTATCTTGAGTTTTTGGTCACCGTCATCAACAAGCCGCTCATCTACGTGCGCGGCAACCACGATGACCGCTATGCACGTCATGCACCGGGTGGATGCATCTGCGTCGAAGACACCGTGTACGTGTATCGCGGCGTCCGCATTGCGGGGCTTGGCGGCTCCATGCGCTATCGAGATGGTGCCAACATGTACACCGAGCGCGAGATGACCAAGCGCATGCGCAAGCTCTCCCGCAAAGTGAGGATGGTCGGCGGCTGCGACATCCTGCTCACTCACGCGCCCGCCGCCGGCATGGGCGACTTGGATGATCTGCCGCATCGGGGATTCGACTGCTTTAACACAGCGCTTGAGTCCTGGAGCCCCGACTACATGGTGCACGGACATGTGCATCAAAGCTATGGTCCAGATTTTCAGCGCGAGCGGCAACACACGTGCGGGACAACGATCATCAACGCCTGCGGCTATACGCAGTTTGAGCTGGACGAGGCGCGCTACCCCATCCGTGGATGGCAGGCAGCCTGGCTCAATTCGCAAACCATGCGCCGCGAGCTCAAGCGCCACGAGGCAATCGAATCCTCAACCGCCAGAACACCCTGGTAACCACTTTTAAGGCTTGACGCTGCGCCGGCCCCAAGCGCCCCATCTCGCCCCTCAAGCCGTCGCTCGCGTACCAAAGTACGCGTCGCTCCTCTTTCGGGGCGACCTGGGGCACTTGGAACCGGCTCGCTGCGATGCCATAACATTGACGCCAAAGTGCCAAAACCACCACAAAGGTGCCTGTTCCCTTTGTGGTGGTTTTGGCCCGAGATAGCAAGAAACCCGGTCCTGCACGAGGCAGAACCGGGTTTCTTTAGCAATGCTTGCTTTGCTCAGGCAGTAACTAAAAGTTACTCAGCCAGGAAGTCGCGCTGGACAGCGGGATCGACCTTGACGCCAGGGCCCATGGTGGAAGACACGGAGATGGACTTGACGTACTTGCCCTTAGCGGAAGAGGGCTTGACGCGCAGAATCTCGGTGTACAGGGCAGCGTAGTTCTCGACGAGCTGCTGCTCAGAGAAGGACTTCTTGCCCAGGGGCACGTGGCAGATGCCGTAGCGATCGGCGCGATACTCAACGCGGCCGGCCTTGAGCTCGGAGACCATCTTGGCGACGTCCATGGTCACGGTGCCGAGCTTGGGGTTCGGCATGAGGCCACGGGGACCAAGGATCTTACCGATGCGGCCAACCTTGGCCATCATGTTCGGCGTAGCGATAGCGGCGTCGAAGTTGATCTCGCCCTTCTGGATCTGGGCGACGAGCTCGTCGGAACCGATGATGTCGGCGCCGGCAGCCTCGGCCTCGCGAGCCTTCTCGCCCTCGGCGAAGACGGCAACACGAACGGTCTTGCCGGTGCCGTGGGGCAGAGAGATGGAACCTCGGATGTTCTGGTCAGCCTTACGAGTATCGATGCCCAGACGGAAGTGGGCCTCGACGGTCTCGTCGAACTTGGCGGTGTCGAGCTCCTTGATGAGCTTGGCAGCCTGAAGGGGGGTGTAGAGCGTGGCGCGGTCGATCTTCTCGGCAGCGGCGTTATAGCTCTTACCATGCTTAGCCATGTGCATTACCTCCTGTGGTTAAACGGGCTTATGCCCTCCCACATCGTATCGTGTGCCCTATTGCACACATATAACGGGCGCTCCGGTCGGAGCACCCGTCATTACCTAAAGAAATCGTTACTCAGCGATGGTGACGCCCATGGAACGGGCGGTACCGGCGATGATCTTCTTGGCGGCGTCAATGTCGTTGGCATTGAGGTCCGGCATCTTGATCTCGGCGATCTTGGTGAGCTGCTCCTGGGAGAGCTGACCAACCTTGTCGGCCTGGGGCTTAGCGGAACCAGACTTGAGGTTCAGCTCCTTCTTGATGAGGTGAGCCGCCGGCGGGGTCTTGGTGATGAAGGAGAAGGACTTATCCTCGTAGACAGAGATCTCAACGGGGATGATGTCGCCCTTCTTGTCCTGCGTCTCGGCGTTAAAGGCCTGGCAGAACTGCATGATGTTCACGCCAGCAGCGCCCAGGGCGGGGCCGACGGGAGGAGCGGGGTTAGCGGCACCAGCAGGAATCTGGAGCTTAATGACGTTGGCAACCTTCTTCTCAGCCATGGTCATTCCTTTCGAATCACGAGTGTGAAGTACTTGCTATATCGTAAGCACGCACGTGTTAGAAGCACTCCTGAGATGAGCAGTCACAGAAGAAGCACGCTCGCGCGAACGGACGAAAACTTAAGCGATGACAGCGACCTGGTTAAAGTCGAGCTCGACCGGCGTCTCGCGGCCAAAGATCATCAGCGTGACCTTAAGCTTGCCAGCCTCGGTGTTAACCTCGGAGACCTTGCCATCAAAGTCGGTAAGCGGACCATCGGTGACACGGACGGACGTGCCGACCTGAATATCAACCGAGGTGCGCTTGGGCGAATCGCCCTTACCGGGACGACGAGTCATCTTGTTGTACTCGTCGCGGGAAAGCGGAGCGGGCTTGCCGTTGCCGCCCAGGAAACCGGTGACGCCAGGCGTGTTACGAACACACGTCCAAGCATCGTCATCCATCTCCATGCGGACCAGGACATAACCCGGGAAGATCTTGGAATCCTTGGTCTCACGCTTGCCACCCTCTTTAATCTCGGTGACACGCTCCATAGGAATCTCGATATCAAAGATACGGTCCTGCATGCCCATAGTCTCGATGCGATGCTCGAGATCGGACTTAACGCGGTTCTCGTATCCAGAGTAAGTGTGAACGACGTACCAACGCTTAGACATGGTTTAGCCCCTCAATCCAGAGAACAGAGCAAGAGCCTCGCCAAAGCCAGCATCGAGCAGAGCGATGACGACGCCGACGACGATCAGAGAAGCGCAAACGACGACCGAGTAGTTCACGAGCTCCTTCTTATCGGGCCACGTGACACGCTTCATCTCGGACTTGACCGAAGCGAAATACTTCTTGGTGCGGGCGAAGAAACCAGGCTTCTCGTTCTTCTTGGACTTCGCAGCCTTCTCGTTCTTCTTGGCAACGGCCTTCTTGGCCTCAACCTTGGAGTTGGCGGCAGCGTTGTTGGCAGGCGCCTGCTGCTGAGCCTTCTTCTTGTTCTTCTTGTTGGCCATTTGGGTTACCTCCGCGCAATGCGCTTATACATGAGTAAACCGTAAGCCCCCAATTGGGAGCTTACGGAATAATGACTGGCACGCCAGGAAGGACTCGAACCCTCAACACTCGGTTTTGGAGACCGATGCTCTACCAATTGAACTACTGGCGTATGTGACTAGAGACTAGCGAGTCTCTTTGTGCAGCGTGTGGTGACGGCACCAGGGGCAATACTTCTTGATCTCCATACGATCAGGCATGGTCGACTTGTTCTTGGTGGTCGTATAGTTGCGGCGCTTGCACTCAGTGCACGCAAGAGTAACTAGAGTACGCATGTATCCTGAACCTTTCATTTCCGCCCCGTACGGGCACGAGTTGATACTTTATCAGCTCTACGTAAGTGCTGTCAACGAAAACCTCGAATCAATTGGTTCTCGGTGAACCCATTCATATTTGGAACACATCAATGGAGCCAACGAGATCTAATCGACGGTGCACCCAGGACCATTATCGATCCTCTCGACACCAGCAACGGCTCAATATCCATTGCAGAAAAGAACCCGGCACCAATATAAGTGCCGGGTTCTCTAAGTCAGCTATATCAAAGAGCTAATTTACTCAATGATCGTGGAGACGATGCCCGAACCGACGGTGTGGCCGCCCTCGCGGATAGCGAAGCGCAGCCCCTCCTCCATGGCAATCGGGTGGATGAGGTCGCCCTCGATGGTGATGTGGTCACCAGGCATAGCCATCTCGGTGCCCTCGGGGAGCTTGACCGTACCGGTAACGTCGGTGGTACGGAAGTAGAACTGAGGACGATAACCATCGAAGAACGGGGTGTGACGGCCGCCCTCCTCCTTGGTCAGAACGTAGATCTCGCCGGTGAACTTGGTGTGCGGGGTAACCGAACCGGGCTTGCAGAGAACCTGGCCGCGCTCGATGTCCTCGCGCTTGATGCCGCGGAGCAGCAGACCGACGTTGTCGCCAGCCTCGCAGAAGTCCATGGACTTACGGAACATCTCGATACCGGTAACGACGGTGTTCTGGGTATCCTTGATGCCGACGATCTCGACGGGCTCGTTGAGTTTGAGCTCACCGCGCTCGACACGGCCGGTAGCAACGGTACCACGGCCGGAGATGGTCATAACGTCCTCAACGGCCATCAGGAAGGGGAGGTCGTTGTTACGAGCAGGCGTCGGGATGTACTCGTCGACAGCCTTCATGAGCTCGCGGATGGCGTCCATCCACTTGGCGTCGCCCTCGAGAGCGCCCAGAGCGGAACCACGGATGACGGGGATGTCGTCGCCGGGGAAATCGTACTCGGAGAGGAGCTCACGGGTCTCCATCTCGACGAGGTCGATGAGCTCGTCATCGTCGACCATGTCGCACTTGTTCAGGAAGACGACGATGTAGGGAACGCCGACCTGACGGGCGAGCAGGATGTGCTCGCGGGTCTGAGCCATGGGGCCGTCGGTAGCGGCGATGACCAGGATAGCGCCGTCCATCTGAGCAGCACCGGAGATCATGTTCTTGACGTAGTCAGCGTGGCCCGGGCAGTCAACGTGAGCGTAGTGACGGGCAGCAGTCTCGTACTCGACGTGGGAGACGGAGATCGTAATGCCGCGCTCGCGCTCCTCGGGAGCCTTGTCGATGTTCTCGAACGCAGTGAAGTCAGCCTTGCAGCCCTCGGTCTCGGAGAGAACCTTGGTGATGGCAGCGGTCAGCGTGGTCTTGCCGTGGTCGACGTGACCAATGGTGCCGATGTTAACATGCGGCTTAGTGCGCTCAAACTTCTCTTTGGCCATAAAGCCCTCCTCTTAACAGGTCGTCCCCGGACGGGACTTTGCCTTTATACCATAGTGGCCTCTCAACATACTATTGAGAAGCCACCGTGTTACCTATGGTAGCGGTGACTGGATTCGAACCAGTGACGCCACGGGTATGAACCGTGTGCTCTAACCAACTGAGCTACACCGCCGGATGGAGCCTGCAACCAGACTTGAACTGGTGACCTCTTCGTTACCAACGAAGTGCTCTACCGACTGAGCTATACAGGCACTTGACGGGTGGGAGCTATAGGATTCGAACCTATGTAGGCAGAGCCAACGGGTTTACAGCCCGTCCCCATTAACCACTCGGGCAAACTCCCAATCGTTCAAGTATCCGCAGGTCCTTTGGTCTTTTGGACCGCCGCCCCCGCGAACGAAGAAGATAATACGATGCCACCTTGGGGGCTGTCAACGAAAACCTCTAGATACACGGTGCCGGGCGTATCTATATACCTTTGACCTGCGGTTTTGCTGAGTTTGGATATGAAGGAAGGTGAATTTGCATATAGCGGTGACATTTCCCGAGGGAACACTTTTGCGTAGTGGAGTGAGCCTGCAGAATATTACTTCGATAACGACTCATTTGCACCTATATATAGGTTGAGATCGGGCTTCCCAGACAGAAGATTGCTCTTCCCAGGCAAAATCGAGCGTGGATAATCTCCCACTTTTGGCGTGCCATCGAGTCCAAAGTGGCAGATTATCCACGCTCATTAACTAGGCGGGAGATTTTCCACCCTCGTTTGTCCGGAAATCCTCGCTCAGCCAGGATGACTGGGACCGGTCCGGCCTTTATCTCAATCTGTAACATCTAGAGAATATTTTCTCCCCTATCTGTTACAAATCGAGATATTACGCAGAGACCCCAGCTTACGTCTCATTCTGTAACAGTATGAACGGTTTTCAGCTTCTTCGTGTTACAGATCGAGATGCTATCGGCCATCCCTTGGCATTGTCTCAATCTGTAACTATAAGGAGGGTTTTCAGCCTCTTCGTGTTACAGATTGAGACAAACCTGAAGCTTGGTTAGCACCAAACCTACTGACTTATCAACATAAATAGAAACGGGCCCTGTCCCACAAGGAACAGAGCCCGAAACTCTCATGGAGCCAGTGACAGGAATCGAACCTGCAACCCACTGATTACAAATCAGTTGCGCTACCGTTGCGCCACACTGGCACACTCGGCGCTTTCGCGCGAAGCCTGTTAAGAATAATGGAATTGCGGACGGGGCGCAACAGGCCCTTTGACCGATCACATCTCAAAACCCTTCGTCAGAACGAATAGTTTTATCTGTTCGCCAGAACCAAAAACTATTCGTTTTGACGAGGCCGACCTGCAACCCACTGATTACAAACCAGTTGGTTGGTCAATCGAGAAAGTAGCCCCCATTGAAGGTCTACCTACCTCCCGCGCAGGGCCTTGAGCTTGGCCAGGGCATCGGGGCTCAGGCGACTGCCCAGAGTCATCTTGATCTGCGGAGCTTCCTCTGCCTCGTGCACGTCGTTATCGATCTGTTTGATCTCGTCCACCAACATGCGGCTCGAGATGCGCGTAACACCCTTGCCCATGACGACGGCCTGGATCGTGCCGTCGCTCGACACCACGGAGCACGCGCGGCCTTCCTCGCGCGCCTCGATGCAGAGCTTCTGCACCACGGTATCGGCCGATACGCCCGTCGGCGAGAACTCGATGCGCACGCCGCGGGCAGGCAGATTAGGGCGCTCGCTGGAGATGTTTCCCGCGCCGTCGAACACGATCACGGCCTCGTAGCGGCCCTGGGCAAAGGCGGCGACGTCGTTGATGAGCGCGGTGCGCGCCATATCGTGGACGTCGCTGGAATATGGATCGTCGGAATGGTCGTAGATGAGCTTTTCGTAGCGCGGCGTGCAGTGAATCACGTTGTAACCGTCGACCACCAGCAGCTCGGGCTTATTGGAGTGCACCGTCGAGACCGGATCGGCGATGGCCTGCGCAAACGCATTGCCGCCCACGCCATAGGTCGCGGCCGAAACAATCGGCTTGGCCGAGCCTTCGCCAAAGCGCTTGGCCTTGGACTTGGCGCGGTTCTTCTTGGACATGTGCTACTCCTCCCCCATGAGCTCGCCGGCGTTGCGACGCAGCCACTCAAAGCACAGCGCCGTGGTCGCCTGGGCAACATTGAGGCTCTCGGTCATGCCGCGCTGGGGAAGCTTGGTCAAAAAGTCGCATTTCTCGAGCACCAGGCGCGAGATGCCGTCGCCCTCGGAACCCATGACAAGCGCCACGCGGCCCTCGAAGGGAGCATCCCAGCAACTGCCCTCGGCGTGCTCGGAGGCACCGCCCACCCAAAAGCCAGCGGCCTTGAGGTCATCGAGCGCACGGGCGATATTGGGAACCTGCGCGATGGGCAGATGCATGACGGCGCCGGCAGAAGTCTTGTAGCTGCCGACAGTCACACCGGCGGCGCGCTTGTTGGCAATGATGACACCCGCCGCGCCCACGACTTCGGCGGAGCGCACGATCGCACCAAAGTTGCCATCGTCGGTCACATGGTCGAGCACGACGACGAGTGCCGGTCCGTCACCCGCGCGGTCGAGAATATCGGCGATATCAGCATAGGGGAAGTTACCAACCTCGAGCGCAATGCCCTGGTGAGCGCCATGGCTCGACAGCGCGTCGAGCTGCGCGCGCTGCACATACTTAATGCGGACACCTGCGGCGTTGAGGTCGTCGACCAGGTGCGACAAGGCGGCATCGCGCTCCCCGCCCTCAGCGATGAGCGCGCACTTGACGGGAAAGCCGGTACGCAGCGCCTCGGCGGCAGCACGGCGGCCTTCGATAAACTCGCCCTTGGGAGCCTGGACAGCATCGCGGTTGCGATCGCGCTGCGGACGCGCGGCCTGGGTGCGATCGTGCTGGCCCTTGGGAGCGGCAGCGCGGTCATTGCGGCGAATCGAACGCGAGCCAGAAGCAGCCTGCTTGCCGCCACGAGGCGCACGCTTGCGATTGTCGGCCATAAAGCGACCTCCTAAATACAACTATCAAACGAAACAAATAGACCGACCGCCCGAGGTGCGGCAGATTGCCTTGAAAGAGGAGGGCATAGACCTTGAGGTCATGCCCGACGATTGAAAGGCAAGGTGCCGTGGCTCGGGCGGTCGGTACGGGTTTTCCAAGTGCCCGAGATTACCGTGAAAGAGGAGCGACGCGTACTTGAGTACGCGAGCGACGGTTTGAACGGCAAGGTCGGGTGCTTGGGAAACCCGCGGGGATTAGAGAGATTTGATACGAGTGCCCGCGGCAGTATCCTCGATCGTCAGCCCCAGGTCCTTGAGCTGGTCGCGGATGGCGTCGGCCAGATCCCAGTTCTTGGCGGCGCGGGCTTCGGCGCGGGCCTCGAGAATCTTGGCAGCAGCCTCGTCCACGTCGTCGCCCGTGTAGGCGACCAGGCCGGCGGCAACGCCTAGCAGACCCAGCGGCAGCTCGACCTTGGGCACGGGGAGCTCAACGCCAAACGTGTCGAGCAGCTCGACCAGCGTATCGGCGGCAGCAAGCGCGGCGGCCTTGTCGGCAGCATCGCCCGCCTGCTCCAAGTACTGGTTGCACTCGGTCACAAAGCCAAAGACGGCACCCATGGCACCAGCGGTGTTAAAGTCGTCGTCCATGCACTCCTTAAAGGCAGCACGAGTCTCAGCGGCCTTGGCGGCAAATGCCTCGGCGGCAGCCACATCGGCATCGGCCGTCGCATGGTTCGCGGCCCAGCGCAGGTTCTCGACCGTACCGGCGATACGCGTGAGCGAGTTCTCGGCACCCTCCAGGCGCTCCCAAGAAAAGTCGAGCGGCGAGCGATAGCTCGTCTGCAGCATCAGCAGGCGCAGGGCGGCAGCGGAGTGCTGCTCGAGGACCTCGGCCAGCGTAAAGAAGTTGCCGAGCGACTTGGACATCTTCTCGCCGTCTACCAGCAGCATGCCCGTGTGCATCCAGGTGTTGGAGAAGCCCTGGTGCCAGGCGCAGGTGGCCTGGGCGCACTCGTTCTCGTGATGCGGGAAGGCAAGGTCGGAGCCGCCGCCGTGGATGTCGATCGGAGTGCCCAGGTAGCGATGCACCATGGCGGCGCACTCGGTGTGCCAACCGGGACGGCCCTCGCCCCAGGGGCTCGGCCAGCTGGGCTCGCCGGGCTTGGCGGCCTTCCACAGGGCAAAGTCGAGCGGGTCGTTCTTGTCCTCGTTCTCCTCGATGCGCGCACCAACCATAAGGTCGTCGATGTTGCGGCCCGAGACCTGACCATAGTTGGGATCGCTGCGCACGGCAAAGTACACATCGCCGTTATCGGCTGCGTAAGCGTGGCCCTGCTCGATAAGCGTCTTGATCATGGCGATCATGGGGCCGA
Organism: Collinsella aerofaciens; assembly: GCF_040910265.1. GTDB lineage: Bacteria > Actinomycetota > Coriobacteriia > Coriobacteriales > Coriobacteriaceae > Collinsella > Collinsella aerofaciens_BK. Next base: position 173,580 of record NZ_JBDGAW010000001.1, on the reverse strand, counting down.
TCTCCTTGGTGGCGCGGGGGCGCACATCGGGATCGAGCACGTTGGCGGCGCGCATGACGCCGATGAACTTGTCGGAGAACTCCGTCGCGACCTCGGCAGCCGTACGGCCCTGCTCGTTGGCGCGCTTGATGATCTTGTCATCGACATCGGTGAGGTTCTGGGCGAACGTGACCTCGTAGCCGCTCGCGATGAGCCAGCGACGAATCACGTCAAAGCTGATGAACGTGCGGGCATTGCCGATGTGGATGTTGTCGTAGACCGTGGGGCCGCACACGTACATGCGGACCTTGCCGGACTCGATGGGCTGGAACTCTTCCTTTTTATGGGTAGCGCTGTTGTAGATACGCATTCGTTACTCCTTAACGGTTTTCTGTAGCAGGCAGACGGCCCAGGCGCCGATTCCCTCGCCCTGGCCTTCCCAACCGAGCTTTTCGGTCGTAGTGGCGGCGACGCCTACATTTTCGACGTCAACGCCCAGGGCATGGGCAAGGTTGGCGCGCATGGCATCGCGGTGCGGGGTGATCTTGGGTTGCTGACAGGCAATGGTGCAATCGGCATCGACAAACTCAAAGCCCAGCTCGCGCGCATAGTCCATCACGCGAGCGAGCAGCACCATCGAATCAGCACCCTCGTAGGCAGGATCGGTGTCGGGGAATAGCTTGCCGATGTCTCCCCCGCGGCAGGCGCCCAGAATGGCGTCGGCCAAGGCGTGCACGAGCACATCGGCATCCGAGTGGCCCAGCAGGCCGCGCTCGTAGGGAATGTCGACCCCGCCGATGATACATCGACGCCCCTCCACCAAACGGTGGACGTCGTAGCCGTGGCCAATGCGCAGGTTACTGAACATGGGGAAGGTCCTCTCCCTCGGCCATGCGACCGAGCAGAATCGCGGTTACGGGACGCAGGTCCTCGGGCACCGTCACCTTAAGGTTATCGCGCGGGCTCTGGACACAGCGGACGCGCCCGCCCATGCGCTCGACCAGCGATGAATCGTCGGTACCGATAAAACCCTCGGCGATAGCAGCGGCGTGAGCACGCTTCATGGCGTCGACGCTAAAGATCTGCGGCGTCTGCGCGGCCCAATAGAGCTCGCGCGGCGGCGTCTCGACGATATTATCGCCGTCGACGATCTTGAGCGTGTCGATCGCGGGCTGACCGCACACGACACCGTCGAGCGAGCGGTCGCCCATGAGCACGTCGATAGCGTGGCCGATGGCCTCGGTCGTAATGAGCGGACGAGCGCCATCGTGGATGGCAACGTATTCAAAGCCCGCCGGAACCGCATGCACGCCGGCACGAGTGGAATCCTGACGGGTATCGCCGGCATCGGCAAAGCTGATGGGCGTGTCATAGTCAAACGGGTCGATGGCCAGGCGGCGCATCTCGGCACGGCGCTCGGCAGGACAAACCACGACGATGTGGCCGACCTTATCGCTACGATCGAACGCGCGGATGGACCAGCTCATGAGCGGACGGCCCGCCACGTTAACGAGCTGCTTGCCGCCGGGATTTCCAAAGCGCTGGCCGCTGCCACCGGCAACGACCACGGCGCATACGGGCGCCATTATGCGTTCCCCTGTTTGGTGCCCTTCATGCGGTACAGCGAGTCCGCAAGAATGGCAGGGTTGTTGACGCCAAAGTCGCCCAGGCGCTCCGGATCCTCGTTAATGTCGTCCATGAGCTCCTGCAGCGAGCCGTACTCGTCGACGATCTTCTCGGCCACGCCGTCGCGCACGACGGACACGCGCGAAAGCGTGCGCAGGCCCAGCGGCGTCATGACGGAGTCCTCGTCCAGGTCGTCGTAACCCAGAACTGCCGCCACGTGCTGCGGGTCGGACAGGTCCTTAGGCGTCATGCGAGCGAGCTCTGCACGAATCTTCTCGGCATTAGCCTCGGAGGAATCGCTCGCGTAGTCGCGGATCATCAGGTCGTATTCGGTATCCATGCTGGAACCGGCGAGCTGCTCGAGCTGCATCTGCACGAGCTTGCCCTGGTTGCCCAGCTTGACGATGCAATCCTTAAGCTCGGTCTTTGCCTGCTGCATGATCTCGAAGCTCGAGAAAATACCGGTAATGTCGGCGAGCGTAACGTAGTCGTCGAGCTCGAGGGCCGTCAGGCGCAGCAGGGAGCGGTCGAGCGACTGACGGGTGGTCTGGAGCGTGGCGACGAGCTGGTTGACCGAGCTCATGATGGTGGTGACGGGCTGGATCTCGTAGCTCTTGCCGTGAACGTACACGTTAACGACGGCACGACGGGCCGAGACCGAGATCACGATGGCATCGGTGAGCACCGACATGCGAGCGGCGGTGCGGTGACGCATGCCCGTCTCGCTCGTGGCAAGCGAGGGATCGGGATTGAGGTGGAAATTGGCGCGCAGGATCTGGGTGAGGTCGCCGTCGATGACGATGGCACCGTCCATCTTGGAGAGCTCGAACAGACGGTTCGAGGTGAACGAAATGTTGAGCGGGAAGCCGTCGTTACCGGCAGCGAGCACGTTTTCGGTGTCGCCGACGCAGATAAGGGCGCCCAGGTGACCGGCGATGATCATGTCGAGGGCGGTGCGGATCGGCTGACCAGGTGCCGTCAGGCGGATGGCCTGTTCCATACGCTTTTGCAGCTCGTTCTTATCCAAGGCATCGCTCCCATCGTATACGCTCCATAAACGCTAAATAGTTTCTCACGGTTTGTCCCCACGGCGCTTGCGAAATACGATGCTTACAGAATGAGCGAACACCGCTGAGGGCCCAACCCAAATGGGCTGCTTATGTGGTAGCATCGGGATTCACATGAATGAGGGAGTAGTCGCGTGACCGGATTCGCCTCCGGCGGCGCGGTAAGTCAACACACTGGCCGATGCGGCCTGGCTTGCCTTAATGAACGAGACTCGTGGCTGTGCGCGCAACGCGTACGCCACGGGTCTTTTTTGTTGCTCCCCCGCCAGAAGTACACGCGGGTTCGCCCGCAGAGAGGGAGCCAGACTATGGGACTCGCCGAGCTCGTGCTGCTCGCCGTTGGCCTTTCGATGGACGCCTTTGCCGTTTCCATCTGCAAGGGTCTCGGCATGAAAAAGATCAACCTTAAGGTCGCCGTAGTGCTCGGCCTGTTCTTTGGCGGCTTTCAGGCCGGCATGCCCGTAATCGGATGGGCGCTTGGCAGCCAGTTTATGGGCATCATCGGCCCCATCGACCACTGGATCGCCTTTATCCTTTTGGCCTTTATCGGCGGCAAAATGCTGTGGGAGGCCTTTACCGAGGACGAGGATGAAGGCGACGGCAAGGATGCCGAAAAGATTGACCTGGGCGAGTACCTGATCCTCGCCATTGCCACCTCAATCGACGCCCTAGCCGTGGGCATCTCATTTGCCGCGCTCTCGGTTGACATCGTGCCCGCTGTATCGCTTATCGGCGTCACAACGTTTATCTTCTCCGTCGCCGGCGTAGCGATCGGCCACACCTTTGGCGCGCGCTACGAAAAACCCGCCACCATCGTGGGTGGCGTCGTGCTCATCCTTATCGGCCTCAAGATTCTGCTGGAACACTTGGGGTTTTTGGCGCTGTAAAACACCCTTCAAAACTAAACGTCCGGGCAAGGTCTCATGCAGAGTTTTGCATGAGGCCTTTTCATGCAGACTTTTGCATGTCATACTGATATGCAAAAGTCTGCATGTTTGGAGATCGCCGTGGACACCCTTCCCATCACCACACCGCGCCAAGCTGGCATCTACGTGCGCCAGGCACGCGAGGCGCAGGGTCTCACCCGTGCGACCCTCGCTAAAAAGGCCGGTGTTTCGGAGCGCCTGCTCGCATCGCTCGAGCTGGGCGACGCCACCGGCATTCGACTCGACAAGCTGCTGGCGGTTTTCGGTGCTCTCGGACTTGCTCTAGTTGCTCAAGGGAATATCGACGACACGAAACATGAGCAGCCAACCGACGCCCCGCATGCCGATTTGCAACCTTGTAGCACCCCCAGGTGCCATCACGCTCAACGTCTTCACCATCGCAACCGACGCGGCGCAGCCATTCCAGCTCTTCCAGATACCCTCTTTACGTCCGAGTTCTACGACAAGGCCTTCGCCGATTTCGCCATGTCCAATCTCGGAGTCTCGATTGCCGCAAGCGCATCTGCCCAAACCAAGCCCGAAGGAAGATAGCCAATGGCCAGAAAAACGCTTCGGACTATTATTTGCGGTGTACCCGCAGGAACGCTCATGCAAGATGAGAGCGGCCTGGTCAGTTTTGCCTACGATCAAGATTATGACGGGCCAGCCCTATCGACCAACATTCCCGTATCAAATCGCACATACGGCCAACAGGTCATGAATCCGTACTTGTTTGGCCTTCTGCCCGACAGCGAGGACCAACGAAAAGCGATTGCCGCCGAATTCGACGCCAGGCCCAATAATCCCGTTGCGCTGCTCAGCCATATCGGACTCGACTGTCCGGGCGGAGTGCAGTTTTGCGCCGAAGAAGATATCGACGCCGTCTTGCATCGCACTGGCGAATACCGCCCTATAGACGACCACGAGATTGCCTTGCGCCTCAAGTCGATCAGAGATGACCGCGAGGCATCGTGGATGGGCCTAGATGAAAGTTGGTCACTTGGAGGCAATCAGGGCAAGTTCGCTCTCGCACTCATAGACGGTCGCTGGTGCGAATGCGTGGGCTCCTTGCCCACGACGCATATTTTCAAAAATGGCGTCATCGGATTTAAACTTGAGGCTCTTAATGAGTTTGTCTGCATGAAAAGCGCCCAGCGCGCGGGTATCGCAACGGCGAACGTTGAGTATCGCTTATTTGAGGACGAACCCGCCCTCATTGTTGAGCGCTATGACCGTGTGAAAGTCAAAGACGGAACAATCATGCGTCTACACCAAGAAGACCTCTGTCAGGCTCTTGGAGTGATGCCCGCTCAAAAGTACACGGCAGACGGCGGCCCGACCACCCGCGACATTCAAGAGCTCCTCGCAAATACGAGCCACCATCAACTTAACCTATATCTGTTTACGCAGATACTGTTCTTCAACGCCATTATCGGCGCACCGGATGCGCATGCGAAAAACTATTCCCTGCTCCTTGGAAACGACGGCGCAGTCATGATGGCTCGAATGTACGATGTCGCGTCGGGTTTGGCATATGAGCGTATGCGCCGCCGAGCGCGCCTCGCCATGAGCGTTGGCGGCGAAAATCGTGTGGGGCGCATCGGTCCAGGCGCTATCCGCCGATACCACGGTATGGGCGACCCCGCGCTGGAGGCGGCACTCACCGATGCCGGGCTATCCGAGAAGTTTTGCTTTACGACCATGATGGACCTCGCCTACGAGGTGCCCATTTGCATGGAAGAGGTCATGGATGAATACGCCGACCTGCCCGGCATGGCGGACCTGCGAGAGCATATGCTCGGCCCCGTCCGCGAAAACTGCCAGCGAACCCTCGACCTCATCAGGGCGGATATGGGCTAGGTGGCCACAATTTCCCATTTCTTAAAAGAAGAGAGGGGCACCCGTCGCAAAAGCTCGGATGCCCCCTCTCATAATGTCATTTGCAATCCACCGGCACGTAGCCCGGACTGCTGCTAGCGCAGCCTTTATGCAGCAAGGCGCTTGAGGACGTCGATGAGCAGCTCGTAGAAGCGCTCGGCAGAAGCGAGCTCCATGCTCTCGTCCGGGGTGTGGACATCGGAGAGCGTCGGGCCCACGGCGATGGCGTCCAGGCCGTGCAGGGCCTCGGCAAACAGGCCGCACTCAAGGCCGGCATGGATGGACTCGATGCGCAGCTCGGAGCCAAAGAGCTCACGATAGCTCTCGACAAAGATGTCGCGGACCGGCGAATGCTCGGCATAGCTCCAGCCGGGATACTCGAACTCAAACTTGGCGTCGAAGCCCAGGACATCGGCCAGCGTCTGCAGGCGGTCCTTGAACTCGTTCTGCAGCGAGGTGATCGAGGAGCGCGGGGACAGCATGATCTTGACCTGGTCGTCAGAGGTGGCAACCACGCCGATGTTGGAGGAAACCTCGACGGAGCCGTCGGTGGCGACGTTGCGGCGGATTACACCATTGGGGGCAAGACGCAGAGCGCGAATGAGGGCAAGTGCGGACTTCTGGTCCATGGCCTCGACCTCGGCGTCGTCGGCAATCTCGACGGTGCAGGTAAAGCCGGGGTCGAAGACCTCGAGCTCGGCAGTGACGTCGGCGATGATGCCCTTTGCGATCTCGGCCGCGGCCTCGGCGGCAGCGTGGTCGGCGTAAACCAGCTCGGCCTTGCACTCACGGTTGATGGCGTTGTCCTTGGTGCCGCCGTTAAAGCTAACGATGGCGGGCTCGCCGGCAACCATCAGGCGGTCGATGATGCGGGCCATGATGAGGTTGCCGTTGCCGCGCTCCAGGTTGATGTCGGCGCCGGAGTGGCCACCCAGCAGGCCAGAGATCTCGAGCGTAAGGGTGCTGCCGGTCTTGTGCTCGCGCACGATGGGGCAGGTGTAGGTAACAACGACGCCGCCGGCGCAGCTGACGGTGGCCACGCCCTCCTCCTCGGAATCGAGGTTGATCATGGTGCGGGCGCTGATCTGGGATTTGTCGAGCGTCTCGGCGCCGACCAGGCCAGTCTCCTCGTCGGTGGTGAATACGCACTCGAGGGCCGGATGAGCAATCGAATCGTCGTTGAGCACGGTGAGCATCAGAGCGACGGCGATACCGTTGTCGGCGCCCAGCGTGGTACCGTTAGCGGTGAGGACGCCATCCTTGACGACCAGGTCGATACCATCGGTCGTAAAGTCATGCTCAACGGAGCCCAGCTTGTCGCACACCATGTCGATGTGGCCCTGCAGCATCACGGTCGGGGCATTCTCGGCGCCGGCAGATGCGGGCTTGCGAATGATGACGTTGTAGACCTCGTCCTGATACACGTCGAGGCCGCGCTCCTTGGCAAACGCAACCAGGAAATCGCTGATGCCCTTCTCGTTGCCAGACCCACGGGGGATCGCGCTGATCTCCTCAAAGAAATGGAACAGCTGGGCGGGCTCGTAGCCAGTAATCTTGTAGTCCATGGTGCCTCCTTGGCGCAACTGGTTAGACAATAAGACATGCGCCTTGTATATTCCCAGACTTTACGTGCATAAACCAGTCGAAAACGCCGAGCGCCCTCGCATCATCGGCTAACGGTTGACCGCATAGCGTAACGGTCACAACTTCGCAGCTCTACAAATCGAGGCGCCCTTGCCAGAGCGCCTCGATTGCGCGTATCAAATTGTCGCCACGCCCTACAGCGCGCCGGAACCGGCTTGCATCATGCCGCCGGGGCCCGAGGTCACGCCGCCGCTCACGGGCACGGCGTTGCCGGTGTGCGGTGCCGCCGGGGCGGTATCGCCGCCGAGCGTGCCCGCCGGACGCGGGGCCGGGATCTCGCCCGTGCCGTGGCTAAAGACAAACTTGCCATCGGCCACGTCGCACAGGACGGTATCGCCCTCGCCCCACTCGCCGGCCAGAAGCTCCTCGGACAGCGGGTCCTCGATAAGCTTTTGAATAGCACGGCGCAGCGGACGCGCACCGTTGGTGAGGTCGGTGCCCTCGGCCACGATCTTGTCATAGGCCGCATCGGTGAGCTTGATGTTCATGCCGTTGGCAATCAAACGCTGACGCAGGTCGCCCACCAGCAGGTGCGCGATCTTGGTGAGATTCTCGCCCGAGAGCTTCTGGAACACCACGATGTCGTCGATACGGTTGAGCAGCTCGGGGCGGAACAGGCGCTTGAGCTCGCCCATCGCGCGACCACGGATCTCACTCGACGTGAGACCTTGCTCGCCGGTGGTGCCAAAGCCAACGCTCGCATCCTGCGCAATCTCGCGAGCGCCCACGTTGGACGTCATGATGATCACGGTGTTGCGGAAGTCGACCGTCTTGCCCTGGCTATCGGTCAGGCGGCCCTCCTCCAGCACCTGCAGCAAGATGTTGAAGATATCGGGGTGCGCCTTCTCGATCTCGTCGAACAGCACGACCGAGTACGGGTGGCGACGAACGGCCTTGGTGAGCTGGCCGCCCTCGTCGTGACCGACGTAACCCGGAGGGCTACCGATGAGCTTGGAGACCTCGAACTCGCTACCGAACTCGGACATGTCGAAGCTGATGAGTGCATCCTTGCTGCCAAAGAGGTACTCGGCGAGCGTCTTGGCGAGCTCGGTCTTGCCCGTGCCGGTGGGACCAAGGAAGATAAAGCTGCCGCCGGGGCGACGCGGATCCTTGAGCGGCGAGCGGCTGCGGCGCACGGCCTTGGCAACGGCCTCGACAGCCTCATCCTGACCGATAATGCGCGTCTTGAGCACGCTTTCGGCTTGCAGCAGGCGACGGCTCTCGCTCTCGGTAAGCGAGGACACCGGCACGCCCGAAGTCACGGACACGATATCGGCGATCTGGCTCACGTCGATGGTGAGCGGGCTGGCGTCGAGCTCGGCCGTCCAGGCGGCCTTGGCCTCGGCGAGCTCAATCTCGGCAGCTTTCTGCTGCTCGGTGATCTCGGCGGCCTTGTTCATATCGTCGCTCTCGGTGGCCTCCTGCGCGGCGGCCTTGAGCTCCTCCACGCGATGCTCGGCCTCACGCACCGGCTCGGGCGCGCGATTCGCGGCGATGCGAGCGCGGGCACCGGCCTCGTCAATGAGGTCGATAGCCTTATCGGGCAGGAAGCGATCCTGGATGTAGCGGTTGGAAAGGTTCGCGGCGGCCTCGATAGCACCCTGCGTATAGCGCACATGGTGGTGCTCCTCGTAGCGCGGCTTGAGTGCGGTCAGGATCTTGACCGTGTCCTCAACGCTCGGCTCCTCGACATCGATGGTCTGGAAACGACGCTCAAAGGCCGGATCCTTGGTGAGGTACTTGCGGAATTCCTCGGCCGTGGTGGCGCCGATAATCTGGAAGGCACCGCGCGCAAGCACGGGCTTGAGCATAGAGCTCGCGTCGATGGAACCCTCGGCAGAACCGGCACCGATGATGGTGTGCATCTCGTCGATAAACAGGATGACGTCATCGGCTTCGGTGGCCTCCTGGATCACGTTCTTGAGGCGCTCCTCAAACTCGCCGCGATACTTGGCACCCGCCACGAGGCCCGGCAGGTCGAGCGTCCAGATATTCTGGTTCATGAGGTTCTCGGGCACGTTGCCGGCTGCAATCTGCTGAGCTAGGCCCTCGACAATGGCCGTCTTGCCCACGCCGGGGTCGCCCAGAATGAGCGGGTTGTTCTTGGTGCGGCGCGAAAGAATTTCCATCATACGCTGGACTTCCTTTTCGCGACCGATTACAGGGTCGAGCTCGCCGTCGCGCGCCTTCTGTGTGAGGTTGGTCGCGAACTGCTTAAGCGTATCGGTGCCACTCCCCTTTTGCTGAGAGGCATCCGAGCCGCTAAAGAACGGCAGGCCCGCACCGGGACGACCAGCACCGGCGCCGGCGAGCGGACGCTTCTTGTCCTGGTCCTTGGCGGTGAGTTTCTCGATAGCCTTTTTGATGGAGGCGGACGACACACCTAGGCGCATGAGGATGTCCATGGCCATGCCGTTGCCCTCTTCGACGATGCCGATCAGCAAGTGCTCGGTCGACACGTAGGTCTGGTTGTTCTCACGCGCCACGCGGAATGAACGCTCCATCACGCTAATGACGAGCGGCGTAAAGGCGAGCTTGGCCGCCTCGGTCTCCTCACTGGGCTCGGGAACCGTGGTCTGGACCTCTTTGAGAGTATCCATGATGTCATCGTAGGAGATGTCGAGCGAACGCAGTGCCTCGGCGGCAATGCCCTCGTCCTCCTTGGCAAGCGCGAGCAGCAGGTGCTCGGTGCCCACCTTATTTGAATGAAGATCGAGCGCCTCCTGTTTGGCCATCGACATGACCTTGCGCGCTCGATCGGTAAATCTATCTAACATGCTCGTTTCCTTACATGAGTTCATCGAAATCAAAACGCCCGCCCGTCGGCGGCGCTTTTGTCTCTTTACCCACAGGTTGTCTATGTTAACAGCTGGAGGAATATCTATAAACCCGGCTCACATGAATGCAGGTTATGACCGCATCGCGGGACTCACCGCGCGATGCGCGACAGGCGCCCCGCAAGAGAAACCCTAGGCGTCTTTCACCACGTCGGGACTCGTCGCACGCGATGTGCGATAGGCATCGGCCTCCTTGGAGACGCGTTCGAGCAGCTCGGATGTATCGACACCCTCGACTTGCGCGACCGTTTCCACCGTCTGCATGGCGACCGCCCTCAGGTACGCGCACGCGCTGTCCCCCAGCTGCTCGAGGTCTATCTCCTCGCCGCCCTCCCGGGCAAAGCCGACCGCCATCACAAAGTCCATGATGCCCGAGACCAGAAAGCCCACCGCAAAGCTCGAATCCGCCTTGAGCTCTTCTCCGTCGGGGTGGACGATCTCTCTCACGCGGTCGATGATGATCGTATGGATGCCCTGCACGACCTGCTCGGCGGCACCCGCTCTCATGGTGATGACGATGCGCCGCAGCAGGCAGCGGACGTCGCGCCGGTCGAACGCCGAAAGGTCGCCCTCGCTCGAAAAATGCCAGAGGGCATCGGTGATGAGCTCGTTATCCTGCAGCAGCTGGGCTATGGCGATGGCGACGAGTTCATCGAAATCGTGAAAATAGTAGTAAAACGTTCCGCGATTGCACCGGGCGGCGCGGGTCACCTCGCCAACCGACAGCTCGAAGATGCTGTTGTTCTCGATGAGCTCCCAAAACGCCTCGATGATACGGGTGCGTGCATCGGGCGCATCGGCGTCCTTACGCGGTCTCGCCATGCGCCTCACCGCACCCCTGCGCCTTGGCGTTCATGATGAGCATCTGAAGACGGTTCTCCACGTTGGCGAAGCTCACGTCGGGATCGTAGTCGAGCGGCAGGAACTGCGCCGTGGGATACTGCTCCTTGAGCGCATGGATGAGCCCGCGCCCCACGACATGGTTGGGCAGACACCCGAACGGCTGCAGGATCACGAAGTTGCGGCAGCCGCGCTTGGCGTGCTCGAGGATCTCCGCCGGAATCAGCACGCCCTCGCCCGCATCGAACGTATGGTGCAGGATCTTATCGCTCGCGCGCACGAGCTCGGGCATGCGCGTCGGCGGCTCGTAGAGCGGGCTCGCCGCGCCCAGGCGGTCGCAACGGTCGTGCGCGAGCTCGAACAGGTTGTCCGCCGTGGCGTACCAGGCCTTTTCGGGCAGCGACAGGTCGACGTGGAACTCGCGCGACTGCGCATGCTTGTAGAAATAGGTCTTGCGGATCACGTCGGTCATGCGCGCCTCGATGACCTCGAGCCCGTTGTCCTCGAGGTAGCGCTCGATCTCGTGGTTGGCGCCGAGATGGAAATTGAGCAGGTACTCGCCCACGATGAGAACGGTCGGATGCGGGTTCGAGCGGTCGTACGGAACGGCGTCCATGATCGCAAGCGCGCGTTTGAAGCCCGTCGCCTGGCCTCTCAGCCCGGAGCGCTCCATGCCCTCGATAACCTCATCGAGCGCGCGGTCGAACGCAGCGTCCGCCGCGCCCTTCTCGAGCTCGTAGGGACGGATGCGCCTAAGCATGGCCTCGAGGGTATCGATCATGGGAAGACCGTAGGCGATCTGGATGCTCGGGCCAAGGCCGAGCTTGAAGCCCGGATGCGCATTGTGGGCATCGACGTCGTCGTTGGTGAGCACCGGGACATAGTCGTATCCCGCGTCGTCGAGCGCGCGGCGCAGCAGGGGCATGTAGTGCGTCAGGCGGCAGTCGCCGATATACTTGCCAGTCACCACGGCGACGTCGTGCGGGTCGTACTTACCGCTCTCGAGTGCCGCGAGCGCCTCGCCGATCACGATTTGCGCGGGGAAGCAGATGTCGTTGTGCACATAGCGTTTGCCCAGGCGGATGGCATCCTCGCGCCCGATATCAAGGGCCTCGGCGCGCACGCCCTGATTGCGCATCGCCGCGGTCATGAGCCTGCAGAACGCATGGGAGGTGTTGGGGACCAGCGCGATCTTGTCGTGCCGGTCGCGCTTGGTGTACTTGACCTTATACGGGTCGTCGAGCGGATGGACCGCGTGCACCCGGGCGCCCTCGGCACGCTCCTCCGCGCGACGACGGTTGACCGACTCGATAAACGAACGCACGCGAATGCCCATGGGACCGGCGACGTCGCTCTCATCGAGCTTGATCATCATCGGAACCTTGGAGCCCATCTCGCCCATCATGCGCGCGATCTCGTCGGTGAGATACGCATCGTGGCCGCAGCCGAAGCTGCCCATCTGCACGAGCTCGAGCTCGGGCGTCGATGCGACGATGACCGCGCACGACAGCATGCGCGCATGGTAGTTGTTCACGATGTCGATGCGGCTGTTGGAAAGATCGACGTTGCAGACCCCCGGCACCGCATCGGGCGTCAGCACGGGGATGCCGCGCTCAGAGAAGAGCTTGGGCAGCCCGTGGTTGACCAGCGGGTCGTTGTGGTACGGGCGCGAAGCGATCACCACCGCGTAGCCGCCGTCCTCGCGCACGTTCTCGAGCACCTGCCTGCCGCGCAGCTGCAGCTGGTTCTCAAACGTCTGCTGCGCGCGGTCCGCCTGCTCGGTCGCCTTGGCAACCAGGTCGGCATCGATATCGAAGGTCTCCTTGCACCACGCCTTGAGCTGGCGGTTTCGGTCGCCCTCGTCGTACCAGTGGAACAGCGGCGTATCGAACGGAACGCCGAAACGCTCCTCCGGGTTATCGGAATTGCGCATCACGTAGGGGTATCCCTTTACGACGGCGCACATCCACTCGCTGGTAGAGGCGGTGTTTTCGGTGGGCACCGTCGTGATGATGGGCATGAAGATGCGGTCGACGCCGGCGTCGACGAGATTGCAGATGTGCCCGTGGACGAGCTTGGCCGGGAAGCACACGGTGTCGGATGTGACGTGCGCCAGACCGCGCTCGTACATCGCCTTGGTGCTGCGTCCCGAGACGCGCACCTTAAAGCCGAGCGTGCTGAAGAACGTCGACCAGAACGGCATGGTGTCCCAGAACTCGAGCACACGGGGAATGCCGATCGTGACATCGCGCCCCCCGCAGACGGGAACCGTGGGGCATGACTCGAACAGCAGCTTCTCGCGGTCGACAAAGAGATTGGGGGCAGCCGCGGTTCGGTCGCGCCCCGTGCCGGGTGCCTGTGCCTCGCAAGCACCCTGCGGACGCAGCTCCTCCGCCGCGGGAACCTCGCGCACGAGCTCATCCCATGAGATGGCGCCGCCGCGCGGGCAGCGATTGCCCGTGACGTAAAGCGAGCCGTCGCCAAATGCCACGACCGCGCGCTGGCAGCGGTTGTTGCACCGACGGCAGGTAACGCCGCCGAACTCGCGATGCTCGAAGCGCTCCACGGCATCGAGCCCGATAAACGACGTGCCGGCGTCGCCCTTGCGGCATTCCTCGCGCGCGAGCAGGGCGATACCGATAGCGCCCATCAGCCCCGGGTGGGGCGCACGCGTGACGGGTTTGCTCAGATACTGCTCGAATGCGCGCAGCACCGCGTCGTTTCGGAACGTGCCGCCCTGGACGACGACTTTGTCGCCCAGACGGTTGAGATTTGAAACGCGAATGACCTTGGTGAACACGTTCTCGATAATCGAACGGCAGAGACCAGCCATGATGTCGCCCGGACCCTTACCGCGCCGCTGCTCGGAAACGACGCTGCTGTTCATGAACACCGTGCAGCGGCTGCCGAGAACGGCGGGGGCTTTGGACGAAAATGCCTCGGTCGCGATATCCTCAACGGCTATTCCGAGGTTTTTGGCAAAACCCTCGAGGAACGAGCCGCAGCCCGCAGAGCACGCCTCGTTGACGACGATATCGGTCAGCACGCCGTGGTTGAGCCAGATGGCCTTCATATCCTGTCCGCCGATGTCGAGCACGAAGGTCGCATCGGGAACGCATGCGCACGCGGCGCGGGCGTGCGCGACCGTCTCGACCGTATGGTAGTCGGCGTGGAACGCGCGCGCGAAAAGCTCCTCGCCGTATCCCGTGGTGCCCACGGCATCGATCGCAAGCGTGACTCCCGCTGTCTCCCAGCGGTTCTTCAAGCTGACAAGACCCTGTTGGGCGACGTCGAGCGGTCTGCCGTTATTAGACGCGTAGAACGAATCGACAAGCTCACCCGCCTCATCGACCAGGGCGAACTTGGTCGTCGTGCTCCCCGAATCGATACCGAGCGCCACACGCACCGTCTCTCCGGGCGCATACGCATCCGGACCCTTTGCCGGCGTCTCTTTGCCATGGCGTGCCGTAAAATCCGCCTGCTCGGCAGGTGTGGCAAAAAAGGGCTGGGCAAGACGTCCCTCCCCGCTTGCGGGCGCGACCGTCTCGAGCTTATCCAGCCGGACAAAAGCGTCGGGAAGGTCGATCGGTTGGGACGATGCGAACATGTCGGTCAGCGACAGGGCGGCACCGCGCGCGACCATGATCTGCGGATCGCGCGGGACGATAACCTGATCGTCCGATAGATTCAGTTGCTCCCGGAACACGCGGACCAGCGTGGGGTTGTAGGCGAGCGTACCGCCCTCGAAGATTACCGGCGGCTCGATGTCGATACCCTGGGCCAGACCGCCGATCGTTTGGCGGGCGACCGCGTGAAGCGCCGAAAGCGCCAGGTCGGTGGTAGGAATGCCCTCGTTGAGCAGCGGCTGGATATCGGTCTTTGCGTACACGCCGCAGCGGCCCGAGACCTCGTGGACGGTCGTTCCCCGGCTTGCGAGCTGCTCGAACTCGCCCGATTCGGTGCCGACCCCCATGAGCTTTGCCATCTCGTCGATAAATGCACCGGTACCGCCTGCGCACGAGCCGTTCATGCGCATGTCGGCAACCTCGATGTCTCCCTTATCGTTGGTGCGGAAGAAGATCATCTTGGCGTCTTGGCCGCCCAGCTCGATGGCGCAGCGCGTCTGCGGATAGAACCTGCTGATCGCGAGCGCGTTGGCGACCACCTCCTGAACGTACGAGGCGCCCAGCGCGGTCGCGATATCGCGCGCACCCGAGCCGGTCACCGCAACGCGCAGCGACTCATGGGGAAAGCGCTCGGCGAGCTCGCCGAGCATGGCGCGCACGCTCGCTGTCTGACACGCCCCGTGGCGGCGATATCCCCACCACGCCTCGGTCATATCCTCGTGCATCGCGTAAACTTTGGTCGTCGTCGACCCTACGTCCAGTCCTACTAGCAACGCCATAATGCTCCGTCTCTCGCATTTTTTCTGCTAGAGATATACCACTCTACGTAATACAACAGACTGTTGTATTTAAACTCCGTATAAAAAGCGGCTGCCGAAACGCTTCAGCAGCCGCCGAATGCACCAACAGATTGTTCTGCGCGCTAACACGTCGGGCAACGGAGCAGCACGGGGCCTCCGGTCATGCGCACCGCTCACGCCCGCGATGTCGCCGAGAGAGCTATCCACGCTTAGGGCTCCAACCAAGCAAGTCGCCCGCGCTCAGCAGATCCCTAAGCGAGCTACTCGCACTCAGGAGCCATAGCCTGCTCCAAGAGCTCGGCATGCTCCTCCTCGAAAACCGTCCCCACAGGGAAGGCGCGACGGAAGACGAAGTGGGAAATCGGACCGGCTACCAAAAGGTTCCACGGCAGCGCCATCACAAAATTATGCGGGATGTTGATCATCCAGATCGCGGGCACGGAATACAGGTTCGCAAGGATGCCGCCGGGCATGTGCGTCAGACCCTCGCAGGCACCGTACAGCGACATGATGATGACCATGGGAACGACCATGCAGGAGCTAACGGCGAGCGTCATGGCGAGCGGCGAGCTCTTGCCCGGCGCGACCAAGTACTTAAAGGCGAAACCCTTGGCGAGCGGGCTGGCGACGAACCAGTCGCAGCACATGGCAAAAATGTAGGCAACGGGGAAGCCGAGCCACGCAGCGGCAACGACCTCGCCGTTGATGGCCCCGTGCTGCAGGGCAACGTTGTAGATGCTCATCCAGAGCACCATGCAAAAGCACATGATAAAGGTGAACAGCAGGCTCTCTCGTTTGTTGATAGGCATAAAGGGCATGGTCCTTTCCGTGTTACGCCGCGGCATCACGCAACAAAAACGGGCGGGCAAGATGGAGCTGTTGGGACTTCATCTCGCCCGCCCGTGATACGTGCGTCTGCGACTACTTATGTGGTGGAACCAGCCTAGCACGAAAACCCCGCGCTTCGTAAGCGTTGAGTTTATGAAGATGCAGGGCACCAATAATCCCCCGACCCCCTAAGTTGCGGTGGAATACGGACTGTTTTGACCCTTTAAGCAGCAATTCAGTCCCTATTTCACCGCAACTCATTTGGTGCAAAGTAACATGTCCCCCTTGCACCAATTAGCTGGTATGGCGCCAGCGAGGGTCGGTGAGCGTACGTGCCACACCCAGGCCAACGGGCAAAAACGCCACGATGAGCACTGCACGCACAAACCAGCCGAGCATATTGACCGTGTCGAAGGTGCACATGTAATACATCGAGCGATACAGATACAAACCCGGCACCATAATGACAATCGATGGCACCGTGAGGGCGATACGTGGATAGGTGAGTTTGATTTCAGCTAAGCTCGCGAGCAGCCCCGATACCAGCGCACCGATAAACGCAGCCGCCTCGGGAGGCATGCCCGCACTCAGCCCCAGGAAGGGAAGCATCGTCGGCGCATCGACGAGCGCAAGACGCAAGGTATTGGACACGGCGCCGATGAGCCCTGCCGCCGCTGCCATCTTTACTGGGCTGTTGAACATAACCGAGAAGCCAAATACGCCGATAAAGCTCATCAGTATGCGCAAGAGCGTAAGAGCCAACGGTGAGAGGCCGAGCGGGGCGAAGTCATCCGGCGCCAGTCCCACGCACTCGGCAACCATCCAACCCACGAGGGTCGCCATCACAATAATCGATACGGCATACGAAAGGCGCTCGATACCGCTTCGCATGTCGAGCTTAGCGATGTCGAGGCCTGCCGTAATGAGCGGAAAGCCGGGAATCACAAAGAGCATGGCGCCGATATAGCCTTCTTGGTGCGACATTGCCCCCGGTATGACCTGGCCAAGGCCGAGCAATGCCAGCAGATACGAAACGCAAGCGAGCGCAACGCCGGTCGTCAGCGCGCTGAACTGACCAAGGCCCTGCTTAAGAATATGGGAGCGGGCAAAGTTGCCGACACCCGCGCCTACGAACGCGCATGCCATCTCAATAGGACCGCCACCAAGTAAAAAGACAAAGGCGCCACAGGCGCAGGCCGCCGCAAGGCCCTGTTGCCAAGGCGCGTAATCAGGTTTTGAACTCTCAACGGTCTTGAGCATCTCGTGATACTCGTGCACCGTGAAGCGACGACCATAGGTCTCGATTTCCTTGAGGAAACTCTCCATCATCCAAATGCGATGGGTATTGACGCCCGTTGTGGGCAAGCTGACGACCTCATTAAAGCAGTGGCCATCTTCGATGCAGGTGCACTCAAACGATAGGAGACTCAGGTCGACATGGATGGTGACGCCGAGCACGTCAGCAACACGATTCATGGTATCGCGCACGCGCCAGGCACCCGTTCCGCTCGCGAGCATAAGCATACCGGTGCGGCAGATGATGGATGATTTATCGGTGAGCGGCGCATCGACGGCAAGTTCATCGCCTGCCGTCACGATCTGGTGCCAGTCAGTTTTCATATGGAGCGCGCCGGCACGGACACCGTGGTGCATGGGGGCTCTCGAAAGCAGCGAGTCAAGGCGCGAAGGCTGTGAGGGCTCCGCCGATTCGCCCTCGTCCTCGTCGGGCTCTTCATCGACCAGATCAAAGGAATCAAGCGGCGCTGGCTCGCGACGGTCGATCAGCTCCTCGTCCTCATCATCAAAGTAATTGAACTGATCGAGCATGTCCTCTTCGATAGCACGCTCGCTCGCATCGTCCATCCCGGTGCTCCCTTCCTACCGACTAACCCCATCCTAGGCAGCAACGGCTAAAGGAAACATAAAAGAGACGGCTGTCATGCGAACCATGTGCGCAATAGCCGTTGAGCAGACGTTTAAGAGCGTCCCCAACGACTAGTCGTTTAAGAACGTCCCCAATGACTACTCCGACAACGTCGATGTATTGGCAACGCCAGCGAGCGGGTCGCATTTGTGACAAGGTGACGTGAAACGAAAGGGCGCTGACCTTCTGGTCGCGCCCTTGAAGTTGAACGTCAGATTGTCCAAATGCGGCCCGCGCAGCGTCGAGCCGTTACGCGGTTCGTAGAACCGCGTAACTAGTTAGTACATCTTTGCGCCGGCAGGGATGGAAGCGTCGAGCTGAATCAGGTTGAGGCGCTCCTCGCCCTCCTCCTCATGGATGGCGCTGATGAGCATGCCGCAGCTGGGGATACCCATCATCTTGCGCGGAGGCAGGTTGGTGATGGCGAGCAGGGTCTTGCCGACCAGGTCCTCGGGCTCATAGTATTCATGGATGCCGGAGAGAATGGTACGGTCAGTGCCGGTACCGTCATCGAGCGTAAAGTTCAGCAGCTTCTTGGACTTCTTGACGGCCTCGCATGCCTTGACCTTCACGGCGCGGAAGTCGCTCTTAGAGAAGGTATCGAAGTCGACGAACTCCTCAAACAGCGGCTCGACGGCAATCTTGGAATAATCGACCGTGGGCTTGAGGGGCTTGACGAAGGGGCTCGCGGTGTTGCCGGCCTCGGCAGCCTTGGCAGCAGCGGCACCGGACTGGAAACCCTTCTCGGGCTTCATGTGCGGGAACAGCAGCACGTCGCGGATGGAAGCCTGGTTGGTGAGCAGCATGACCACGCGGTCGATACCGATGCCAATGCCGCCCGCGGGAGGCATACCGTACTCGAGGGCGCGCACGTAATCCTCGTCGTACTCCATGGCCTCGTCGTCGCCGCCGGCCTTCTCGGCCATCTGGGCAGCGAAGCGCTCGGCCTGGTCGACCGGGTCGTTGAGCTCGGAGAACGCGTTCGCGTACTCGTGGCCGGCGATGACCAGCTCAAAGCGATGGGTCAGGCGCGGGTCATCCTCAAAGCGCTTGGCAAGCGGGCTAACCTCGATGGGGTAATCGCACACGAAGGTGGGGTTGACGATGGTGTCCTCGCCCAGCTCATCGTAGATCTCGGCGATGATCTTGCCGGCGGTCCACTCGGGCTTGATCTCCAGGCCCTTCTCGCGTGCGGCGGCAGCGAGCTCCTCAACCGGCGTGTCGATGGTGACCTGCTTGCCGAGCACGTCGGAGACGATGTCGGTCATGGGACGGCTGGCCCACTCACCAGAAAGGTCGATGGTCTGGCCCTGATACTCAATAACCTCGGGGTTGCCGATAGCCTTGTTAGCGGCCTTAATGACGCCCTGAGCGAGCGCCTTCATGCCCTCGAGATCGGAGAAGGCGCGGTAGGCCTCCATCGTGGTGAACTCGGGGTTGTGAGTAAGGTCCATGCCCTCGTTACGGAAGATACGGCCGATCTCGAACACGCGCTCAAAGCCACCGACGATGCAGCGCTTGAGGTGCAGCTCGGTAGCAATGCGCAGGTAACACTCCTGGTCGAGCGCGTTGAAGTGCGTGATGAACGGCTTAGCCGTAGCGCCGCCCTGGATAGTCTGCAGAATGGGGGTCTCGACCTCCATGTAGCCATCGGACTCCATAAAGCGGCGGAACGTGGAGAGAATCTGCGAACGCTTACGGAAGGTCTCGCGAACGTCGTCGTTGGCGATCAGGTCGACATAGCGCTGGCGATAGCGGGTCTCCTTGTCGGAGAGACCGTGGAACTTCTCGGGCAGCGGGCGAACGGCCTTGGACAGCAGCGTCGCGCTCTTGGGGGCAACGGAAAGCTGGCCACGCTTGGTGCGCACGACTACGCCGGTCACGCCCAGGATATCGCCCAGGTCGAGCGCCTTGAGCGTGTTCCAGGCGGCCTCGTCCATATCGTTGATGCGGCAGAACAGCTGGATCTCGCCGGTCGCGTCGCGCACGACGATGAACATGATCTTGCCCTGACCGCGCTTGGCAACCACACGGCCGCCGATCTTCACGACGTCCTCGGTGTCCTCGCCATCGGCAAGCTCGGCGTACTTAGCCTCGATATCGGCGACGTAGTCCTCAATCTCGGAGTGCTCGGGATACGGGTTCTGGCCCGCCTCGAACAGGGAGGCACGCTTGGCCAGGCGGGTGGCGCGCTCGTCGTTGAGCGTCGATGCCTGATCGGCGGCGTTCTGGTTTTCTGCCATAGTTAGCTCCTCAAACTAAAACGCTCCCCAGGATTCGGTCCCAGGGAGCGAAAACATACCTTTACGCGGGACCGTGGTCTAGCGTGCAATCTTGGCGATGGTGTAGACGCGAGTCTTGCCGGAAGGCGTAACAACCTCGACGGAGTCGCCCTCGCCATGACCAATGATGGCGTGGCCGACCGGAGACTCGTTGGAGATCTTGTGCTCGAGCGAGTTGGTCTCGGTGGTACCGACAAGCGTGACCTCGATGAGCTCACCGTTGGGGTCGACCAGGGTAACAGTCGAGCCGATGGAGACGGTCAGGTCGCCCGTGCTGGCAGCGATCTGAGCGTTGGCAAGGATGGCCTGGATCTCGGCGATACGAGCGGCGTTCTGGGCCTGCTTGTCCTTGGCGGCATCGTACTCGGAGTTCTCCGAAAGGTCGCCGAACGCGCGAGCTTCCTTGATGTCCTCGACGATCTCCTTGGCGTAATCGCCCTCACGCCAAGCGAGCTCCTCGACGAGCTTCTGGCGGCCCTCAGCGGTCAGTACGATCTGGCTTGCGTCCATACGGATATCTCCCCAACTATGATGTAACGATCAACTGTCAACAAAAACGAAAAAGACCGGCTAGCCTGCGGGCAAGCCGGTCAGGTGCTCACCCCAAAGGGATGGGACTACTCTGCGTCCGCGTCGCTGTCCTCTGCCTTCTTTTGCTTGGCAGCAGCGAGCTTGGCCTCGAGCTCTGCGATCTCCTTGTCCTCCTTGGACTCCTCGACCACAACGTCCTCGGCCTGCTTGGTTTCGCCCTTATCGTCGCCCTCCATACCCTCGCGGATATTCTTGACGGTAGAGCCGAGGGACTTACCGAGCTTCGGCAGGTTCTTAGGCCCAAAGATAATCAGGACAACAACGAGAATAATGATGAGCTCAGGAGCCCTCAGTCCAAACATGTAGACCTCCACAATACAGCGAGACAAGCTCGAATGAGTATACCGCGGGTATCGCGGTATCACAACAATAGCTAAAAAAAGGGACCGCAAGAAGCGGTCCCTCCTCATGCTCTGGTCGGGTTGACTGGATTTGAACCAGCGACCCCTGCGTCCCGAACGCAGTGCTCTACCAAACTGAGCCACAACCCGTTAGCTCGACTATAGTAACAAAGATTTCCGTCGTGTGCCAGAGAAATTTTTACTTCTTTGGCGCTTCAATGCGAACCGTGTCGGAAATGAGCTCCGTTGCATAAGCCCACCAGCCGTTTTGTTGAGCGACTGCCGCAAGATTAACTGCCGTGGCGGCAGTATCGCAAATGGCAAACGAGCAGGCACCCGAACCGCACACGTTTGCGGCAATGATACCGTCCTGTGAACGAAGCCAGTCGAGCACCGTTTGAATCCGCGGCTCCATCTGCGCGGAAATGACTCCCAGGTTGTTGTGGACGAGCGCGTAGGCCGCCTCTGCGTCTCCCGAGCGAAGGGCAGACGCGATCGCTCCGGGCTTGTCCGCAGGCGCTGGGGTCTCGTCAAAACGTCGATAGGCTTCAATTGTTGAAACGCTTGCCTCGCGCGGCTTGACCAGCACGACGGGTGTCGCGGGAAGTGCGGGGTACTCGGTTGCCAGCACGTCTCCCCCACCCACGCAAAATGCAGGGCTGGCATGCAAAAAGAAGGGAACGTCGGCGCCAATGCCGCGCGCGATGTTGTCCAGCGCGGGATCGGCACGGTCGATACCCCACAGCTCTGCCAAGGCGACAATGACCGCCGCGGCATCCGTCGAAGGACCGCCCAGGCCGGCACACAACGGGATGCGCTTCTCGATCGTGATGCAGACGTTGGCTTCACGACCATAATGCTCGGCCATAGCGAGCGCAGCACGATACGCCGTATTCTTTTGCATGGGAAAGTCGGATGTCGGAATCGTCTGGACGGTCAGCGCCTGTGCCGGCGTAACCGTCACGGTATCGACAAGACCGACGGCTGCCATCAGGGAATCGACCTTATGGTAGCCGCGGTCGTCACGCTCGGTATGAACCCCCAGATAGAGGTTGATCTTTGCCGGCGCGGAAAGGGTCAGGGACCAATCGGTCACCGCTAGTGCTCCTCGAGCTGATTGCCGAGCGGGGTAAAAATGTGCTCGCCGCTCTCGGGGTCGAACAGCTCGACCTGGCCGGTGAGAACATCAATATACTGGTAGGACTGACGCGACTTGCGGCCACGGCGCTCGTCGACCTCGACGATAAAGACTGCCGGATGGACGCTCTTGATGGTGCCCATGCGCTCGACGACGCGGGTGCGGCCCATGTTGGCCTTCACCTTAACGCGATCGCCCACCATATCGGTCAGCTTCTCGTGGATGTCGTCGACGTGATTGACTTCCATCTCTTCCATGAACAGGGCCTCCAGAAGGTGCAATTCAAAAAGGGGATAATACCCCTAAGATAGACAAAACTCTAATACTATAGCACCCTGTTGTGGCCATACGCAAGTAGCTAATTAGCTACTTACAGAGCATCGGTGTCCAGGACGATGGTGAATGGACCGTCGTTGACGAGGTCGACCTTCATGTCGGCGCCGAAGATGCCATGCGCTACGTGCTCGACGTCCTCGCGCACAAGCGTCAGGAAGTACTCG
This sequence comes from Collinsella aerofaciens, assembly GCF_040910265.1. Lineage (GTDB taxonomy): Bacteria > Actinomycetota > Coriobacteriia > Coriobacteriales > Coriobacteriaceae > Collinsella > Collinsella aerofaciens_BK. The sequence goes on along the minus strand of NZ_JBDGAW010000001.1, from coordinate 150,753 downwards.
TAGAGCTCGTTGGCGACATCGGGGGCGCCAGCATCCGTAAACGATGGGCGGCGGCCGTGACGGCAATCGGCGAACAGCGTGAACTGCGACACCACGAGAACCTCGCCGTCGACATCGGCAAGTGCCAGGTTGGTCTTGCCGTTCTCGTCCTCGTTAATGCGCAAGCCCCGGAGCTTGCCCCACAGCTTATCGGCCTCGGCGCGCGTGTCGCCGTGACCCACGCCCAGCAGTACCAGATAGCCGCGCCCAATTTTGCCCACGCACTCGTCGTCGACCGTCACGCCGGCGTTGAGCACGCGCTGCACTACTGCACGCACGGCCTACTCCTCGCCCGTCAGTTTGGCGGATAGGTGCTCGAGCGCATGGAATCGATGGCTGATGGCGTTCTTCTCGTCCGCCGTCAGCTCGGCCATGGTCTTGCCCGGCGTGTCGACCGGCAGGAACAGCGGGTCGTAGCCAAAGCCGTGATCGCCGCGACCCTCGTGTGCGATAACACCCTCGCAGGCGCCCTCACCATAGGTGACCAAACCGTCCGTGTCGATGAGCGCGACGACGCTCATAAAGCGCGCAGTGCGGTCCTCGTCGGCCACGCCTTCCAGGTTAACGAGCAGTTTGGCATTGTTGGCGGCATCGTCGCCGTGAACGCCCGCGTAGCGCGCGCTATACACACCGGGCTCACCATCCAGCGCGTCAACGACCAGGCCCGAATCGTCGGCAATGGCCATGAGCCCCGTCTCTTCGACGGCAGCCTGCGCCTTGATGATGGCGTTCTCCAAAAATGTCGTACCGTTTTCCTCGGGGTCCTCAAAATCGCCCAGCTGACCGAGCGCCACAAAGCGAACCTCGGGCATAACCTTGCCCAAAATGGCCTCGATCTCGGTGAGCTTATGGGCGTTGCCCGTTGCCACGACGATGGTCGCCGCCGGGTCGAGGGTGTCGATGTCGATCTTCTCAAGTGCCATGAGTGGTCTCCTTGTCCGTATAGCAAAGTCACGTAAAAGGGACCGGTCCGTCGACGTCTCCCCTTTCATGTGGCATCAACCTTATCTATCGGCGTTTCCGCAGATAAAACCTGCCAAAATAAACATCCCTTTTTGGCAGGCTAGGCGAGAGCTTGGCGCTGGAGCTCGATGAGCTCGGCAATGCCCTTGTCGCCCAAATCGAGCAGGGAATTGAGGCGCTTGCGGTCGAAGGGCGCCTGCTCGCCAGTGCCCTGGAGCTCGATCATCTCGCCGGTGTCGGTAGCGACGAGATTCATGTCGACCTCGGCGTGACTGTCCTCGGAATAATCCAGGTCGAGCAGGGTGTTGCCATCGACAACGCCCATGGAAATCGCGGCGACCTGGCCCGTGAGCGGGATGCGCTCGAGCTTACCCGCCTCGACCCACATGGCAAGGGCGTCGTGCAGTGCCACCCAGGCGCCGGTAATGCTCGCCGTTCGCGTGCCGCCGTCTGCCTGAATCACGTCGCAGTCGACGGTGACGGTGTACTCGCCGAGCGCCTTCATGTTGACGACGGTGCGTAGGCTGCGGCCGATCAGACGCTCAATCTCCATGGAGCGACCCTTGCGGTTGGCGTGCTCGCGCTTGCAGCGCTTGCCGGTCGATGCCGGCAGCATGGCATACTCCGCCGTTACCCAACCGGCCTTGGCGCCCTTGCGCCAGCCCGGCACGCCCTCCTCGATGGTGGCAGCGCACAGCACGCGCGTATCGCCAAACTCGGCCAGGCACGAACCGTGGGCGTGCTTCATGACACCGCGAGTAAGCTTGATGGGGCGCAGCTCATCGGCGGCGCGGTCGTTGGCGCGATTGACCTGCATGTACTCCATAGAAATATCCTTTCGGCAAAAGGTGAACGTGAGCCTTTGGTCGGTGACCTTATATCTATTTCAGTTCGTCGATATCGATATGCTCAATGCTTTTGAGCGGCTGGCCAAAGATAAAACTGCCCGCCACCGCAAACTCAGCAATGTTATCGGCCGTCGTTGCAAAACGATGCTGCGGCTCGGCCGCGTCGCCCGCCAGCTGCTCGCGGCGCGTGAGAATATCGGTCAGCTCGCGCGTGGTCTCCTCGGCGGAGCTCACCACGCGCACTCCGGGACCCAGCGCATGGCGAATAGGCCCCACGAGCAGCGGAAAATGCGTGCAGCCGAGTACCACGGTATCGATGCCGTGGTCGCGCAGCGGTTCAACCGTGGCGCCGACCAGCGCGCGTACGGCAGGCGTATCAAAGATGTCCTCGTTCTCGAGCCACTGCTCTTGCAGATGTGCGCCCGAGGCGAGCTCGTGCTCAACGACCTCGACAAAGCTCGAGGCAGGGCAGCCGTATACGTCGACGCCGGCATCCAGGTCCTGGATGGCACGCGTGTAAGCGCCTGAGCGAATGGTGAGGTTGGTGGCGAGCACGCCCACCCGGCGCGTGCGGGTGCTGTTGATTGCCGCGCGTGCGCCCGGTGCGATCACGCCGATGACGGGGACGTCGAGCACCTGCTGGGCCAAACGCAAGGCCGCAGCGGTCGCTGTATTGCAGGCGATGACCATGATCTTGACGTCGTGCTTCGACAGCCAACGGCCCGCCTGCAGTGCAAACGAGCGCACCTCGTCCTCGGTGCGGGTGCCGTAGGGGCAGCGCTTGGTGTCGCCAAAGTAGTAGACGGACTCGTGCGGCAACGCCGTTGCGATGGCGCGTGCAACCGTCAGACCGCCCAGACCAGAATCGAACACGCCAATGGGACGTGTGTCGCCAGCCAGATTCTCGATATCGGACATTACCTCACCAGATTCTCTCTCGAAAAGATATGGCTCAGAACTATAGGGCCGCGCTACGAACGAGCCGCGACGAGCAGCTCTGCCGTTGCCGCCCAGCCGTCGACAATCTTGCCGCGCGTGACGTAGGCGTTATCGCAGGTATCCAGGAACTCGGGCGCGCCGGCGCTGGTCAAACCGTTCTCGACCAGGCAGAACGTGCCCACGTGGTCAGCCATGTAGAAGTCGGACTCGGAATCGCCGAGCGCCAGCGTCTCCTCGCGCTCGATACCCAGGTGCTCGCAGAAACGTGCGATGGCAACGCCCTTGTTGAGACCGGCGGGATTGATGTTAAACGCGCGGCCATCCTCGACGCGTTCGAGCTCGAGCGTCGTCGGCTTGGACAGATGCGTCAGATGGCCGTTGCAGGCCCAGACCAGACCGCAGCCAGCCTCGTCAAGAATGGCCTGGACCTCGTCGTCGGGCACATCGCCGCGCATGCCGACGGTGACCTCGCGGTACTTGTAGCCAGTCGACATGTCGTTGTGGTACTCGATCTTATGCGGCCAGCGGGCAAGGATCTTCTCGCACACGCCGGTCTGCTCGATCACCTGATGCGGTGTGAGGCCGCAGGCGGGGTCGTAAGGCATGTCGCCGGTCAGATACTCCCAATCGTTAGCTTTGAGGTCGTACATGACCAGGCCGCCCATCTCGCCGATGTAGGAGTTGAGGCCGAGCACGCGGGCGTCTTCGTGGATCATGGTGCGATTGCGACCCGAGGTGGGGACCACCTGGATGCCGGCACGAGCGAGCGCGACAACCGCCTCGACGAGCTTGGTCGAGGGATTGCCGTCGTTATCGCGCAGCACGCACGAGCCGGGTGCGAGCATCGTGGCGTCCAGGTCGGTAAAGACGTACTTAACCTTGGCAAGACGCTCGCGCATCTCGCCCGAAAGCTCAGCGACGGTCGGCAGGGTATTGTGGGACATGGTCACTCCATTTACGTAGAAGGGGCTTCTGGTCTTAGGCATCGTACGCCGCAAGGGTGCGCTTGAGAATCGAACCGTCGCGCTCACAAGGCTCGGGTCCGTTCTTGCGCAGCATACACTCTTCCTCGCCCTTACCGGTCACGATGACCACGGCAGGACGGACGGTCTCGCGCACGGCAGTCTCGATAGCGGCAACGCGATCAGTCACGATTTGCCAGTTATCATTTCCCTGCGCTTGAACGTTGCGCGCGATCTCGGCGCAAATATCCTCGACATCCTCGGGGCCGGGGTCATCCTCGGTAATCACGATTCGGTCGGCATACTTGCCAGCGGCGATGCCCATCGTGGTGCGTCGATCGACACCCTTACCGCCCGTAGCGCCAAATACAACCGCCAGCTCGCGCTCGGGATAGTTCTCGCGCAAGTCGCGCAGAAGTGTCTCGAGGCTCATGCCGTTATGTGCAAAATCGACGACGCCCAAGATTTTGCCCGATACGGACGGATAGAGCTCCATACGGCCGGGAACGAAGACGCCCTCAAAGCCATGGACGATACCCTCTTCGGAAATGCCCAGGGCCTCGGCGCAGGCAATAGCGGCAAGCGCGTTGGACACATTGAATTTAACCGGCGTGGGAATCACCATGTCGCGCGTAAAGCGGGGCGTGCGCACCGTTGCCACCACGCCGCAGTCACCATTGCGAATCGCCAGCGCAAGCACGTCGGCACGCTCGTCGGTCAGGGAGAACGTCACCGTACGTTCGCAACGAGATGCCGCCTCGAGCACACGATCGACTTTATCCATATCGAGATTGACCACGGCAAAACGGCTCTGCGAGAAAATTTTGAGCTTGCTGGCAAAGTAATCCTCGAGCGTCGGATGCTCAATCGGCGAAATGTGATCCTCGCCGATATTGGTAAAGGCGCCGACTTCAAAGGCGATCTTGCCCGTGCGCTCGTATTTGAGGCCCTGGCTCGATGCCTCCATAACCAGCCACGGGGCACCCGCCTCCGCAGCATGCGCGATGCGAGACTGCAGCATGAAGGATTCGGGGGTCGTCAGTTTGGAAGGGCCCGTCTCGATGCCGTCGTCGAACTCAATGCCCGTATTAAGAGCGGGTCGATGACAGCCCGTAATCTTGGCCTCGTTGGCGAGAATGCCGCGCAGATAAAAGCTACAGGTCGACTTGCCCTTGGTGCCTGTAAAGGCGCAGACCTTCACCTTACCCGACGGGTGCCCATAAAAGGCATCTGCCACCACGGCGAGCGTGCGACGAATATCACTCACAATCACCGCGGGAAGATCAACATCGTAATCAACCTCGGAAACGTAGGCCACGGCGCCATCGGAGATTGCCGAAAGCAGGTACTCGCGCTTAAACGTACGGCCCTTGCAGACAAACAACGTGCCCGGACGCACCTGGCGCGAGTCATCAGTTGCAAACTCAATGCGCTGGTCGCACGAAGCGCTCGGTCTGGAAACAACAAGGTCATCTTCCTCGAGCAACTCTATATAGCGCATCAGAGTTAGCTTCTCTTGTGTCGGACTCGACATACAAAGACCTCTCTCGCTAAGCCCAGCCTCAATTGCCTCGAGACCAAACCGATTCAACAAAACCCTTTCAATACTAGCAGCCATCGTAATATGCCGCCCAATCTTGTATCGGGCACAGATTGCTAAATCTTGGAACCGCTACCGGAAGCCCGGACGAGTCACGCCGTGGTTTTTTCGGTTCGCTCGGCGCTTATGCCCTATCACGAAACAAAAGATTGGCATGATAGTAAAGATTATTTGACATCAGCTGCCGCGATCCTTGCGGCAGTACACCTGAGCCGTCAGCAGAAAGGATCTTGCATGTGCGGTTTTGTCGGTTTTACCGGTACAGATGAACAGAGTGAGCTGGTTCTCACGGCCATGATGAATCGCATCATCCACCGTGGTCCCGATATGGGCGGCCAGCATATCGTCGACAACGTTGCCCTTGGCTTCCGTCGTCTTTCGATTCTCGATCTTTCCGAAGCTGGAGCTCAGCCCATGTCGAGCGACGACGGCAAGGTCACGATTGTCTTCAACGGAGAGATCTACAACTTCCAGGAGCTTCGCGCCGAGCTGGAGGCAGCCGGCTACGCCTTCCACTGCAACGCCGATACCGAGGTCCTGGTACACGGTTACGAGGAGTGGGGCGAGGACCTGGTCAACCGCCTACGCGGCATGTACGCGTTCGTGATTCACGACCAGAACAAGAACAAACTCTTCGGCGCTCGCGACATCTTTGGTATCAAGCCGTTTTATTACTACCAGGCATCCGATGGCTCACTGCTGTTTGGCTCCGAGATCAAGAGCTTCCTGGACCATCCCAAGTTTGAGAAGGCTGTCAACCACGACGCGCTACGCCCCTACTTGACGCTGCAATTCCCCGCCACGGAGGAGACCTTCTTTAAGGGCGTGTTCAAGCTTGCCCCGGCGCATTGCTTTACGTATGACCTGACGACCAACACCATGGACATCAAGCGTTACTGGAGCTGTGACTTCACCGACGACAACTCCAAGACCTTCGAGGAGTACGTGGACGAGTGCGACAAGGTCGTGCACGAAAGCGTCGCTGCGCACCGAATCGCCGATGTTAAGGTGGGCTCGTTTCTTTCTGGCGGCGTGGACTCCAGCTACATTGCCGCCTGCCTTATGCCCGACACCACGTATTCTGTCGGCTTCGATTACAAGAACTTCAACGAGACCAACTACGCTGCCGAGCTTTCCGACAAGCTGGGCATCAAGAATGTGCGCAAGATGATTACCGCCGACGAGTTCTTCGATGCGCTGCCCGATATCCAGTATCACATGGACGAACCGCAATCGAACCTGTCCAGCGTGCCGTTGTACTATCTGGCGCAGATGGCTTCCGAGGAGGTCACCGTCGTCCTTTCGGGCGAGGGTGCCGACGAGCTGTTTGCCGGCTATGAGTGGTACGAGGACACCCCCGAGATGCGCTCCTTTAAGAAGCGCGTGCCGCTCGGCGTACGTCGCGCCCTGGGCTCGCTCGTTCAGCATCTCCCCTACTTTAAGGGCCACAACTTCCTGACGAAATGCGCCGAGGTTCCCGAGCGTTGGTATGTGGGTCAGGCAAAGGTGTTCGATCCCTCCGAGGTCGACGAGGTGCTCAAGCCCGCTTATGACACCGGCAAGAACGCCGCCGAGATGTGCGCCGAGTACTACAAGCAGGTTCCCAACTGCTGCGAGCTTTCCAAGAAACAGTATCTGGATATGAACATGTGGCTGCCGGGCGACATCCTGCTCAAGGCAGACAAGATGTGCATGGCGCATTCTCTGGAGCTTCGCGTCCCGTTCCTGGACAAGAAGGTCATGGAGTTTGCCGAGCACATTCCCGCCAACTACCGTGTTAACGAAGAAGGCTGCAAGCTCGTCCTGCGTCACGCCGCCAACCGCACGCTGCCCGACGAGTGGGCAACGCGCAAGAAGGTGGGCTTCCCCGTACCGGTCAAGTTCTGGCTTCGCGAGCAAAAGTACTACGACTACGTAAAGGAATACTTCACCGCACCGTGGGCTGCTGATTTCTTTGAAACCGATGCGCTCATGAAACTGCTTGACGATCACTTTGAGGGTCGCGCGCTCAACCAGCGCAAGATCTATACCACGCTGACGTTCCTCATCTGGTACAAGCGCTTCTTTATCGACGAGGACAAGGGCGCCGAAGTCGCCGCGTAAGTTTCGTTATGGATTAGCGGTGAACAGCACGGGGTTTCCGCTATACTCAATCCCTGCGGGCGATTGGCGCAACGGTTAGCGCAGGTGCTTTACACGCACAAGGCTGGGGGTTCGAATCCCTCATCGCCCACCACTTGATTGAAAAGGCTCCCAGCGATGGGGGCCTTTCCTTTTTGGGCCCCGTGCAGAGGGATTCGAACCCGCCAGCACGTCTGCCACAAAGGCCGTGGCCAAAAAATGGCAAAAATGAGTACTGCTACTTTGTTTGCAACATATAATAAGATAGTATTTGCCTAAGTTACGCAACATGTGTCCATTATAAGGACTAACAGTTGGATTAAAATCGTGTATTCATCGCCATTTCGTCTTGCTATCTAGCCTTATTAGTCCAAAATTGCTGCTACCAAATCGGTAACAGTACTCATATTTGATGTTTTTTGACCAGCAGGTCTCCCCCGCCTTAGCAAATCTAAGACAAAACGGGGTCCAGACCGCTGAATCGTGCCGCATAAGGCACGTCCGCAGTCCGGAACCCGGTCCAAATTGAGCTATTGCGTTGTGTTAGGCCAAAACGTCCGACAAAATCTCGATCAGGCTGTCCACGTCGGCTTCCTCGCAGACAAGCGGCGGCAGGAAACGCAGTGTATGAGCTCCGGTCGCGTTAATCACGGCACCGGCCTCCAGCGCCCGGGCAACAATGTCATGCGCATCGCCCGCAGCGTCATCCAGATCGCAGCCGAGCATCAGGCCACGTCCACGCACCTCGGTAACGTGCGGCAGCTTGGCGAGCTCTGCCTCCATATAGGCGCCAACCTTGGCGGCATGCTCGGCATAATCGCCGCGCACAAGCGCGGAGAGTGTCGCGGCACATGCCGCGATGGCCAAGCAGCTACCGCCGAAGGTCGAACCATGATCGCCGGGCTTAAACACGTCGGCGATCTCCTTCTTTGCCACCACGGCGCCCATGGGGACGCCGTCGGCGATGCCCTTGGCAAGACTCATGATGTCAGGCTCCACGCCATAGGTCTGGAATGCAAACGGCTTGCCGGAGCGGAAGATGCCACACTGGACCTCGTCGGCGATAAGAACGGCGCCCACCTCGTGCGCCAAGTCGCGCGCAGCCGCCATAAACTCCTCGGTCATGGGATGCACGCCGCTCTCGCCCTGGATCGGCTCGAGCATCACGGCGCAAATCTCGCTTCCGAGCTGCTTAAAGATTGCGCGCAGTTCATCGACATCGTTGGGCGTGCAGGCCACAAAGCCGCCCGGCAGCGGACGAAAACTGTCCTGCAGCCAATCCTGCATGGTCGCCGCAATGGTCTCGAGCGTACGACCGTGGAAACCGCCGCGCATGCACACGATGGTGTTGCCACCGTTGCCGGCACGCTTGGCGTACAGGCGCGCGAGCTTCATCGAGCCCTCGTTGGCCTCGGCACCGGAGTTGGCAAAGAACGTCTCCCACACCTGCTCGCCCGCAGCCGGAACGCCAAGCGCCGCCGCCGTAGTCTCGTCGCCGGCGGCAATCGCGTCGGCAAGCACGCACGCGCCATCCACATCGTCGTTAGCGAGCTTGGACAGTAGCGCCGCGACCTGGCCACGCTGCTCGATGTAGAAATAGTTGGAGACATGCAAGAGCTTTTTGGTCTGCGTCTCGAGCGCCGACAGCACTGCCGCATTGCCGTGGCCTAGGCTGCATACGCCAATACCTGCAAGAAAATCGAGATACTCACGGCCATCGTCACCGATGAGCTTCATGCCGTGACCCTCGACAAACTCGACCGGAGAGCGGCCAAAGGTATGCATGACGTAATGGGATTCGAGCGATTGCTGAGCTGCAAGTGACATGGGATGCCTTTCGTTGAGCGCCAAACGGCGCGAGCTATGGGTGAAGAACTGCAATGACCGCGGACCGGCTAAACGGTCTGGAGCTTTTCGACCTCGTCGAGGTTCTCGGCCAGGCGCGCCGCAAAAGTCGAAAGCGGGTGCGGGTGCGTATCGAACTCGTAGGCCGTCTCGGTGGAATGGATCACGGTACCGACGCCGGCATCGGTCAGCAGCTCCAGCAACAGCGAGTGCGGCGTGGTGCCGTTGATGATGTGGGCGCGGAAGACGCCAGCGGTAAGGGCATCGACGGCAGCGCGCAGCTTGGGAATCATGCCCTTATCGACCTCGCCGCCGTAGAGCATCTCGTTGACCTCGTCGAGCGTCAGGTTGGAGATAAGCGAATCCTTATCGCTAAAGTCCTTGTACAGGCCGTCGACGTCGGTCAAGAAGATCGCCTTGTGCGCATGGAGCGCTGCGGCGACGGCGCCGGCGGCGGTATCGGCGTTGATGTTGAAGAAGCCGCCGTCCTCCCCCGCCGCAACCGTGGCGATAACGGGAATGTACTCGCTGTCGAGCAAGCGCTCGATGTAGTCGGTGTTGACGTGCGTGACTTTACCCACGCGACCGAGCTCGGGGTCGAGCGGCTCGGCGATAAGCGTACCGGCATCGCTGCCGGACACGCCCACGGCCAAGTTGCCGTGGTGGTTGAGCGCCGCAACCAGCTCCTGGTTGACCTTACCGCCCAGCACTTCGCGCACGATATCCATGGTCGCCGGCGTGGTCACGCGCTGCCCGTTCTTAAACTCGACGGGGATGTCGTAGTGACTGAGTGCCTCGTTGATGGCCTTGCCGCCACCGTGCACGATAACAGGACGCATGCCGATAATCTTGAGCAGGACGATATCGCTCATCACGTCGCGACGTAGCTGCTCATCGACCATGGCGGCGCCGCCGTACTTGATAACGACCGTCTTACCGGTCAGGTTCTTAATCCACGGCAGCGCCTCGAACAGCAGCTGCGCGGTAGCTTCGTTGGATTCGCTCGAGCGACAATCGCGTGCGAATTTCATAGTCTGCCTCGTCTTTCTTGTAGCTATCGCGCCGCACCTCGTTGACCGCAATCACAGCGGGATGTGCGGCACGTCCAGAGTCTAGGAACGGTAGTCGCCGTTAATGGAAATGTACTCGTGCGTAAGGTCGCAGGTCCAGACGGTGGTGGCCGCGTCACCCGCGCCCAGGTCGGCCGAAATCACGATCTCGGGCGCCTCAAAGCGTCGCAGGGCCTCGTCCTCATCGAAAGGAACAGTCAGACCGTCGCGGCAGACGGGCATGCCCATCATGTCGATGGAAACGTCTTCCTGGTTAAACTCCACGCCGCACTTGCCGAGCGCCATGGCAACGCGACCCCAGTTGCAATCGTGGCCGGCAATGCAGGTCTTGACGAGCGGCGAGTTGGCGACGGCGCGGGCGGCAATATCGGCCTCCTCGTCGTTCGCGGCGCCGGTAACGTTGACCGTAACAAGCTTGGAAGCGCCCTCGCCATCGGCGGCGATGTTGCGCGCCAGGCTCTCGCATACCTCATGCACGGCAAAGGCCAGCTCGTCGAAGGCATCGGTGCCCTCGACAATGGGCTCGGCATCCGCTGCGGCGCCAGAGGCAAGCATGATGCAGGTGTCGTTCGTCGAAGTGTCGGAGTCGACCGTCACCTTGTTGAAGGTCTGTTTGACAGTCGAAAGCAGCAGGGCGTGGAGCGCCGCAGGCTCGACGGGGGCATCGGTCGTAATGACCGCGATCATGGTGGCCATGTTAGGCATGATCATGCCCGAGCCCTTGCACATGCCGCCCACCGTATAGACATTGCCCGCATGGCCCTCGGCATCACTGACGTAGGACACGGCATATTCCTTGGAGTGCGTGTCGGTCGTCATGATGGCGCGGGCCGCATCGGCGCCACCGTGGGCAGAGAGTGCCTCGTAGGCGGCAGGAACGGCAGCCTCGAACGTATCAATCGGCAGAATCTGGCCAATGACGCCCGTGGAGGCAACCAAAATCTGCTGGGGCTCGCAGCCGATGACTTGCGAGGCAATGTTGCACGTCTCGCGCGCGCAGGCAAGGCCGGTCTCACCCGTGGCGGCGTTGGCATTGCCAGAGTTGACCGAAACTCCGGCAATGATGCCGTAGCCCTTGTCGGCGCCGCCCAGGTTGGCGCGGCTCACCTGCACGGGCGCCGCGCAAAAGCGGTTGGTGGTAAACACGCCGGCACCGGGGCAGGGTTTATCGGGCACGACGAGAGCATAATCCAGGCGCTCGGGATTCTTGCGGAATCCGGCATGGATGCCTGCTGCCTTAAAGCCGGCAGCCGCCGTAACGCCGCCCTCTACGGCGCGAATCTTAATGTCAAACAGCTCGGTATTCATCGTCTTTATGACTCCTTATGTCAAACAAAAAACGGGCATCGGATGGCACGCCACACTAGCCGCAATCACTAGACCAGCTTAAGAGTGGCGCCCCACTCGATGCCCGACTACCAAATCGTTAACAATCGAATGTGCTACACCGGGCACGCCACTGTGGGCAAGCCTCGTCGCTCGTCAAAACCAAAGACGATGTTGGCGCACTGGACCGCCTGGCCTGCTGCACCCTTGCACAGATTGTCGATGGCACCCGTCGCCACCAGCACGCCTGCGCGCTTGTTGAGCGCGAGGCCGATCTGGGCGGCGTTGGTACCAACGACCGAAGCCGTCTTGGGCTGCTGGCCGGCATCGAGCACGCGCACGAAGGTGCGACCGGCGTAGAACTGCTGGTAGTACTTAACGACGTCCTCGAGGGTCAAGGTGTCGATAACCTGCGGTGCAAGCGGCATCGTCACCGTGGAAAGCAGGCCGCGCTTGAGCGGCGCCAGGTGCGGAGTAAAGACGATGCGGCCGCCTAGGCCCAGAATCTGCTCGATCTCGGGCGTATGGCGATGCTTGCCCACGCCGTAAGCCTCCAAGTTCTCGTCGGCGCTGCAAAAATGCGTACGGGCGTTGCAGGACTTACCGGCGCCCGTCACACCGCTGATGGCGTCAACGATCACAGGGCCGCTCTGGGCAATCCAGCCGGCGCGCACGGCGGGCGCGGCGGCAAGGCTCGTTGCGGTGGGATAGCAGCCGGCGCAGGCGACCAGTACGGCCTTACCGTCGGCGTGGTCGGATGCAGCGGTCTCCAAATCCTGGCAGAACAGCTCGGGCAGACCAAAGGCGCGGGTCTTAAGCAGCTCGGGGCTCGTGTGCTCGGCGGCATACCAAGCCTCGAATACGGCCGGGTCGCTCAGACGGTAATCGGCCGAAAGATCAAAGCAGGACACGCCCACGGCAAGCAGGGCGGGCACTTGCGCCATGGCAGCCGTGTGCGGCACGGCCAAAAAGACGGCATCGCAAGATTTGAGCTCGGAAGCGTCGTGCGTCGTGAAGACAAGGTCGCTTACGCCGGCGAAGCTCGGGTAGACCGCAGACAGCGGCTGGCCAGCATCGGCGTTGGACGTAATGGCAACAAGTTCAAACTCGGGATGACCGAGGACGAGGCGAATGAGCTCGGCGCCGGCATATCCAGCCGCACCGACAATTCCAACCTTTAAAGACATATCAGACTCCTTGTCTGCAGTTATGCACCGATGCGCATCCCGCAGCCGTCGTTATGAAGTGGGTTGAAACTTTAGCACCAAAAGATGCATATATACGCAAATCTTTTGCATATTCATGCATTGAAACATTCCCGACACATTCGCTCGAAGGAATTGACAAATAAATGCGGGCCCCACATTGCCTGGCGCACCCTGCGGTGACGCTGCAATGTGGGGCCCGCTACATGCGAGAGTTTGAATTGTCGAGATTTGCCGGGATACACGTCTAGAGCTCGACAGGTACCCATTCGTCGTGATTGCAGATAAAGGCCTCGGGGTCCTCCACACTAAAGAAGACAAGCGTGGGGTCGTTCGGTCCCTCGTAATGCTCGCCCAGGCGCTCCAGATGCTTCCATCCGGCCTCACGCATATTGCCCGCCGCCTGGTCATCCAAGCCGGCACGCCCGCGTAAGATGAGCCAGCCATGGCCCGGCCACCAGCTCGTTGCCTCAAAGCGCTGATTTTGCAGCAGCTCCTGCCACACGTCTTTGGTGCGCGCCGTCACAAACCACAGCTTACCGTCCTGAATCTGCGCAAACGAAAACGGACGCACATGCGGCTGCCCGTCCACACTCGTCGCCAAATACCACGCCGGCACCGACGTCAGATACTCCAGTACCGTATCCAATCCGTCCACGTTTCCTCCTGTCACCGGTCCATTTGTGCGAGTTAGAGCTCGAGCTGTTCCTCGCTGCCGTCGATATCACAGAAGCGGGCAGCGATGTTGCGCACCGAGAAAAACGCAAGGCGGCCGTCGTTGGCGCTATCGTGTTGCTCGCCGATGCCCACCATGTGCTTAAAGCCGGCCTGGCGCACCCGGTCGCTCACGACCGCGTCGTCCTCGAGCGCGGCCTCGCCGGTCAGTACAATCCAACACTCCCCCGGTTTCCAACCCGAAACCTCAAACTTGGGGTTCACGCTAAGCTCGGCCCACACGTCCTTATCGCGCGAGGTACAAAACCACAGCTTGCCATCATCGACCATGGCAAACGAGAACGGCCTCACGCGCGGCTGATGTCCGTCCGTCACGTCGATCGTGGCGAGATACCACGCCGGAATACGCCTAAGATACGAACAGGCGCGCTCGAGCTGCGCCGTGCGATCGTTGTCGGTCATAGGGACCCCTTTCCTGCGCTCGAATCGCGCCTAAACAAGTTGAAGATTGATGACGATGACGCAGATGAGCAGTAACGCCATCACCACCGCCGCCAACGCATCGCCGCGGCCAAATGCAAGCGCATGCAGACGCGTGCGGCCCTGCTCGCCATGATAGCAACGGGCATCCATGGCGGCAGACAGCGTTTCGGCATGACGGAACACGCCCGTGAACAGCGGAATCGCCACACTGCCGAGCATACGCACGCCGCCGAGCGGGCCTCCCGTCACGCGCGCACCGCGGCTCGCCTGCGCATCGGCCGTCTGCTTCATCTCGGTGGCAAACTGCGGCATAAAGCGCAGCGCGATACCCATGATCATGCTGAGCTCGTGCGCAGGAAGTCCCACACGCGCAAACGGCGCGAGCAGGCGCTCAAAGCCCGCGGTGAGGTCGAGCGTCGGTGTGGTGAGCGTGATAGCGCTCATACCGGCCATCATCAAGGTCAGGCGGCACGCCATAAAGGCGGCGGAATGCATCGAGCCCTCGCTTATCTGCAAAAAGCCGAGCTGCCACAGAATGCGCCCGCTCTGGTCGGAAAACAGGTTGAGCACCGCGACCACCGCGACGATCGCCAGCAGCGGCGCCATCGATGACAGGACGCGACGAGCCGGCACCCGAGACACGGTATAGATCAGGACAACGAAGATTGCGACCGGGACCAGTCCGCGGAAGCTACTGACCGTGAGCGTCGTGATCAGAAACACAAAGCCCAAGAGCAACTTAGTTCGCGGGTCCAGGCGGTGAATTGCACTATCGCCGGGATAGTAGCTGCCAAACGAAAACGCCTCCATTAGCAGCCCTCCTCTCGCGCGATCGTCTTGGATTTAGCAATGTCCGCGACGTTAGAAGGACCGTCCGAGCGAACGATCAGCAGGTCCACCAACTCGTCTGCCAGCGACTCAACCGTATAGAGGCCGTCAAAGCGCAGCGGCACGCCTGCCTTCGCAAGCGCCAGCGCCATGCGCTGGGCAGCGGGAACACCCAAGCCGATCGACTTGAGCTCATCGGCATGCGCAAATACCTGAGCGGGCGTGCCCTCGGCAAACACCGTGCCCTCGTTCATCACGACAATACGGTCGCAGCAATTGGCAAGGTCATCCATACTGTGTGAGACCATGACGACGGTCAGGCCCCCATGGTGAAGTCGATCGATGAGCTCCAGGAAATCACTGCGCGCCGCCGGATCGAGCCCCGCCATGGGCTCATCGAGTACCAGGACCTCGGGCTCCATGGCAAGCACGCCGGCAAACGCCACGCGCCGCTGCTGCCCGCCCGAGAGCTCAAAGGGGCTCTTATCGCCCACCGTGGCCAGGTCGAGGCCCACGCGCGCGAGCGATGACTCAACGCGGCGGGCAACCTCGGCCTGCGACAAGCCAAGGTTATGCGGACCAAATGCCACGTCCTGTGCCACGGTCTCGGCAAACAGCTGACGCTCTGGATACTGAAACACCACGCCGACCTTTGCCTTAACCGCGGCGGCATCTTTCTTGTTTGCCAGGTCGAGCCCCAACGCGTAAACGGAACCCTCCTGCGGGCGGATTAATCCGTTGAGATGCTGAACCAGCGTCGACTTACCCGAACCGGTATGGCCCGCAAGACCCAAGAACTCGCCACGACGCACCGTCAGCGATACATCACGCAGTGCCCACGGACTGCTGGGGTCGTTGCCCCAGAGAGCCTGTTTGTTCGATGCGCCCTCGACGGCTGAGCGCTTGTGCCAACGGCGACGCTCGCGGGCGCTCAGCGAATAGCTATGCGAGAGATGCGAAATCTCGATAACGGGCTCCGACGCGTCTGCGCCATCGATTGCAGAGAAGACGTTGTCGGGAATACGAGAATCGGATGCGAAAGGCCGCCCGGCGATGCCTGTCCTACTCCGCTTGGTATAAGCCTGCGCTATATCGGCGACCATATCCGCCTCGCGCACCCGTGTGCAAATGGGCAAGCCCTTCGCGCGAAGCGCCCTGCCAAGACAGCACGATGCCGGCATATCCAGGTTCAGCCGCGCGAGTTCGTCCGCCCGCGTCAAGATCTCCTCGGGCGTACCGAGCATGGCAACGCGGCCCGCTTGGAAGACAGCAACGCGATCGGCCTCAGCGGCCTCCTCCATATAGTGCGTAATCATCACGATGGTCATGCCGCGTTCGTGCAGCGCGTGACAGGCCTTCATAAGGCCCTTGCGCCCGCGCGGATCGAGCATCGAGGAGGCCTCATCCAAGATGAGCACGCGCGGCTCCATGGCGAGCACGCCGGCAAGCGCAACGCGCTGCTTTTGTCCGCCCGAGAGAGCGTGGGTCTCGTGGCGCTCAAAGCCCACCAGACCCACGGCCTTCAGCGCCTCGCGCACGCGCTGCGCAATCTGGGCCGATTCGACCCCTAAGTTCTCGGGACCAAACGCAACATCGTCCTCGACAAGCGTCGCCACAAGCTGGTCGTCGGGATTCTGGAACACCATGCCCGCAGTCAAACGGATGTCGTAGACCAGCTCGGGATCGGACGCGTCCATGCCGTTGACGCACACCGTTCCCGTATCGGGCTGCAGCAGCGCGTTCAAATGCTTGGCAAACGTCGACTTGCCCGACCCATTGCCACCGAGGATGCAGAAAAACTCCCCGTCCTCGATGTTCAGATCGACGCCGTCGAGTGCCGGTACGGCACCGTCATAGCTAAAGGAAACGCCCCGACACTCAATCATGAGCGGCCTTTGACCTGGTCCTTTTTAGGCGTGATGAGGTTGGAGACCGCCTTATACACCGCCAGCGTCAACACCGAGTTAAGCACGGTCTTGATGAGGTTAAACGGCAAGACGGCGGGAAGCATGAGCGGGGCGATCACATCGACCGAGCCATACCAGAACCAAACGCCGATGGTCAGGTTCGCAACCATAGAAAGCGCCGTAGCAGCAATGACGCCGAGCACCAGGCCAATCACGGCACCCTTATAGGTATGCATCTTCTGGTAGACGATAGCCGCAGGCAGAATATAGCCCAGCGTAGCCACCAGGTTCATAAGCGCACCGACCCAATCGCCCGTGGTAAGCGCATGGATAACGATTGCCATAGCGGCAACAGCGGTGCCGGCACCAGGGCCGTACGCAAATCCACACACCATCGCCGGCACCAGCGACGGGTCATACGTCAAAAACGGCGCCGAGGGAAGAATGGGCAGCTGCACGTACATAAACAGGGCACCCAAGGCGCACATCAACGCCATAGTAACGAGCTGTTTGGTGCTCCACCTATTCGTGTTCTCAAAATGGATATGCTGCGACTGTTCAGACATAAGATCACCTGCCTCTTTCATCCGGACTCTAACCGTTGGTACTGGGATCTCACCAGTTCAGCCGGCATGCGAACCAACGCACACACGGGTCGCGGACTCATCGGCTCGGCCGCAGGCACCTCACCTGCGCCACGGCGTCCCTTTGACACCGCCCGAATTACCGCCAGTGGGGAATTTCACCCCGCCCTGAAACAGCAATTGCAAGTGTAGCACGGGCAGGTTTTCGCGCAAGTATGCCAAGGGTAATTTATGGTGGGGACCAGTTGCCGCAACAGCCACATTCCCCACCCATCCCAAAGTAACGCGCCTTTCGCGGCAAAGCCGCGAAACAGCGACCGGGACACGTATCCCCATCAGCCACGATCTCCGCCCACGCCGACCTCAAGGCCGTAAACGTAGGGGATCCGGGGGCGTGACGGGGGTTTCTCTCCGGAACATTCAGGACGCAAAGAGGCTCCGCAGCGCGAAGCGCGATGCGGAGCCTCTTTGCATGTCCGAGGACGTTCCGGAGAGAAACCCCCGTCACGCCCCCGGATCCCCGGTGGGAGTTCTAGACCTTGTCGGCCTTAGTACATACCGCCGCCCTGCTGACCAGCGGTGGCAGCAGCGATAGCGTCCTCAAGCTGAGTGTTCTTGGGCACATCGGAGACGGTGGCCTCGGTGATGAGAATCAGGCTGGCGACAGAAGCAGCGTTCTGCAGGGTGACGCGGCTGACCTTGACGGGGTCGAGGACGCCCATCTCAATCATGTCGCCCCACTCGCCGTTGGCAGAGTTGAGACCCTGGCCGGCGGGCAGCTCGGCAACCTTGTCGACCACGACAGCGCCCTCAAAGCCAGCGTTCTTGGCGATGGTAGCGACCGGAGCGGTCAGAGCCTTCTTGACGATATCGACGCCAATCTTCTCCTCGGGGTCGTCGATCTCAACAGCGTCGAGCGCAGGAGCAGCGTCCATGAAGGCGACGCCGCCGCCAGCGACAATGCCCTCCTCGACAGCAGCGCGGGTAGCCTGCAGGGCGTCCTCGACGCGGTGCTTGATCTCCTTGAGCTCGGACTCGGTAGCAGCGCCGACCTTGATGACGGCAACGCCACCGGAGAGCTTGGCCAGGCGCTCCTGGAGCTTCTCGCGGTCGAAGTCAGAGGTGGTGTTCTCCATCTCGCCCTTGATCTGAGCGATGCGGGCGTCGATGGCCTCCTTGGAGCCAGCGCCGCCGACGACGACGGTGTTGTCCTTGGAGATGGTGACGGACTTAGCGGTACCGAGCATATCGGCGGTGATGTCAGCGACCTTCACGCCCAGCTCGTCCAGAGCGGCCTGGCCACCGGTGAGGACGGCGATGTCCTCGAGGATGCGCTTGCGGCGATCGCCATAGCCCGGGGCCTTGACGGCGCAGACGTTGAGAGCGCCACGGATCTTGTTGAGGACCAGGGTCGGCAGAGCCTCGCCGTCGATGTCCTCAGCGATGATGAGCAGGCCACGGCCGGCGCGCTGGACAGCCTCGAGAACAGGCATGATGTCCTGAACGCTGGAGATCTTCTGGTCGGTGATGAGGATGTACGGATCCTTCATCACGGCCTCCATGCGGTCGTTGTCCGTGACGAAGTAAGCGGAGACATAGCCCTTGTCGAACTGCATGCCCTCGACGGTGTCGATGGTAATGTCGAACGTCTGGGAATCCTCGACGGTGATGACGCCGTCCTTACCCACGACCTCCATGGCCTCGGCGATCTTCTCGCCGACCTCGGGGTCACCGGCGGAGATGGTACCGACGGAAGCGATCTGCTCCTTGGTCTCGACCGGCTTGGCCTGCTTCTTCATCTCGGCGACGGCGGCGTTTACAGCCTTGTCGATGCCGCGACGGATGGCCAGCGGGTTGGCGCCGGCGGCGACGTTACGCAGACCGTCGTTGACGATAGCCTGGGCGAGCAGGGTTGCGGTGGTGGTGCCGTCACCCACGGTGTCGTTGGTCTTGGTGGCGACCTCCTTCACCAGCTGAGCGCCCATGTTCTCGATGTTGTCCTCGAGCTCGATCTCCTTAGCGACGGAAACGCCGTCGTTGGTGATGGTCGGGGCACCGAACGTGCGCTGCAGAGCGACGTAACGGCCCTTGGGGCCCATGGTGACGGTAACGGCGTCGGCCAGAGTGTTGACGCCCTTGGCGAGCTTGGCGCGGGCATCGGTGTTGAACGTAATGTTCTTTGCCATGGTAGGTAATCCTCCAAAAGAAATGTGACTCGCGTCGCCGATTCCGAGTCTTATACGGCGGACGCGTTCAAAGACGAATCAGAGATTCCGACGAGACTAGGCCTCGACGACGGCGTAGATGTCGTCGGCGCGCATCAGCAGATACTTCTCGCCGTCGACCTTGACCTCGTTGCCACCAAACTTACCGTAGATGACAACGTCGCCGACCTGAACGTCCATGGGGATGCGCTCGCCCTTGTCGTTGACCTTACCGGCGCCAACGGCAACGATGGTGCCGCGCTGCGGCTTCTCCTGAGCGTTGCTGGCGATGTACAGACCAGAAGCGGTCTTCTGCTCGGCCTCGTCGGGCTTGACCAGGACGCGATCTGCAAGCGGCTTCAAAGACGACATGCTTGTTTCCTCCTTTTTGGGCCGCACGGTTGAGCCGTGCGGGTTTCCCTACTTCGTTTGCGTACGCGTTGAATGGTACCCACGAATGGCGGGTTATACAACACAGAGTCAAAAAATCTTATTTTTTGGCACTTAGATTTTCTGAATGCCGGGGGATAACTTAACAGTGGCTCCCGGGGCGGACCGGAGGGCATGAAGTTTGCTGCTCTACAGTCCTGCGCAAGACGGAAAGCACATTAAGTGCTTTCCTTTGCGTGCGGAACTCGCGACAAACTTCATGCCCTCCGGTCCGCCCCGGGAGCCAGGTTGACCAATTCGGGCCCGGCATTCAGAAAAGTCTGTGCAGCAAAATGGCGATGCAGATGGTGCGAATAAGAAAGGGGCACGTTGCTGAAACGTGCCCCTTTAAGTTGCGGTGGAATAGTTCCTGTTTTTGGGCTTGAAGGCCCCTTTTAGGGACTATTTCACCGCAACTGAGGGGTGGGATATGGGGTTAACGCTCGTAGATCAGGTTGCCGGCTAGGTAGGTTGCTTGAACTTGGGTGGCCTGGAGCTCTTGGGGGTCGATGGTGAGCGGGTTTTGATCCAGGACTACCAGGTCGGCGTATTTGCCGGGTTCCAGGCTGCCGAGGTTTCGCTCGTCGCCTGCCGCGTAGGCGCTGCCCAGGGTGTAGTTGCGCAGGGCCGTTGCCGCATCGATGCGCTCGCTGGGGAGCCAGCCGCCCTCGGGCCAGTGGCTGCGGGGGTCTTGGCGCGTAATAGCCGTATAGAGCACGTTCATGCTGGTGACGGCTGTGATGGGACTATCGGTACCGAATGCTTGGCGGATGCCGCGCTGCTTATAGGTCGCAAACGGCCACATGATGCGGCTGCGCTCCAAGCCCAGGTCACGCTCCGGGCCACCCGGGTCGAGCGTGATGTGGCAAGGCTGGCTCGAGGCAATGACGTTGAGCTTGCGCAGACGATCGATGTCCTGAGGCAGCAGATTCTCCAGATGCTCGAGCGTATTGTGGCCGTGCTGGGGCAAGCCGTAGAGCTCTGCCGCCTCCTCAAAGATATCGAGCGCAGCATGGATGGCACCGTCGCCGATAACGTGGATGCGCACGGTATGGTCACGCTCGGCTGCCGCCAGAACCAACTTGCGCATGCGCTCGACAGGAACCGTCAGGCGACCCTGGTCACCCGGGAAGCGCGGGTTAGTATAGGGCTCAGTGAGGTATGCGGTATGCTCGCTCGACACACCGTCGAAGAACTGTTTAAAGCCTGGCGCCGAGAGCAGCGCGTTGTTCGCGTAGCGGGCCTGGAGTTCCTCCAAGCGCGATTGGTCATCCAGCAGCGTGGGAAACAGATGGGCGCGGATGCCCAGCTTGCCGGCGGCCTGCAGCTTGTCGTAAACATCGTCGCGAATAAAGTCGCAGCCCGGCATGGGCATGAGCGACATATCGCAGATTGAGGTGATGCCTTGTTCGGCCATACGCTTCATCTGGTCGGCGTAAGCGCTCGCGATGCGGTCCTCGCCCAGCCACTCCAGGCAGCGCGGCAGCAGCTGCATAGCAGCTGCCTCGTGGGCGATACCCGTAAGCTCGCCATTTGCATCTTTGTCGTAACTGCCACCCGCCGGAGGCTCGCTGTCACGCGTCACGCCGAGGGCTTCGAGTGCGCGGCTGTTGAGCCACAGCGTATGCCCATCGCCCGAATACATAACACAGGGGCGACCGGGGAAGGCGGCGTCGAGGGAGGCCTTGGTAGGGTGCTCGGGCGGATCCCAACGGTAATCGCGCCAACCCTGGGTCACGACCCAGGCGTCATCGGGCAAGCCTTGGGAAAACTCGAGCGCATGCTGCACCAGCGCCGCCTCTGACGTGCCCATATCCATGAGCATGTACGGCGAGGAACCGACCGAGGTATGGAAGAAGTGCAGGTGCGCATCATGGAAACCGGGGCAGACAAACTGCTCGCCGTAATCGACCACCGGCGTGGCGGCAGGGGCGGCGGCAATCACGTCATCGGGCGCGCCGACTGCGACGATGCGATCACCCGCGATGGCGATCGCCAACTCGCGGGCGGCATCGATGCCGTCTTGGGCGGTAAAAACGTTCTTGGAGCGGATAATCCGATCGATATGTTGCATGGGCATCCCCATCTCTGGCAGGAAATTCAACACCCCCGAGTGTACTCCCCCACTCTTGTTACAAAACCCCAAGCGGCAAACGGCAACTTTACCAGCCCTAGCGGCAGGTGGCATACTGGAGAGAGCCTGTACGATTTTGCGATCGAGCCAACAAGGAGCAAATCGACCATGACGAAGACCAAGGCACAGCAGATTATGGCGGCAACCGAGGTTCGCGCGGCAGACGACGTCACCGCGGCCATCCAGGATATCGCCGCCGAGTTTGAACCCTACATCATCAAGCAGCGCCGGCACTTCCATAAGCACCCGGAGCTGAGCCTTGCCGAGGAGCGCACGACTTCCGACATCGCCAACCAGCTCGACGCCATGAATATCCCCTACGAGCGTCCGCTCAAGACGGGCCTGGTGGCGACGCTTCGCGGTACCGCGCCGGATGCCTACCGCGAGGACGGCACGCCGCGCCGCCGTATCCTGCTGCGCGCCGATATCGACGCCCTGCCTGTCACCGAGCAGACCGGCGAGGAGTTCGCCAGCGTCAACGAGGGCTGCATGCACGCCTGCGGTCACGACTGCCATATCGCCATGATGCTCGGCACGCTGCAGATTCTGCGCCACATGACCGATGACATCCACGGCGAGATTCGCATCGTATTCCAGCCCAGCGAGGAAAACGGCCAGGGCGCCAAGCTCATGATCGGCACGGGTGTGCTCGATGGCGTCGACGGCGCCTATGCCGCGCACATCTGGAGCGAGGTCGATGCCGGCACCGTGAGCTGCGAGCCCGGTCCGCGCATGGCAAACACCGACTGGTTCCGCATCGACGTCCGCGGCACCTCGTGCCATGGCGCCATGCCCCAGCGCGGCCACGACGCCGTTATGGTTGCCGCCGAAATCGTCAACGCACTGCAGACCATCGTCTCGCGCGAGATTAGCCCCTACGAACCCGCCGTCATCACCGTCGGCGAGCTGCATGGCGGCACCGCGCGCAACGTTATCGCCGGCACGGCGTACCTCGCCGGCACGGTACGCACCTATGGCGACAAGACGCATGAGGAGATGCCCGAGCTTATGCGCCGCATCGTGGAGCACACCGCGGCTGCTCTGGGCGCCGAGGCCAAGCTCACCGACTACACCATCGCCAACTACAAGGTCGAAAACGATGCCGCCTCGAGCGAGCGCTGCCGCCAAGCTGTGCTCAAGTGCTTGGGCCCCGCGGGCGAAGGCCATTACCGCGGCACGCTTTCGGGCGAGGACTTCTCGGAGTACCTGCGTCGCGTACCAGGTGTGCTCGCCTTTGTCGGCGCGCGCAATCCCCAGATCGGTGCCACCTATGCCCAGCACTCCTGCTTCTACAAGATCGACGAGAGCGTGCTCGCCAAGGGCTCCATGGTAGCCGCTCAGTATGCCATCGACTTTTTGGCCGAGCCCACGCAAGAAGAGCTCGACGGCCCCACGATCGCCGCGGTTGCCGAGACCAATCCCGACCTGGCAGCCAAGCTGCGCTCTGCCAAGGCAACGGCCGCCGAGGCCCGCGACGCCATGCACGACGCCCGCACCGCCCGCCATGCCGCCATCAAGGGCATTCACGATGCCCGCGCCGCTGCTCGCCATGAGGAGAAGCGCGACGAGTAGCCGTCACGCCCACCCGAAATAACCTGGCTAGAGCAAAGCGGGGGCGAACGTTATCTCAACGTTCGCCCCCGCTTATGTGTCGACTGCTTTTCTAGCGCGTCCTCCGTTACGACAGGTAAGAGCGGAGGATGGTGAGCCAGCGTGGGGTTTCGAGGTGGATGATATCGTCGGGGACTCCGGCGGGCGCATGGCCGCCAAAGAGTAGACCGGCATCTGCCGGATTGATGAGGCGCACGATCCATACGGCGACGACCAGCACGCACAGAACAATAACCGCGATGCCGATGCCGCGCTTTAGCTTGCTCGATGCCACCTCCTCGCGCACGAACGCGAGCACGAACGCAATCGGCACCACCCAAAACAGCGGATGATAAGCGAAGGCCGCCGCAAAATCGAGGCGCAGCGCCGCCAGCCAGGCCCTCGTCACGCCACATCCCGGACAGGGAATACCCGTCATCAGACGAAACACGCAGCCGATATCGAGCAGGTAGAGTGCGAGCCAGGCGACAAAGAGTGCGCCGATGCAAGAAAGGGCGCGGCGAATGAGCTCCGCCGCGCCCTTATGTCCCTGGGAGCCGTTCACGCCGCTCTTATCGTTAGGCACGCGCGCCAAGACGGGTGTTGTAAGCCGTTGCCATGGCATTGGTGTTCTTGAAGATAATGTTCATGGCAAAGATGGGGCCAAGACCGCACAGCAGCGCGCCGACAATCTGCCACATAAGAACGGTGGTACCGTTCTCCTGGAACATCAGGCCATAGCGAGGAGCATTAGCCTGCAGGCGGTTACCGATCTTGTAGTACCAGTAGAGTGCGTAGAAGCCGCAGGTCACAAACGACAGCAGGATGAATGCCGCCAGACCCGGCGTGGAATCGCCGTCGTCCTGGCACATGACATTGATGTCGCGGGCGAGGCAATAGAGGAAGTAATACGAATAGATGCCGCAGGTCACGATGGAAAGCAGGAGCCAGCCGATCACGCCACGGTCGGTCTTAATCGGAGCATAGCCCATCGGGGCAGGTGCGGGCTGCTGAGCATACTGCTGCTGGCCGGCGTACTGCTGCTGCCCGGTGTACTGCTGCTGAGGCTGGGGCTGAACTGCCTGAACCGGAGCGGGCTGAATCTGCGTGGGCTGCGGAGCAGACTGGGACTGAGGTGCAGGCTGCGGAGCAGGAGCAGCGGAAGCGGCACCGACGGCAGAACCGCAGACGGGGCAGAATTTGGCATCATCCGAAATGGGAGAACCACAAGTGGGACAGAACATAAGCTTCTCCTTTTCCTAAGGCGTTGCACGCCTTCAAACCTTACACGACTATGTTCTCAACAATAGCCGCGACGTTGTTGCGCAACATTGACCAATTTCCGAGAATTTTTGCTGCAACCGTTTTCCCAGGCATTTTCTTGCTTCCGCAGTAGAAAAAGGCGCCCCGGGCTCAGTTGCCCAGGGCGCCTCGACCGACTATTCGGTTTGATTGTTTTCGGCAGCAGGATTATCGCCCGGCTCATCCGCCGGCGTGGCAACGGCATTCCAATCGGGTTCCGCAGGCGTCGCCTCGGGCGCAGGGGCAGGTGCGGGTGCAGGGGCAGGTGCCGGAGCAGGTGCAGGAGCAGGGGTAGGCGCGGGTGCCGGGGCAGGTGCAGCCCCAGTGGCGGCCGTGGGATTGAACCCCGCAGGAGTAGGCTTCTTCTCACCCGGGAGCACAAACGTCAGGACATCGTCAGTATCCTCATCGGCCCACTCGCTGGCATGGCGCGCGGCCCAGTAGCCAACGGCACGATATTTGAGCATCGTGCCAAACACATTCAGGAACACGGTGACAAAGGCGATGATCATCAGGAACAGGATGAGCGTAATGCCGCCACCCTCGATGATTGCCTCAAGACCCGAAGGACGAGAATAGTAGCCGTAGTAGCCATAGCTGCTAATGCCCAGCGCGGCAACAAAACCAAAGATGGCGGTGAAAATCCAGGTGATGATATTGGAAACAATGCCCGTCAAGAACTCGGGAAGAATCGAGGCACAGAACAGCTTGCCCAGGTTGGCCTTATAGGACTTCCAGACCTTCTCGAGCGAAAACGCGCTTTCCACGCGCCCCACGACGGCAAAGTGCATCACGGCGGCATCACCAAACATCTTAAAGAAAATGCCCAACACCGCCGATACGATCATGGCAAAGACAAGCAGACCCATCGACCCGATGAGTGCGCCCTCGAGGCCGCTCGAACCGAAGTAATAGTACGAACCAACGGCACCGATCACAGCGCTCTCAAGCACCGAGAACACCACGCCAATCACTGGAATAATGGCCACGAACCCGAGCACGTTCGTAATGACAGACGAGAAGATGCCCAGTCCAAAGGAGGTCGAGCGCAGCAGCGGACGTTCCATGCCGTTATCGTCCTTGAGCGACAGGTCGCGACCCCACTCGATAGCAAAGCCAGCGCCGCACACGCTTGCCACGTAAGCGAGCAAAAAGCCAATGGCCGCCGCGATGCCACCGATAACGGGGATAAACAGCACCAGCACCGACACGACGCAGATCAGCGCCGGCAAAAAGGCAATCTGACATACGCGAACCAGGGCGCCAGGAACCTTAATCATGTCATTGAAGGCCTGCGCCATGCAGCCCTTGGGCACGTTCATAGCCGGCTGGGGCGCAACGAACGGCTGCGGTTGGGGTTGCGGCTGGGGCTGGCCCTGCGGGACAGAACCGGCAGAGGCATGGGGGGCCTCGGTATTAGGGGCACCGCACACGCCGCAGAACTTGTCGTTATCGCCCATGGGGGCGCCACACTGCGAACAGAACATCGAAATCATCCCTTCGTATCTAGAGCGAATCACCTGGATCGCAAACGATGTCTTTGGCAACATTATCGCCCAATGTGGGGACAAATACCCCAAGATGACCGATTTGCAACGTAGGCGGCTTTATTCAATGATTCGAAGGGTATATCCGCGCTAGTTCGTGCCGCGGAAGCCCTTGCCCACGATCTCGGAGCTGTCAACGATCGTGATAAAGGCATCCGGATCGATATCGCGGGTATAGCGACGCAGTTGCACTGCCTCGCGACGGCTCAGCACGCTCATAATCACCGTGACGCACTTGCCCGAGAAGGCGCCGTAGCCACGGCTGATCGTTGCCGTGCGGTTGAGATGCTTGACGATAAACTCCTCGACTTTGCGCGGTTCGGCGCAAATAATCGTACAGACCTTACGAAGGTGAATGCTCTCGATGGCCTTATCGACCACGAGCGTCTTGGCAAACAGACCGAGAACACAGTACAGACCGACACGCGGGCCATACAGAAAAGCCGCGATGGTTACGATGCCGATATCGACCAGCAACAGGGCGCGGCCGATCTCGAGCGTCGTACGACGCTTGAGGATCATGGCAAGAATGTCGGTGCCGCCCGTCGAGGCGCCAATGTCAAAGACAATGGCACTGCCCAGCGCCGGCAAGATGACGGCAAAACACAGGTCGAGCCACATATCGCCCGTCATCGAAACATCCGTCGGGATGAAGAGCTCAAACAGCGAGACGTAGGCCGAAAGCGCAAACGAGGCAAAGACGCTCCAAAGGATTGCCTTGCGCTCCAAAAAGATAAAGCCCAGGATGACCAGGACCGCGTTGATAATCCACATAAAGACGCCGACGGGCAGAGTCGGGAACAGCGTGGAAAGAATGACCGACACACCCGAGGTGCCGCCGAAGGCAAAGTGATTGGGGGTTTTAAAGGCCACGATGGCGAACGCCGTGAGGATCAGGCCCAAATTGAGCTCGGCAAAAAAGCGCGGAAAGCCTGGCTCTTGGCTGCGCTTACGACCGGCACGCTCGCCACGTTCGATATCCTCGCGACCGACAACGCGCTCCATCGGCACCACCGGAGGACGATGCACCTCCTCGGCGGCACGCGACGCCGCCTCTGCCGCAGCGGCTTCAATCGCCCATGCCTTGCTTTCGGTCTCGTGTTCGTCGGCCATTACGGCAACCCCTCGTTAACAATTTGGAAACAATGCGTCCATTAGGGTAACGCGGAACGCGAAGATTGCAACCCTTAGTTAGACGAGCGGTATGCCTAGATCGAGGCTATATGGAAAACGGCCGACCGCACTTTTGCTTGCGCGGTCGACCGTTTGGCGTTTTCGCAGGTAAAACCTACCAAAACAAACCTGTCCCTTTTTAGTAGGTTACTCGTGCTGGCTGGTGCGGTGCTCGTACTCCTCGGGGGTGATGACATCCTCGATGCGCAGGTTGACGCCTGCCACCTCAAGGCCGGTCATCGCGGCCAGACGCTCGGTGACGCGCGCCTTAACGTCGTCAAAGATCGCAGGCGCATAGGCGCCGTACTCGATGATGACCGAGATGTTGACGACCACGCGGTTGTCGTCGGTGACCTCGACCGTCACGCCCTTGGTCAGGTTCTCGGCACCAAACTGTTCCTGCACAAAGTGCATAAGGTTACCCTTCATGCCCAGAACATGCGGCACCTCGCGGGTGGCCATGGCAACGATTTTCTCGATCACACCGTTGGAATAGGTCAGCGAGTCCTCGGACTCGTCCGCCTCCTCGTCCATCTCCTCGTTGTCCTCATCCGCATCGGACTCGGCCTCGACGAGCGCCTCGTCCTCGAGCGTTACGTCCTCCGCCTCGGCGGCGACGGCCTCATTCGCCTCGAGCTCGGTATCGGCCACATCGACCTTCGTGTTAAAAGCCATGGTTCCTCCTTATGCCTGCCGCAGATGCGACAGTCGAATACATATTAGCGGCCGCTAAACAGACGGCCGAAGAAGTTGACGATACCGTTCTCGCCATCGCGAATCTGGCCGATCACGGCACCGATCAGCACAAAGAATGCGATGACGAGCGTGTCCCACAGGCCCAACGTAAGTACCAGCACGGCGAGGATAAAGCCTGCCAAGGCGCCGAGCGTAGTATTGGGGTGGCGCACGGCGTAACTCCAGATAGCAGCGCCCGTACCTTTGATGAGACCCATGGCCTCGTCAAAGTCGTTGGCGGCGCTGTCGCGCTGCTCGCCGGCCTCGGGCTTGGTGTCGGTGGTCTCGCCTGCCGGCGTAGCGTTCTGGTCGATCGTCAGGCGCGGCGTGCGGGCGGTCTTGTCTTGGTTGGTATCACTCACCGGAAACCTCCACGGTCTGGACGGTAGTCTTGGACGGCAAAAAACGGACGCGCGCGGTCGTGCCCGGCGTGCCGAGCATGGTGTCGCAGGCCTTCTCGATGCGCTGCTGCATCGAGGTGGCAAGAGCGGCAACGTCCTTGTCATCGAGCGCGATGGCCTCGACCTTAAAACGAACGCGCGACTCGTCGGAGCCTTGAACGCGTGCCTCGATATGCTCAACCATCACGCGATCATCGCACTCCGCCGCGGCACGGGCGCACGAGGAAAGCGCTGCGAGCGTGACCTCGATATTGCGCTCCCCCGCCGGATGCACGCAGGACGGCTCGCGACGCGCGAACATCAGGCGGAAAAAACCGATGAGCACGCCAAGTGCCACGATAGCAGTACACACCGTAACGACGACGCGAGGCATGGTGTCACGCAACAGCAACATAATGCGATACGTATACGGTCCCCAGAACTGGCAGACAAGCGTACCCAGCGCCACGATGGCGGCGGCAAGATACACGATCGCTAGGGCTCGTTTGAGTACGCGCACGCGCGCTCCCTTCAGGTTTCGGTCCACAGAATGCAAAACGATTCGCATCATTATAAAAGAGCCGGGTCCGGTGCCATACGCACGCGGATCCGGCTCTTTTATTCCACGAGGCTTGCATGCTCGCTTCATTATGCCCAGATATGCACGGCTTAACCCGTGCAGGCGCTACTCCTCCTCGAGGGCAGCGATGACCTCGTCAGTCATATCCATGGTGCTGTAAACATCCTGGACGTCGTCGAGCTCCTCGAGACGGTCGATGAGGCGCTGGACCTTCTTGGCGTCGGTACCAGAGACCTCGGTCGGGGTGGTCGGGACCATGGTGGTCTCGGAGCCCTTGACCTGGATGCCCTGCTCCTCGAGTGCCTTGGAGACAGCCATGACGTCGTTAGCAGCAGTCCAGACAATCCACTCCTCGCCGGCGTCCTCGTAGTCCTCGCCACCGGCCTCGGCGATAGCCATCATGAACTCATCCTCGTCACCGGCAGCACCGTTGGCGATCATGGTCTCCTTCTTGGCGTTCTCGTCCAGGATCTCCTTGGCGACGACGATCTGGCCCTTGCGCTCAAACTGGAAGGCAACGGAGCCCGAGGTGCCCAGGTTACCACCAGCGTGGGAGAAGGCGGAACGGACATCAGCGGCGGTGCGGTTGCGGTTATCGGTCAGGCAGTCAACGTAGACGGCGACACCGGCGGGACCGTAGCCCTCGTACACGATGTTCTCGTAGACGGCGGCGTCGGCACCCGAACCGAAGGCCTTGTCGATAGCGGACTTGATCTTGTCCTTGGGCATGGACTGAGCCTTGGCCTTAGCAACGGCAGCGGCGAGGCTGGCGTTGTTCTCGGGCAGCGGGTCACCGCCGAGACGGGCAGCAACGGTGATGTTGCGGCTCAGCTTGGAGAAGAGGGCGGAACGCTTGGCGTCCTGCGCGCCCTTACGATGCTTGGTTGTGGCCCACTTAGAGTGTCCGGACATACGTGTCTCCTATCGGTTTCGACCTAAAGCCCAGCGCAGATGCTCGGGCAATATAAACAAACGTCGTTATGATATACCTACTGGCCTGCGAGATAAACCCCAAAATGAAGGCGTCGTGATGACGCAACCCTTCTACGCAAAGCAACCTGTCCCCTTTGCACCAGTTTGGCTAGTTCCACAGAAGGTCACTGCGGGCTATGGTGGCGCCGATGGCAAAGGGCATGCAGACGATGACCGGGTACAGGTAGCGCATGTAGGTGGAGCCGTTGCAAGGACCGATCAGACACACGGCGAGTACGCCCAAAAGCGGCACCCAAATGGCAAGCGCCCTCCACGAATGACGCCGCAACAGGTAGACCACCACGGCAATCATGATCCACACGTAGGTTGCACTGCTCATGGTAAGTGAGATAAACGGGATGCGCTGTACCGCCACGCGATACAGGTTAATCAGATGGCCACACCACCGCACGACCTTGCTATCGACCGGATGGAAATCGAAGTACTTGAGATTGTCGGGACGAGCCATGATCTCGGCACTGCGCGCCGTGCTGTAGACCCATGCGTCGCGGGCGCTCGGATAAAAGTAGCCATAGTAGTTATTGATAAGCGCCGAGATATAGCACTCGGGATCCTTTTTGAACATCTGGGCCCAAACCTCAAAATAGGCGTCGATATCCTCCTGCGAGGCATATTCGTTAAAGCAGTTCTTGACGGCATCGGACTTGTCGGGGTTGTACCGGCGGCCCAGGTTTTCGTACTTGAGTACGCGATCGATCACGGCACGCTCCTCTTCGGTCACCAAACCGTCGCAGGGAGCTTCCACGATGGTGCCGTCCTCTTTAACCGTAGGATTGACACCTGAGTTAAGGCCGTCGTGCTTTTGGACGAAGCGCGCCGTCTGCTGGAACGGAATCGAGAGCACCTCGCGCTTGGAGCTGGGCGTAATGTCGTGCGCCGGCATAAAGACCTTGGTGAAGTACATGTTGGAGACAAGACAGAGCGCAAGCACCGCCAGGATGCCAACCCAGCAAAAGCGTGGCACGCGAAACGAGGACTCAGCACCCGTCTGCTTGGCCGCACGGCGAGCCGCATGCACGTCCCAAGCGCAAAACGCCGCCGCGATCACGCATGCCGCCAGCACAAACACCAGGCCGCCGTTACGCAAAAACGTCGACCCCATGGCGCCCAGGGCAAGCAACAGCCAGTCGTGACGCGCAAAAAGCGCGGGCTCGGGCTCGCCCACACGCTCGACATTCGCATCGCGACGAGGCAGGCCACAGGCCACAAGCTTGACGGTCTGCACCAGCAAAACCAAAAACGCATCGGCAAACAGCACATCTTTGGTAAGCAGGGCCGCGTAGTTGGAGAACATGGGCATAAACACAAAGAACAGCAAGATCACGCCGCGGACCGGCAGGCTCACGCCCAGCTTGCGCAACGACGAGATGGAATAGGCCATGCAGGCGGCCGTAATGACGAACTGAGCGCAGGTGTAGATGACAAGACCTGCGTTGGCGCTGTTGAACAGTGAAAGCCCCAGTTGGACGCACGAACCGATGATAGCCGTGTGCACGACCGGATGATGCCCGTTGAGCAACACGTTGGGATTGAGCAGGCGCAGGTAGTCACTCGTACCGTTGGGGTAGTTGAACCACTGGCGAATCTGCGCACCCGTATCTCCCATAAAAAGGCCGGGCAGCGAAGCGATGAGCGTGGGCGCCCAGGCGACCATAAGCACCAGGAAGGGCCCGGCAAAGGGATGGACCGAGAGCACGGCGTGAGCCATACGCCATACGCGGCCAAAGTGCGCTTCGGAAAACGGAATACGCCGAGAGCTCAGCCAATCTAGACACTCAAAGGCAAGGTAGAAGGCAACGACCGCCAAGAGCATCCAGCCCGCACCGCCTATCCAGGCGCAGATGATGCGCGCCTTGTCGCCGAGCACGATCTCGGCCGAATCGGTGAGGTCGTAGCTGCGGCCAAACACCATGCAGACGGCAAAGAACAGCGACGGAAGGATCACCGAGGGACGCCAGGCGTCGCCGCGGCCAAAGAATACGTAGCGAAACGGCAGCGTGAGCAGGCAGGCAAGCGCAAGCAGCATGACCGCGTCGGTATGGCCGGCAAACGAGAGGAGCACCTCGTAGCACACGTACAGCATGCCCGAAGCCTTGGGGTCAATCGCCAAGACTGCGTTGCTCGACACCGGGGCGGGATCGATGGAAAACGCCGTGGTCGCCAACAGCGCGAGCAAAAATGCGATGAGTGTCTGCTTGGCGGGGTAGCGCTTAAACCAGACGATGCGGGCAGCGTCGCGCGCAGCCGTTGTGGAGAGGTCGGAATCCTTCACAGTCCGAAAGCCTTTCTAGAAACCTATCAAACTCGGCAAGACCACCACAAAGGTGCCTGTCCCCTTTGTGGTGGTCTTGGTTAGGCGTCCAGGTAGACGCGCTGGGGCTGATTGCGGTGTCGGGCGAAGATGATGAGCGCTAGGCCGGCGATCACAAGCGGCAGACTCAGCAGCTGACCCATGGTGATGACGCCGCCCAGCAGATAGCCCAGCTGGGCATCGGGCACGCGCACGAACTCGACGAGGAAGCGAACGATGCCGTAGCCCATCACAAACACGCCCATAAACGTGCCCTGGGGCAGCAGCGGTTTTTTGCGGCTGAGTACCTGCAGGATGCAAAAGAGCACGATACCCTCGAGAAATGCCTCGTAGAGCTGGGAGGGATGGCGCGGCATGTCGCCCGCGGTGCCGCCAAAGACCACGCCCCAGGGTAGGTCGGTCGGCTTGCCCCACAGCTCACCGTTGACAAAGTTGGCGCAGCGGCCCAGGCACAGCGCCAGCGGAGCACCGATCACGGCAAGGTCGGCCAAGGTCCATGCATCGAGCTTGTACATGCGGCACACGATGATGCCGCCGATAATGCCACCCACCAGACCACCGTGGAAACTCATACCGCCCTCGTTGGTGGCAAAGATCTCGAGCGGATGGGCCCAGTAGTAGCCGTCGCCGTAAAAGACGACGTAGAACAGACGTGCACCGATAATGAGGCCAAAGACCACGCCGACCACGACACTCGTCAGATCGTCGATTGTAATATCGAAGCCCCAACGGCGCTGCGTGCGGTACATAACGACCGCCGTGAGCAGAGCGCCGACCACATAGGCCAGACCGTACCAGTAGATGGTGATGGGGCCCGCCGAAATCGCGACAGGATCAAGCATATGGTAGAGGTCGTTGAGCATGTCGATCCCCCTGCTCCCTACATACAAATGCGGCCGCGGGCCTTACGCTCGCAGCCGCATATTTGGGCGTAACGTCTATGCGGAGCGCACCGTCCGCAACTTTCGCATCTTAGAACGGCGCATACTCGTCATACAGGTCCTCGGCCTCGCCGGAGACATTGACCTGCTCAACGCGGGTAACACCGGGCACATGCTCCTTCAGGATGCGCTCGATACCCATGGACAGGGTCAGCGAGCTCATGGGGCAGCCGGCGCAGGCGCCCTGCAGCTCCAGCTTGACGACGCCCTCGTCGTCGACGCCCACATACTCCATATCGCCGCCATCGGCCTGCAGGTTGGGGCGGATCTCCTCAAGAACCTTCTTAAGCAGCTCTTCGTTAACAGCCACAGGGGCTCCTTTCTCACAATAACGCGGGCACGCCCGCGGACAGGGGCTATGTTACTACAGCCATGTACCCGCTTAGGCGCCAGCCATGCGCGCGGACACGACTTTCACGAGCAGTCAATTTGGGACGGGGCTCTTTGAGCTGCGTTCGTCGTCAGATGGCGACAACGCGTATTACTGCTGAGCTTGTCCCCCGGTACCAATCTGAACATCGACGATGACCTGGCGGTAGCTGATGCCGCAGGAGTCGAGAATGCGGCGGCTGATACGGCCGTCATCGGTGTCGGCATACTTATTGTCCAGGTAGACGACCTCGCCCACACCCACCTGTGCCAGGATCTTGGCGCAGTCGTGGCACGGAAACAGCGTAACGTAGACCGTGGAACCCTCAAGGTCTTTGAGCGAGCCGCGGTAGTTGAGCACGGCGTTGGCCTCGGCATGCACCACGTAGTTGTGCTTATCCTGCAACGGGTCGTCGCTCGTTCCCCACGGGAAAAAGTCATCGTTGAGTGCCGAGGGCGTGCCGTTGTAGCCCACCGAAAGGATGCGGTGGTTGGTGCTGGCGATGCACGCGCCCACCTGCGTGTTGGGGTCCTTACTGCGGCGCTGCGCGGCGATGGCCACGCTCATAAAGAACTCATCCCAGCTAATAACGTCGCGGCGCTTGCCCGACGCGGTTTGATGAAGATCGTCCGACATGGCAGACACCTCCGAAATCGCAATAGTTTGACCCATTGTAGCAGGTGGAAGGTGGAGACGTTTTGTCCCATCGCCCCCATCGCTACGCGCGGCGGGGCTTTTGGTTGATGTGGTAGAGCTCGGCGAGACCCCGCAACGTCAGCGCATCGTCGACCGTCAGGCTATGGCCGACAAGGGCCGCAAGCGCCTCGGCGTCGTCGCCGGTAATGACGATGGGCACATCGCTCTCTCCCGCGGCCTTGGTCGTGCGCATCTCGGCAAGCACCATGTCGAGCATGCCGTCGATGCGGGCCACCTCGCCCAAAACCACGCCCGAGCGCATGGCCTCGCGCGTGTTGCGGCCGATGACGTGTGTCGGCGCCGAGGGCTCAACCTGGGGTAGGCGCGCTGCTGCCGCCGAAAGCGAGCGAGCGCCGAGCGCCAGGCCCGGTGCGATGACGCCGCCCACAAAGGTACCGCGCGCATCGATGACCTCGATATTGGTCGTGGTGCCCAGGTCGATGACGATGCACGGCGAGCCGTAGACGGCACGGGCTGCCACGGCATCGGCGATGCGGTCGGGGCCGATCTCGGCCGGGTCGTCGTAATGCACGGGCATGCCGGTCTTAAGCCCCGGCCCCACCGTGAGCACGCGCCCCGTGCAGGTACGGGAAAGCGCCGTCTTCCACGGGCGCTCGAGCGCCGGGACCACGCAGCTCAGCACAGCAGCCGCGGGCACAAGTGCACCCGGTATGCCCGCATCGGCCGCAAGGGCGCCCATGACCTGCACGAGACGCATGCGCGCTTCGTCTGCTGTGATGCGCGCCGGCGTTGTGATCTCGCACGTCGCAAGCGGGCATTCCTGTGCCGCGGCCGAGTCCTCGGCAAACAGGCCAAAGCGAATGAACGTGTTGCCCACGTCGACCGTCAATATATATGCGCACCCATTAAGCATCGTCGGCGCTCCTTTCGTCTGCCCAGCAGTATATCGCCTACCCAAATTGACTACCAAGGCAGCTAAAAAAGCCCCGTCCCAAATGAGCCACCTTGCCGCTATACTGGTTCGCGGTCGTTTGCGAGCTCACGCGGCGGCCCTTGGTAACCCGACTTCCCGCGCCGCATCCGTAGCGGCGCTCCCGGGGGAAGCGGATATACGCAAAGGAGTTATATATGAGCAATCCCTCGAACCGCGCCTCGATGCGCGGGCAACTCACGCTGCGCGGCGTCGTCATCGGCGTCCTTGGCTGCGTGATTATCACGGCAAGCTCGGCCTACACGGCGCTCAAGATGGGCGCACTCCCCTGGCCGATCGTCTTCGCTGCCGTCATCTCGCTGTTCTTCCTTAAGCTCATGGGCAACGCCAGCCTCAACGAGGCCAACGTCACCCACACCATCATGTCCGCGGGCGCCATGGTCGCCGGCGGCTTGGCGTTTACCATCCCGGGCGCCTGGATGCTGGGCTATGCCGACCAGATCAGCTGGCTCGACATGTTTATCGTGGCACTCGCCGGCACCATCCTGGGCCTGCTGGCAACGGCTCTCATCCACCGTCACTTTATCGTGGACGCCGCCCTTGAGTTCCCCACCGGCAACGCCGCAGCTCAGACCCTGCGCGCAACCGAGGCCGGCGGCAAGACCGGCAAACAGCTCTTTGGCTCCATGGCCCTCGCCGGCATCTACAGCGTGCTGCGCGACGCCCTGGGCATTGTGCCCAGCATGCTGTGCACGCTCAATATCCCCGGCGTGACCTTTGGTATCTACAACTCGCCCATGCTGCTCTCCGTCGGCTTCCTCGTGGGCTTCGCCCCGGTCGCCTTCTGGTTTGCCGGCGCATTGCTGGGCAACTTTGGCATCATCGTCGGTGGCACCGCTGCTGGCCTGTTCGACGTTATGACCGCACAGGGCATCGTCAAGTCCCTGGGTATGGGCCTCATGATGGGCTTTGGCGTCGCTGTCGTCCTCAAGGACATTCTGCCGCAGGTCGCCGGCATCGTCCGCGGTCTAGCCGCCGACAGCTCCACCGATACCGACGAGCAGTCGCTCATCTCGGGCTCCCTTAAGCTCGACGCCGGCATCATCGGCCTGGGCGCCGCTGCCATCGCCGTCGTCATCGCCATCGCGCTCGACCTTGGTCCTGTTCCGGCCGTCATCGTCACGCTGTTCACCTTTGTCACCACCATCATGAGCGCGCAGAGCTGCGGCCAGACGGGCATCGACCCCATGGAGATCTTTGGCCTCATCGTCATGCTCATCGTGGCCGCTTTCGCCCAGATCGCCCAGGTCAAGCTGTTCTTTATCGCCGGCATCGTTGCCGTGGCGTGCGGCCTTGCGGGCGACGTCATGAACGACTTTAAGGCCGGCGCCGTGCTGGGCACCAACCCGCGCGCGCAGTGGATCGGTCAGGCCATCGGCGGCATCGTGGGCGCCCTGGTCGCCGCCGCCGTCATGGTTGCGCTCGTCACCGCCTATGGTCCGGACGCCTTTGGCCCCGACAAGAGCTTCGTTGCCGCTCAGGCCAGCGTCGTCGCCACCATGGTCTCGGGCATCCCGAGCGTGCCGTGGTTCGTCGGCGGCTTTATCGCCGGCATCGTCATGTACTGGCTCGGTATTCCGGCCATGATGATCGGCCTGGGTGTGTACCTGCCGTTCTACATGTCGCTCACGGCTTTCCTGGGCTCCTGCGTCAAGCTCGCCTACGACAAGTGGGCCGCTCACCGCGATGCCACGGCCGGTCTTTCGGACGAGGAGAAAGCTGCCAAGGACGCCGCCTTCCAGGAGCAGGGCCTAGTCGTCGCCAGCGGCCTGCTCGGCGGCGAGTCCATCGTCGGCGTTATCCTGGCGTTTGTCTCTGTTGGCCTGAGCCTGCTGGGCTAAGCCGAACCACAACGCATCAACGCAAAGCGCGGGGTCGGAATCTATCCGGCTCCGCGCTTTTTTGTATCTGCCGAAACCCTCGGCAGTACTCGCATGTGGCGTGTCTTCCTTTGCCTGCTCGCCTAAGTTCCATGTCAAGATGACCGCCACGGGCGCCACGGTGTAGAGTACATGCTGCGAACACACCCGCGTTCCTGCGGCAATACGAGGTGAACATGGAACTCGATAAACAACAGCTCAAGCGACTGCGCGAGCGCCATCATCGGCGCCATGGCATCCGCCCCGCCCACAGCGAGGCCATGGAGAACGCAAGCCGCTTTCTAAAGCAGGCATTCAACATTCGCGAGGGTCGTGCGCCCTATCACGTGATTCGCAAGCGCTTCGTAAACGGGGCGCGCCTGACTGGCTCTCACCTGTGCATCCTGATCATTGCCATGTTGATCGCGAGCATCGGCCTCGATATCGACTCGGCTATCGCCATTGTAGGCGCCATGCTCATCTGCCCGCTCATGGGCTCGGTCCTTGCCATGGCATACGGCATCGCCACGCTCGACCGCGAGATTGCCGTCGAGGCCGTCGCCAGCCTCGCGCTGCAGATGGCCTTTTGCCTGGTCACGTCCACGTTGTACTTTAAGCTCTCGCCCCTTGGCACCACCACGGCCGCCATCATCGACAATTCGACACCGACCGTGTGGGACCTTGCCGTCGCGCTCGCGGGCGGCTTTGCTGGTGGCCTGGGCAACTCGCGCGACCAGGAACCCGCCACGCTCATCGCCGGCGTGGCCGTGGCGACCGCGCTCATGCCGCCCCTGTGCGCGGCGGGCTATGGCATCGCCATCGCAAGCGGGTCGCTGTTTCTCTCGGCGCTTTACGAGTTTGGCATCAACGTGGTCTTTATCGCACTGGCCGCCGAGGCCGTGCTGCTTCTTTTGCGCGTGCCGCTCAAGCGCGACCTGAACGGCGACGGTATTGTGACTGCTGAAGAAAACGCCGAGGTCGACGAGCTGTCACGCAAGGTGCGCCGCCGCATCATTGTGGGCACGGTAGTCTTTGCCATCCCCTGCATCGTTATGACGGCGGGGTCTATTGGCTCGGCGCAAGCCGGCGTGCAGGACGGCTACGGCGTCACCGAAACCACGCGCGAGCTTGCCGCGGTACTGCCGGGCTTTAAGGATTACACCGTCGCCGTCGAGACCTCGGCCACCGAAGGCGACGAGAGGGGCATCGTCGAGCGCGAGATTGTCGCCCATGTGACGACAAGCGAGGCGCTCGGGGCACACGACCGCCACGTCGCTCGCAAGCTCATCGACCTCAACGTGCCCGAACTCGATCGCGTGGAGTTTGACGTGAAGTGATGCGGGGCGGCCCTACAGCTCGTACTTGTACACGCGGTAGATGTGCTTTTCGGCTTCCATCTCGTAGGTGGCGATGGGCAGTCCGTAGCGGTCGTACTCGATAAAGGTCTTGGCCATGCCCGATGCCACGAGCATGCTGTTCGAATTGCCGACGCGCTGCGCACTGCTCACATAGCCCGAAAACGGCACGGCGATCTGGTCCACAAGCTCGTAGGTGCGCGCGGTCTCGTCCACCGTAAAGATGCGCCCAAACGAATGCGTGCCCTTGTTGTAGTCGGTCACCACCGCGGCGCCCAGCTGGCCCCAGTCGAACTTGGGATAGCTTTCGGCCGCACCAAAGTTGTTGTCGTACAGCAGCACCTGGTAGCAACCGGTCGTTGCCGTGTCAGAACTCGGCAGATACGTCACGCCGTGCTGGCCCGCGTTGAGCGAAAAATCGCCCTGGGCCTGCAGCAACTTGTCCTCAAAGCCCGAGCCGGCCCATTGCCACTCCTTTCTATTTCTGGGTCCATCTTCTCACTGTTGGCGGCCGAAAATGATCCGTTTTCCTCCGTCCCCGAGGGATCATTTTTTAGTACTTGAAGAAGCCCTCGCCCGAGCTTTCGCCCAGCTTACCTTCGTCGAGCATTTTCTTGAGGACGGAGGCCATGGCCTTAAAGTTGTAGGGCATCATCATCTTTTTGAGCAACGGGCTCACCAGGCCCGGGACCTTCTGATACTGCATGACGATGTTGTAGGCCGTCTGGATGCCCACCGTGTCGAACACGCGGAACGGACCTTTGGGCGCGCCAGTGCCGCGCGTCCATGCGAGGTCGATGCTCTTGGGGTCACTCACACCCGAGACATACAGATCAAGGCCCGAGAGCAGCCACGGCACTAACATGGAGTTGAGCAGGTAGCCGTTCTTTTCCTTGTTGACGGGAAGCGCCAGCATGCGGATGTCGTTGGCAAAGTCGACAAGCTCGTCGAAGTAGCGCTTGTCAGTTTGGCTCTGGGCCATGACCTCGGTCATGTTGTTCTTCCAGATGGAATTGGCAAAGTGCAGCGACAGGTACTTCTCGGGGCGGCCGGTGTACTTGGCAAAGGTGCTCGGCAGCAGCGTGGAGGAGTTGGTGACGATGACGGTCTTTTGCGGGAGAACCGGGGCGAGCTTCTTGTAGAAGTCGATTTTTGCCTGGGTGTCCTCGGCCATAGACTCGATGACCAGGTCGGCGTCAACCACGGCCTTGGCAAGATCGAGCTCCAGCTTGAGCGTGGAGTAAGCACGCTCAACGGCGGCGAGTGCCGCTTCCTTGTCGAAGGGCTGGTCGCTGTCGGCGATGCCGGCACACCACTCGCCCGTACCGTCCGCCATGCCCTCGATGGCAGCGATGTACTCCTCGCGAACATGGTCGATCTTGGGCTGGGTGCGGCCGATGCTGCCCTCGCTGCGCAGCCAAATCGTTACATCGAAGCCGCAGTAGGCAGCCTGAAAGGCAATCTGGCTTCCCAGCACGCCGCCGCCGGCAACGCAAACGGTCTTGTAGCTCATAGGAACAGTCCTCTCTTACGTAAT
The DNA here is from genome assembly GCF_040910265.1 of Collinsella aerofaciens. GTDB lineage: Bacteria > Actinomycetota > Coriobacteriia > Coriobacteriales > Coriobacteriaceae > Collinsella > Collinsella aerofaciens_BK. The sequence continues at coordinate 110,270 of NZ_JBDGAW010000001.1, read as the reverse complement.
TCCATAGATGTGTATTTATTCAACCGTATGGAGGCTACGAGCCGGGGGTTGGTTCTATAAACGGACGGTATTTTGCGGCGAACGGCTACACCTGTTCATTATCTCAGGGTTCCGAGGGCAATTTTTTGTGCCACCGAGAGGCCGTTTTCGGAAGTATGCGGCAAATTTTGAAACTCTCGAGCACACCCCCGTTTTCCGTTAATAAAACCGCAGGTACAGAGCTTGGACATATCCGGTGTGCTCGGCCTATTCAGATTTTGCCGCATACTTCCGAAATCTAAGTTCGCAAGGGGTGATAGCTGGGGCGTTTACGCAACATATGTCCAGCAAAACGGGTGGTAGCCGATACGGCCGCCACCCGTTTGTCTTATATCTGGCTCGAAGTAGGCCAACTACTTCTTAATGCCGCGTCCCAGGCGCTCAGCGACCGACGCCACGGCACTCTCGTCGACCGAGCCGCAGCTCACGCAGCCGTCATGGGCACGCATCTGGCCGGTGACCTCGTCCATCGCGAGCGGCGCCACCTTCTCAAGCTTAAAGCCCTTACCGGCGCGCATGTTCTCCTTGGCCACGCTGATCATGAGCTTAATGCGGTTGAGCTGGTTGACCTCGGACGCGCCGGGGTCGTAGTCCACCGCGACGATGTTGCTCTCGGGATGCTGACGGCGCAGCTCCTTGATCACAGCCTTACCCACTACGTGGTTGGGCAGGCACGCGAAGGGCTGCGTGCAGATGATGTTGGGCGCACCGTGGTCGATCAGGTCGAGCATCTCGGCCGTGAGCAGCCAGCCTTCGCCCATGTTGTTGCACACCGAAAGCACCGTACGGGCCTTGTCCGCCATGGTGCCAATGCGCTCGGGCGCCTCGAAGCGGCGGGACTTTTCGAGCATCTCCTCCACCGGCGTGCGCATCCAGTCCACCAGCTTAATGAGCGCCTGCATGCTAGCGCGCGTAGTGGCAGAGCTTCCCAGCTCGTCTTTTTGAAGCTCGGCGTTGCTCATGGAGTACAGGAAAAAGTCGAGCAAGCCCGGCACCACGGCCTCGCAGCCCTCGCGCTCGATGACATCGACCACGTGGTTGTTGGCCGTGGGGTGGAACTTGACCAGGATCTCGCCGACCACGCCCACGCGTGGCTTGGTACCCTCGCCCACGAGCGGCATGGTGTCGAACGCGCGGATGGCCTCACGAGCAAGCTTGGTGTAGTTATGCCTATTGAACTTAGGCGCCAGCTTGCGAGCGCGCGCCATATACTCCTCGTAGAGCGCATTGGCGGCACCGGTCGTGGCCTCGTACGGACGGCAGCGGTAGAGCATCTGCATCATCACGTCGCCAAAGAGCACAGCGTACACGGCCTGCTTAAGCAGCGCCGGCGTCAGCTTAAAGCCGGGGTTGTCCTCGCCGAGCGCCACGGCCGACAGAGAGATCACCGGAATCTCGGGGTGGCCGCTCTCGCGCAGGGCCTTGCGGATGAGCGCGATGTAGTTGGTGGCGCGGCAGCCGCCGCCGGTCTGGCTGATGACCACGGCCGTCTTGGACAGGTCGTAGCGACCGCTTTCGATGGCCTCCATGATCTGGCCCGTCACCAGAATTGACGGGTAGCAGATGTCATTGTTCACATAGCGCAGACCGGCCTCGACGGCATCGTGATCGGTCGAGGGCAGCAGCTCCAAGTTGTAGCCGGCACCGCGGAACACCTCTTTAACCAGGTCAAAGTGGATCGGCGCCATCTGCGGGCACAGGATGGTGTAGCCCTCCTCGCGCATCTGCTCGGTAAAGGGCACCTTGGGCCACGCGGTCGAAGCACTCTCGCGCTGAGCCTCAAACGTGTACTTGCGGCTCGCGAACGCGGGGGCATCCGTGGAGGGCGCCACCGGTGCGGCGTCGCCCTGCTCGTAGGCCTCGCCCGCTGCCGTGGCCTCGGCCAAACGCTCGGCCTCCTGGTCCTTAAGCGCGGCCATGAGCGAGCGGATGCGGATGCGCGCGGCACCCAGGTTGGACACCTCGTCGATCTTGAGCACGGTATAGATCTTGCCGCTGGCCTCAAGGATTTCCTGCACCTGGTCGGTGGTCAGGGCGTCCAAGCCGCAGCCGAAGGAGTTGAGCTGAATCAGGTCCAGGTCGTTGCGCATCGTCACAAAACGGGCGACGGCGTACAGGCGGCTGTGGTACATCCACTGGTCGACGACGCGGATGGGGCGCTCGGGCTTTACCAGATGCGCGAGCGAATCCTCGGTAAAGACCGCAAAGCCAAAGCTCGAGATAAGCTCGGGCAGGGCGTGGTTGATCTCGGGGTCGTTGTGATAGGGACGACCAGCGAGCACGATGCCGTGGCCGCCGTGGTCCTCGACCCACTTAAGGGCTTCCTCGCCCATGGTCTGGATGTCCTCGTGGAAACGAGCATCGGCCTCAAAGGCGGCGTTGACGGCGGCGTCGACCTCGGAGCGCGTGATCTTGGGTCCGCGCACGCGACCGCGACCAGCCTTGGCGTCGGCCACGCGATCGACGGCGAGCACCTGGTACAGGCGGCGCTTGAGCTCGGTCTTGTCGTGATACGGCACAAACGGGTACAGGAACTCGATGTTCTGCTCGCGGATCTCGTCAATGTTGAGCGCCAGCGCCGTGGGGTAGCTCATGACGATGGGGCAGTTGTAGCAGTTGCCGGCGGTCGGATCCTCCTTGCGTTCCCAACGCACGCACGGCATCCAAATGAAGTCGACATCGCGGTCGATGAGGTTCATCACGTGGCCGTGGCTCATTTTGGCCGGGTAGCATACGCTCTCGGACGGCATGGACTCAATGCCCGCCTGATAGGTCTTTTTGCTCGACTGCTCGGACAGCTGCACGCTAAAGCCCAGGCGCGTAAAGAACGCATGCCAGAAGGGGTAGTTTTCGTACATGTTGAGCGCGCGCGGGATGCCGACGGTTCCGCGCGGGGCCTCGTCCGGGCTCAGTACCTCGCGGTTAAAGAGCAGCTCGTTTTTCCTTTTGAAGAGGTTGGGGGCCTCGGTCTTCTGCTTTTTGTGGCCAGCGCCCTTCTCGCAGCGATTGCCGGTAATGAAGCGCCTACCGCCGCCAAAGTCGTTGACAGTGAGCTGGCAGTTGTTGGAGCAACGGCCGCAACGGACGTGCTTTTGCGTCACGGTAAGGTGTGCGATGTCCTCGGCAGAAAGAATGGTCGAGGTGCCGTCGGCACCGGCGCGATCGCGGGCGAGCAGGGCCGCACCGTAGGCGCCCATGCAGCCGGCGATGTCGGGACGCACGGCATGAACGCCGGTGAGCTGCTCAAACGCACGCAGCGTGGCGTCGGACATAAAGGTGCCGCCCTGAACGATCACCTGACTGCCGATCTCCTTGGGATCGCGCAGCTTAATGACCTTGAACAGGGCGTTTTTGATGACAGAGTAGGACAGGCCGGCCGCGATGTCGCCCACCGTGGCGCCTTCCTTTTGCGCCTGCTTGACGCGCGAGTTCATAAAGACGGTGCAGCGGCTGCCCAGGTCGACGGGGGCCTTGGCGTGGATGGCGGCGTCGGCAAATGCGCGCACGTCCATGTTCATAGACACGGCGAAACTCTCGATAAAGCTGCCGCAGCCCGACGAGCAGGCCTCGTTGAGCATGATGTGCTCAATCACGCCGTCCTTGACGCGCAGGCACTTCATGTCCTGGCCGCCAATATCCAGGATAAACTCGACGCCCGGCAGGAACGCCTTGGCGCCGCGCAGGTGCGCGACGGTCTCGATCTCGCCGGAGTCGGCCTTGAGGGCCTCGATGAGCAGAGCCTCGCCATAACCGGTGGTGGTCACGTGGCCGATGGTGCAGCCGGCGGGAATGTGGTTGTAGAAATCGGCCATGATGACCTTGGCCGTGCCCAGGATGTCACCGTTGTTGTTGCCGTACCAGGTGTGCAGCAGCTGGCCGTCCTCGCCCACGAGCGCGGCCTTCATGGTGGTGGAGCCGGCATCGATGCCGATGAACACGCGGCCGGTGTAGCCTTCGAGCTTGCCCTTGGGGACGACCTCGGTGTCGTGGCGGCCCTTGAACTCGGCAAAGTCCTCGTCGGTGGCAAAGAGCGGATCCAGACGCTCAACCTCGGCACCCTGCGTGTCACCCAGGGCATCGATGGCCCCGATGAGCTGCGGGAACGTGCTGAGCTTGTTGGACTCGTGCGCCATGGCGGCGCCGCTCGCCACAAACAGGTGAGCGTTTTGGGGCACGATACGGTGCTCCTCGTCCAGATTGAGCGTGAGGTAGAAGCGGTGGCGCAGCTCGGAGAGGTACTGCAGCGGGCCGCCCAGGAAGGCGACGTTGCCGCGGATGGGACGGCCGCACGCCAGGCCTGAGATGGTCTGGGTCACGACGGCCTGGAAGATGGAGGCGGCCACGTCCTCGGGACGGGCGCCCTCGTTGAGCAGCGGCTGCACGTCGGTCTTGGCAAATACGCCGCAGCGACTGGCGATGGGATAGATGGTGGTGGCGTTGGCCGCGAGCTCGTTGAGGCCGCTCGCGTCGGTGTGCAGCAGGGTTGCCATCTGGTCGATGAACGCGCCCGTACCGCCGGCGCAGGTGCCGTTCATGCGCTGCTCGATGCCGTTATCGAAGTAGATGATCTTGGCGTCCTCGCCGCCCAACTCGATGGCGACGTCGGTGGCCGGGATGAGGGTCTCGACGGCGCGCTTGCTGGCGATGACTTCCTGGACAAACTCTAGGTCGAGCCATTGGGAAAGCAGCAGACCGCCCGAGCCGGTAATGGCGCAGGTCATCTGGGCCGTCGGCAGCACGGTCGCAGCGCCCTCGAACAGGTCGCGGGCGCAGGCACGGACGTCGGTGTGGTGACGCTGGTACTTGGCGTAGACGATCTGGTTGTCGTCGTTGAGCACGGCAAGCTTGACGGTGGTAGAGCCCACGTCGATGCCCAGGTGCAGGTTGCCACGAGCGTTCTCGGGGTTGAAAATCGCGCCTTCGGGGGCGTGGGCGGCGGCTACGGGCTCAGTAGCGGTAGCGGGCTCGGCGGCGACGGACGTCTCCCCTGCCACGTTCTTGGCATCGGCAACTGCCTCGGCAACTTTCTCGACAGCCGCGGTCGCGGCCTTCTGCGCAGCGTCCATCACGGTGGGCGCGGCCTCGCGTGCGGCAGCAACCATGCGGTCCTTGATGCCCTCGACGAGTTTGCTCATTGTCTCTCCTCTTAGTTGTTGGACTCGACGGTTGCAGCGGTGTCGGCCGCGTCCTCGAGCTGCAAGTTCAATAGCTTCATGCCGTATTCCGGCACGTTGATATCGATGGGTTGGCCATACAGGTCGCCGGGGCGCACAAAAGCGAGCACCGTCATAATGCGCGCCATGGCCTCGGGCGATTCGGTGAGCCCACGCTCAAACCAGCGCTGAATCAGGCCGACCTCGGCACTCACGACGTAGGTGACGTAGTAGTCAAAGAACGTGCCCAGCGCTAGGCCCAAAATGCCCGTCTGCGCACGCGGCACCACAGCCTCACGCGCGGTGTCGATAATCCTTTTAATAAAGGCCTGGTCGCCGCCCGGACCCAGCAGCGCACCGATTAAGTCGCGGTTGGCCGCAAGATAACGCAGCAGCTCAACCGAACCGGGCGCCGGCTCGAGCTCGTCGATATTGTGATAGAGATCGGGCAGCTGAGCTGCGGTGATGAGCTCAATGCGCTCACGGATCTCGGCCAGCAAGCCGTCCTCGATTTGATTGATAAAGTCGGGGATATCGCGGTAGTGCGAATAGAACGTGCGGCGCGTAAGGCCAGCGCGCTCGGTGAGCGACGCGACATTAATGCGCGAAAGGTCGCCGCTTTCGGCAAGCTCGCTGGCAAGCGCCTGGCGAAGGGCACGCTGCGAGCGAAGGGACCGGCGATCGCATTTCTCGAGCTGGGACAAGCGTCCTCCTTGTTACTCAGCCTGTGCGCTATTGCACAGTGCGAGTATTATTGCACACCGTGTGCATCAACACGTAAAGGCAATAATTTGGATGTGACAAAGTGGCAGTCCCTTTGTCACATTATTCGATAACGGTGCGGGAATTCTGCTTATGCATGGTAGCGAGCATGTGTTTGGGGACGGCGTGGATCATGCAGCTGCCGATGGTCGCGCTCGCGGCGGCCTTGGCTGCATCGCTTGCGTTTTTGGTCGCGTAGCTGTGGCGGAAACGCTTGAGCATGGCAATGTCGTTGCCGCCGTCGCCGTAAACCGCGACCTCGTCCTCGGCAATACCGTAGTAGCCCGCCAGCCAGGCCACGCTCTCGCCCTTGTTGCACGCTACGTCCGTAATCTCAAACATCACCGGGTCAAACGGCGCGTTGACCACGCGGTCCGAGCGCTCGACCAAATACGCCTTAAGGTCGCGCTCCAGCTCGGGCGAGGTCACGCGGCAGTTGATCTTGCACACATCGTGGCGCAGGATGTCACCGATCGACTGGTCGAAATATTGTTCCTCGTGATACCCGCCACGTGCACGCATGCCACGCATCACGATACGCTTGATAGGGCTGTCCTTTTTAAAGCCCGCTTGGTGCATCTCGAACGAACCGCTCGAAAACATGCCATCGGGCGTGGAGCAGTCGAAGCAAATGTCCGGGAACGCCTTGAGCAGCTCCTCGGTAACCTGCGGGTCGATGGTCCAGGTCTTGAGCACCTCGCCGTGGCTGTCGCGAACGATGGACCCGTTGGAGCAGCAGGCGTCGAGCGCCAAACCTGTAAAGCCATGCTCGCCAATCGGCAGCGTCGAGCGACCCGTTGCGGGAACCACGTGCAGCCCAGCTTCGGTCAGCTCGCGAATGGCGCGGCGGATGGTTCCGTCGGCCTCGTGCAGGGCGTTAAGCAGCGTTCCGTCTAAGTCACTCGCGAACATCTTGATCATGGGCATGCCTCTCCTTCGTCTGCACGATATTGTAGACGAGAGCGGGCGCACCCCAAGAGAGACGCGCCCATCAGACGAAAGATAGCTTTATCGACAGCTCTACACCGCAGCAGGGCCGTGTTCGCCGGTGCGGATGCGGATGACTTCCTCAACCGGCTCGACCCAGATCTTGCCGTCGCCGACGGCGCCGGTGCGTGCGGCGTTGCAAATGATGTCGACAATGCCGTCGACGTGCTCGTCGGCACAGATGAGAGTGAACTGCACCTTGGGGATCGTGTTGACGAGCAGTTCGTTGCCGCGCACGTACTCCTTCCAGCCGTGCTGCGCACCGCAGCCCTGCACCTGGTTAATCGTCATGCCGCGAACATCGGCAGCAAACAGCGCGTCCTTAAGAACCTCAAGCTTCTCAGCACGAACGATCGCCGTGATCTTCTTCATAGTGAATTCCTCTCTTCAAGAGCGGGTCTGGCAGAACATTTGAAGCCGTTAATCTAAGCCGCTGAACGAAGGATACGCACTTTCTCCGTGCTGACTCGCATCCAAGCCCAGCGCCTCGTCGGCCTCGTCCACGCGCAGGCTTCCGTGGAAGAGCGCCTTGACCACCGCAGCAATCACCAGGTCGAGCACCAGCACAATAACGACCGTCACCACAATGCCCAGAATCTGCGAGATGAGCAGCGACACGTCGCCCGTGTAGAACAGGCCGCCCTTGCCGGTCCACGAGAGCTCCGGCACGCAGAACAGGCCCGTGAGCACGCCGCCCAAGATGCCGCCAATGCCGTGGCAGCCAAACGCGTCGAGCGCATCGTCGTAGCCAAACTTGGTCTTGAGATGGCTAATGGCCAAGTAACAGACGGGCGATACAATCAAACCCATAACCAGCGCTGCCCACGGCTCGACAAAGCCCGCACCCGGCGTGACCACCACAAGGCCCGCAACCAGACCGGTGCTGGCACCCACCAGCGTGGGGCGACCGGTGTGCACGCGCTCGACGGCAAGCCACGAGACCATACCCGCCGCGCTGGCCGTCACGGTGTTGAGGATGGCGAGCGCCGCCACGGCGTCGGCCTTGAACTCGCTGCCGCCGTTAAAGCCAAACCAACCAAACCAAAGCAGGCCGGCGCCCAACGCCACAAACGGCACGTTATGCGGGCGATAGCTCACCATGCCAAAGCCGCGACGACGGCCAAGCATTAAGCAGAGAATCAGGCCCGTGAGACCGGACGAAATGTGTACTACGTCGCCGCCGGCAAAGTCGAGCGCGCCGATCATGTCGCCGATAAAGGAGCCCTCGCCGCCCCAGACCATGTGGGCGAGTGGCGCATAGACCACGAGCAGCCAAATGCCCAGGAAGGCCGTCATGGCACCAAACTTAACGCGGCCGGCCAGGCTGCCCGTGACGATAGCGGCCGTGATCATGGCAAACGCCATCTGGAAGGCGATGTTAATGATCTGAGGGTAGACGGCACCGTCCGCGGCATTGCCCTCGGCCGCCTGCAGCACCTGGTTGAGCGCCGGCAGGCACAGCAGCTGGTCAAGGCCTCCAATAAACGGGCTGGAACCGTCGCCGCCGTAGGCCAGCGACCAGCCGGCAACAATCCACAGCACGCCGACCAGGCCAATGGCGCCAAAGCACATGAGCATGGTGTTGATGACATTTTTGCGCCTGGACAGGCCGCCATAGAAAAACGCCAGACCCGGTGTCATTAAAAACACGAGCATGGTGCAGATGAGCATAAACGTTGTCGATCCCGTATCGTACATTCGCTCCCCCTTGATCGCATGAACGTTGTCGGCGCCCATAATGCGGCCGAGGGGCAACTGGTGTAGACCAGATACGGCGTTGTTAAACGCTGCGTTGTCGAATGGAAACGGTGCCGCAATCTTGGAAACGGCGCGGCAACGGACGCGAAACGAACGGGAAATACGCGAGCAAGGGAGCCGTGAGCGCGCCCATCCCGGCTAGCGCCGAAACAGCTCGTGGGCGCGGTCGCGGAGATTAGTTGCTCGAATGACACCTTCGTAGCGATTGATGCGCAGACGCGGGAAGGCATTGAAAAAGCGCAGGTCACGACGACTGAGTGACACGCTCGGTACCGGACGGCTCATGCGCTTACCGGCAAGGCGACGGCTGAGCGACGGACGCGGCATGCTCGGCGCGGCATCGGCCACGCGGCGGGCGACAAGCGCCAGGCCGCGAGCACCATCCGAGATAAACGTCGGCATCGAAGCCTTCTCACGAAGGGCATCGAGCGTCGCGTCGCCCAGCTCCGCCAGCCACGCGTTAACGGCGCGGCTGCGGATATGCGTCTGTGCCACCGAGTCGATCGCCGAATCGGGAATACGTTCGAGCATGGAGTCGGACGCATCGGCAAGAGACTCATTGATACGGTCGGCAAGGTCGGCGCGCACACGCTCCAGCTGATCGGACAGGCGGCGCCAGCTGGCCAAAGAGCACACCGCGTCGACCATCATCGCGACCGCGACGATAAAGGCGGACAGCCGCACAATCAGAACCGGCAGATGGCCAAGCAGCCCCAGCAATGCCGGCTCCACTAAACGGCAAATGCACAGCGCACCCAAGCCAAACGCGCATGCCCAGTACAGACAGATGCGTCCGTGCAGGTTAAACGGCAGGTGCGAATAGTCCCAAAACCGGGCGCCCGTCGTTTTTTCGAGCAGCACGCCCACGCTATATTCGATCACGCTGCACACGAGTGCCGCAGCGACAAACTGGCTCGAGGCATCCGGAATCCCGCGCAGCAGCAGCCAGCAGGCAATGCCGCCCGCGCCATAGATGGGACAGCACGGTCCCAGCAAAAAGCCGCTGTTGGCAAAGCGTCCGTGGTTGAGCATGGCGCAGACCGTCGACTCCCATGCCCAGCCACAAAAACCGTAGAAGGCAAACGAGAGCACCAGCGCCGAGAGCGGACAGGCGGCAAGCGTCGCACCGCCAAATGCCATGTCGATCGCGGTCCCCACCGTCTACCCTCTCCTCTTCTCGCTCGAGCCCTCGTTCAAATCATCTGTGCTGCCCCTGCGCGGCAGACGACCGGCAACCGTCTCGCACAACGCGCACCACTTATCCGCCAGGCACACAATCCAGGCCTCGCGACACGTCGGCGGCACCGGTACCAGCGGAAACATATGGCGCGCAATGATATTCCGCTCGCGCGGCGTCAACTCAAAATCTTCCTCGGCACGCGCCAGGGCAAAAAACGGATGCCGAAACCCGTGCAGGCGATGACTCGGGTCGGGATCGTGCCAGTCGTAGAGAAAGTAATCGTGCAGCAGAGCCCCACGCAGCAGCGCGGCGCGGTCGACCGAAACGCCGACACGGTCCAGACGCTCGGCAAAGGACAGGCTCGCCCGTGCCACCGAGGTCACATGCGCGTACACCGTCACATCGCCATGCTGGATAAACTCGCGCGTCAGGTCCAGACGGCCCGCCTGTGCCAGTTGACGGGCAGCATGGTCTACTTCGCACGCGATTTTCTCGGCACGAACGACATCGGACATGCTGCCTCCTTCCAGCGACTCACGGCGACAAGCCACGGCCTGCGCACAATCGATAAAAACATCATGGAACACATCAGTATGGCATCGGACAAAACGTTTTGCCCCGCCAGTTGGCGAATTACCGCGCCGCCGTCACATATCAAACGCCAAAATGTGCGAGACTGTTTTGTGCAATTGTGCCGGCCGAGGGAGCGCCGGTGCTCGATTCGCATGGAGTAACCCACAACGATGCTGCTTACGCAAACGACAACGCCCGAGGACGTCAAGGCTCTCGACCGCGCCGAGCTCCCGCTGCTCTGCGGCGAGATCCGTCAGGCAATCCTCGAAAGCTCCGCCGCCGTCGGCGGGCACGTTGCCCCCAACTTGGGCGTCGTTGAGCTTACGGTTGCGCTTCATCGCGTGTTTAACTCCCCCATCGACAAGATTGTCTTTGACGTTTCGCACCAGACCTACGCCCACAAGGCGCTGACTGGGCGCGCGTATACCTATATCGATCCGGAGCGTTATGGTGAGGCTTCTGGCTTTGCCAATCCCAACGAGTCCGAGCACGACTTGTTCGCCATGGGTCACACCTCCACGTCGGTGAGCCTGGGCTGCGGCCTGGCGCACGCTCGTGACCTGGCGGGCGATGCGTACAACGTCATCACCATCATTGGCGACGGCTCGCTTTCGGGCGGCCTGGCGTTTGAAGGCTTTAACAATGCCGCCGAACTCGATAGCAACCTGATCATCATCGTCAACGATAACGACCAGTCCATCGCCGAGAACCACGGTGGCCTCTATCGCAATCTGGCCGAGCTGCGCGCCAGCAACGGCACCTGCGAGCGCAACGTTTTCCGCGCGATGGGGCTCGACTACCGCTATCTGGACGCCGGTAACGATGTGTTGGCCCTCGTCGACGCGCTGCAGGATCTGCGCAATATCGATCATCCCATCGTGCTACACGTCTCCACCGCCAAGGGCAAGGGCTTTGAGCCAGCCCAGAGCGACCCGGAACGCTGGCACCACGTGGGTCCGTTTGACATGGCGACTGGACGCAAGCTCTGCCCGGGCCATCCGAGCGAGCCTGCGCCGCGCACCTATGCCGACATTACGGGCGAGGCGCTCAGCGCCGCCATCGAGCGCGATCCGCAAGTCGTGGGCATCACGGCCGCCACGCCCTACATCATGGGCTTTACACCCGAGCTTCGCGCTGCCGCCGGCAAACAGTTCGTCGATGTGGGCATTGCCGAGGAGCACGCCGTGACCTTTGCCACCGCGCTTGCACGCTCGGGCGCCAAGCCGGTCTTTGGCGTGTACGGCACGTTTTTGCAGCGCGCCTACGACGAACTGTGGCATGACCTGTGCCTCAACGACGCCCCGGCGACCATCCTGGTATTTGGCGCGTCGATCTTTGGCACCACATCCGAGACGCACCTTTCGTTCTTTGATATTTCCATGCTGGGCGCTCTTCCCAACATGCGTTACCTGGCGCCGGCCTGCATGGAGGAATATCTGTCCATGCTGAGCTGGTCACTCGATCACCGCGAGCATCCCGTGGCGATTCGCGTGCCGGGCATTGGCCTGGTAAGCCGCCTCGATCTGGCGCCTGCCGAGGACGCCGACTACAGCGTTGCCCGCTACAACGTGGTGCGCCAGGGCCGCGATGTGGCCGTGCTCGCGCTCGGCGATTTCTATGAGCTGGGCGAGCGCGTGGCAAACCGCTTGGCCGCCGAATACGGTATCGAGGCCACGCTCGTCAACCCACGCTTCGCGACCGAGCTCGACCGCGAGTTCCTCGACAGTCTTGCCGCCGAGCACCGCGTTGTCGTGACCATCGAGGACGGTATCTTGGACGGCGGCTGGGGCGAGCGCGTGGCATGTTATCTGGCTTGCACGCCGCTGCGCACCCGCACCTTTGGCATCGCCAAGGGCTTCCCGGACCGCTATGATCCCAACGAGCTACTCGCGCAGAACGGTATGACAGTCGAAAACATGGCCGCAGAGGCCGTAAGGCTACTAAACGAGTAGAAAAACCTCCGCAACGGCAAGCGCCCTTGCGGAGGTTTTTGTTTTCACGAATCGACTATCTCGATCTGTAACATCTAGAGGCAGAATTTGCATCTAGATGTTACAGATTGAGACGAGACGCTTAAGCCCCTGATGTTTATCTCAATCTGTAACAGTTAGGGGCCAAATCCTCGTCTAACTGTTACAGATCGAGACATTCGAATTCCCGTGAAGAGAAAATCTCAATCTGTAACAGTTACTCGTCAAAAACGGCTGCAGATGTTACAGATTGAGATAAAACAGCTAGCGGTAGCTTTGTTTGAGGATCTCGACGACGTCGGGCTCGGTTAGGGCAATGGGATCGTGGCCGAACAGGGCGTCGTTGGTCGTTAGGGCATTGTGCGCGATGGCGGGCAGCTCATCGGCGGTAATCCCCCACTCGCTCATGGCGAGGTCGGCCACGTGGCAGGCTTCCATCAGACGCGTGAGCTCAGCGACAAAATCGTGCGGGTCGCTCGCCTCGGCATTCCCCATCAGGCGTGCCATGTCGATATAACGCTCGGGCGCGGCACCGTGATCGATCATCCACGTGTGATAGGCGCGCGCGATCATAATGAGGCCGGCACCGTGCGGCAGGTCATGATGATGCGCACTCATGCCATGCTCAAGGCCGTGGCATCCCGCACAGCCCGAGCACACCATGGCATAACCGCCGAGCGTGTTGGCAAAAGCGAGCTCGGCACGCGCATCCAGGTCATCGCCGCTGTTCACGCACGCAGCCAGCGAAGCCGCGGCGCGTCGAATACCCTCGCGGCAAACCATGTCACCCATGGGCGTGTTGGTGTTGGCGATATAGCACTCAACGTTATGGAACAGGGCATCGAATCCCTGGTAGGCGGTCAGACGCGCCGGAACGCTCACCATAAGCTCGGGGTCGACGACCGAGAGCACCGGGAACAGACGAGGGTCGCCCAGGCGGAGTTTCTCGTCGTTCTCCTCGCACGAGATCACGCCGCCCGCATCGGCCTCCGAGCCGGTGCCAGCCGTGGTGGTCACGCACACCAGCGGCAGCGGGTCGTTAGGAATGGGCAGTCCAAGCGCGGTGCCGCCGACAACGAAGTCCCAGATGTCGCCGGGGCACTCGTTACCCTCGGCATCTGTGTGCGGGTTTGCCGCCACCGCACAGATGCCCTTGCTGCCGTCCATGACCGAGCCGCCGCCGAGCGCCAGCACAAAGTCACAGCCATGAGTGCGGGCCATCCAGCCACCTGCGTTGACGGTCTCGCGCAGCGGGTTGGGCTCAATGCGGTCGAACAGCTCGTGTGCCACGCCGGCGCGGTCGAGCTCGGCCTCCACGCGATGCAGATATCCAAAGCGCTTGACCGAGTTGCCGCCCGTTGTGACGATGAGCGCCTTGGCGCCGGGGAGCTTCTGTGCGCCCAGCTCGCTCAGCTTGCCCGCGCCAAACAGCACCTTAGTCGGCGCGAAGAATGTATAGCCGTTCATGCAACGATCTCCTCACGTATATATGTGTCGTGCTGCCGCCATTATAGCGACCGCCGCGCGCAGCCGCCCCGGCCGCAAAGCGTCATCTCAGCTGCAACAACCGACGTTTTCCCAGATAAAACCTACCAAAATAAACCTGTCCCTTTTTGGTAGATACAATAACCCATAAGGCAAGTATGTTTCTGAGTTATTTCGTGTTGACCCATTTGAGCGCGATAGGGTATAACTCTACTCAACCGCTAGGGATTTTATTGAGAAAGGTGTTCTCCTATGAGCAAGAACCTCTCCCAGCAGGTCGTTCTCGACCGCCGCGGCTTCGTTGCCGCCACCTTCGCAACCGTCGCCGGCCTTGGTCTTGCCGGCTGCTCCGACACCAGCGCCGAGGCCGACAAGGGTTCCGCCGCCGGCTCCTCCAAGAGCTCCGAAGATACCGAGGCTTCCACCACGCTCGACGCCAAGGCATTCGACAAGCTCGTCAACGACGGCCCCAAGGCCGATGACGACACCATCGCCGCCAGCACCTGGGCCACGGCCGTCAAGGACGCCGGCGTCTTTAAGATCGGTAGCGTTCAGACTTCCACGCTCTTCTCCCTCCTTAACGAGAAGGACGGCCAAACCCGCGGCTTCGACGCCGGTATCGCACAGCTCCTGTCCAACTACATCCTGGGCGAGAACAAAGTCGAGATCACGCAGGTGACCTCCGACACGCGCGAGTCCGTACTGCAGAACGGCCAGGTCGACGCTGTGTTCGCCACCTACACCATCACCGATGAGCGCAAGAAGCTCGTCTCCTTTGCCGGTCCCTACTACTACACCCAGCAGGCCATCCTGGTGCTCGCCGATAACGACGACATCAAGAGCGTCGACGACCTGGCCGACAAGAACGTCGCCGTCCAGTCCGGCTCCAACGGCCCCGCCATCCTGGAGGAGTTCGCTCCCAAGGCCAGCCAGCAGGAGTTCAAGACCGACGAGGAGGCCCGTCAGGCACTCCTGCAGGGTCGCGTTGACGCCTATGTCATCGACAACAACATGCAGCAGAGCGCCCTGGTGCGCGAGCCCGGCAAGTACAAGATCGCCGGCAAGCCCTTCGGCAGCAAGGAGCCCTACGGCATCGGCCTGCCGCTCGATTCCGACGGCGTCGCCTTCGTCAACGACTTCCTTAAGAAGATCGAGGACGACGGCACCTGGACCGAGCTGTGGCAGATCTGCATCGGCGACCGTACGGGCGACACCAATGTTCCCGAGCTGCCCGAGGTCGGCGCCTAGGCTCGTAAGCTGGGCAACAGCCGCTACGAAACCATACGGAAACGCACGATGTGCTTTATTGCGCTAAACTGTTTCCTCACTGAGTTGTCGGGGCTTCCGTACACACGGGAGCCCCTTTCCTTATCGGCAGGAGGTCCGCATGAGTCTCTCCGAGCTCTGGTCGCTCTATGGCCAGAACTATATCGACGCGCTACTCGCAACCTGGGGCATGACGCTTGAGTCGTTTGCCATCGCCATGGTGCTGGCCGTCGCTGCCACCGTAATGCGCGTGTCGCCACTCAAGCCGCTGCGCGTCTTTGGCGACCTGTATGTCCAGGTCTTCCGTAACATCCCCGGCATCGCGCTGCTCATCATCGTCGTCTACGCGCTGCCGCCGCTCAAGATCGTTCTGCCCTATCGCACCTGCGTCATCGTCGCCACGGTGCTGCTGGGCTCTGCCTTTGGTTCCGAGAACTTTATGAGCGGCATCAACACCGTGGGCGTGGGCCAGGTCGAGGCAGCCCGTTCGCTCGGCATGAACTTCAACCGTATCCTCGCCAAAATTGTGATTCCGCAGGCACTGCGTTCGAGCGTGCTGCCCATGACCAACCTCTTTATCGCCGTCATGCTCACCACCGCGCTCGGCAGTCAGGTGCCGCTTAAACCGCAGGAGCTCACCGGCGTGGTGAGCTATATCAACACGCGCTCGCTCGGTGGCGTCGCCGCGTTCTTTATCTCGGCGCTCGGCTACCTGGGCACGGCCTTTGTGGTGAGCCACATTGGCAACTACATCGACAAGAAGGTGAGGATCCTCCGATGAGCAAGCATTCCTCCCCTGCGCTTACCATGCGCGATGCGCTCTACGAGGCTCCCGGCCCCAAGATGCGCGCCAAGATTCGCATCGGCACCGCCATCTCGCTTGTTGCCGTGGCCGCGCTCATCGCTCTGGTACTGCAGCGCTTTTATGTGACCGGTCAGCTTTCGGTCCACTATTGGTATTTCTTTACGCACCTCACTACCTGGAAGTTCCTGCTTGCCGGCTTTGAGGGCACCGTCAAAGTCGCACTCACCGCTGGCGCCATCGCGCTGGTGCTGGGCTTAGCCCTTATGCTCGGCCGTACCAGCGACATTAAGCCGCTGCAGCTGGTCTGCCGCGTGCTCACCGATTTCTTCCGCGGCGTGCCGAGTCTGCTGTTCATCTACTTCTTCTTTTTGGTGCTGCCCCAGTACAAGATCGCGCTGCCGTCGTTTTGGATGCTCACGCTTCCCGTCGCGCTCGCTGCAGCCGGCGTACTTGCCGAGATCTTCCGTGCCGGCGTTAACGCCGTGCCGCGCGGCCAGGTCGAAGCCGCCCAGGCACTCGGCCTCTCCAAAGCTAAAATCACCTTTAAAATCGTGTTGCCCCAGGCAATTCGCTTTATTATCCCGTCGTTGATCTCGCAGCTCGTGGTCGTGGTCAAGGACACCACCGTCGCCTACGTGGTGAGCTATCCCGACCTCATGCAAAACGCCCGCGTGCTTATCACCAACTACGACGCTCTCGTGTCGGTTTATCTGGTGATTGCGGTCATCTACATTCTCATCAACGTCGCCATCAACAAGGCCGCCGTCTACGTTTCGCACAAGACCGGCGCGACCATCATCCGCTAAGTACCCACGTTTTTAAGGCATAAGGAGCCGAGCATCATGGCACAGAGCACTACTTCTTTCGACAAGCGGCCGCTGATCGAGCTCAAGCATGTCGATAAGCACTATGGCGATCTGCATGTCCTCAACGACATCAATCTGTCGGTCGATCGCGGCGAAGTCGTCGTCGTGATTGGTCCCTCGGGTTCGGGCAAGTCGACCATGTGCCGCACCATCAACCGCCTAGAGACCATCGACTCGGGCGAGATCCTCATCGAGGGCGAGCCCCTGCCACAGGAAGGCAAGGACCTCGCCCGCATGCGCGCCGAACTGGGCATGGTGTTCCAACAGTTCAACCTGTTTGCACACATGACGGTCCTCCAGAACGTCATGCTGGGACCGGTCGACGTGCTGGGCGTCTCCAAGGATGAGGCGCGTGAGCATGCCATGGACCTGCTGAGTCGCGTAGGTGTTGCCGAGCAGGCCGATAAGGTACCCGCACAGCTCTCGGGCGGCCAGCAACAGCGCGTGGCCATTGCCCGTTCACTTGCCATGCAGCCCAAGGCCATGCTCTTTGACGAGCCCACGAGCGCCCTCGATCCCGAAATGATCAACGAGGTGCTCGAGGTCATGGTCCGTCTGGCCCAGCAGGGCATGACGATGATCGTCATTACGCACGAGATGAACTTCGCCCGTCGCGTGGCCGACCGCGTCGTGTTTATGGCCGATGGCCAGATCGTGGAAACCGGCACGCCCGACGAGTTCTTCGACCATCCCCAGACCAAGCGCGCCCAGGACTTCCTCAACTCCATCAAGGGCCACTAACCAGCCACCCCGTGGGACAAATTCATCGGAAGTGTTGTCCCACATCTCCCATGCGCCCTGTCACCTTCAGATCGAAAGCCACCCCTATGATCGGAACTCGCACTTCATCGTCCTACACCCCACACGTCGACGTCGCCCCTGCCGACCGCCCGCTTATCCTCGTCGCGCCGCGCTGGGAAGAAGCGAAGCCGTTTTTGAGCGAGACGCTCTCCCCCAACGAGGAGATCGCCAGCGTCTTTGTCGACGCCATCCTTGCCGCCGGCGGCCTGCCGCTGCAGATGTCCATCACCGAGGACATCGAGGTCATCCGCCATTACGTCGACATCGCCGACGGCATCGCCATTCCCGGCGGCCCCGACGTCAATCCCAAGCGCTGGGGCGACGAGCGTCCCTACGACCCTACGCTATGCTGCGAGATTCGTGACCGCTTTGAGTTCAAGCTGGTCAACGAGGTGCTTCGTGCCAAAAAGCCGCTCTTTACCACCTGTCGCGGCACACAGCTGTTAAACGTCGCCACCGGCGGCACCCTGTGCATGGACGTGCCGAGTCTGGGCGCGCGCGAGGGCCGCACGCAGTGGCGTCATACCCACGTACTCAATGATCCCGTGCACCCCGTCGAGGTCGTGCCGGGCTCGCTGCTGGAGCGCGCGGTTGGCGGGCACAGGCTGATCCAGACCAACTCGGCGCACCATTGCTGCGTCGACCGCCTGGGCAAGCATACGCGCCTGGTCGCGCAGGCAACCGATGGCGTGCCCGAGTGCATCGAGGTCGAGGGCCAGCCCTTCTGCCTGGGCGTGCAATGGCACCCCGAGTACACCTGGCAGACGCTCGAGACCGACTTTAACCTGTGGAAGTCGTTTGTCGAGGCAGCGGCCAAGGTTAAGCAGGCCCGTTAGCTCGCGAACCACTCAGGTTAAAGCCTCCTAAGCCAGCGGGGGCGGACACCAGCCACGGTGCCCGCCCCCGCTGTATTTGGTATGCTCGGTATGATCATCCCTCGCAAACAGTCAAAGAAATCTCGACCGCAATCGGTCGACAGTTAAGCAAATGGTAAAAACGCTTGCTACGTTTATTAGGCAGTTAATTAAAATCGAGATGCATTGACCATTCCCCAACGGGGTCACGCCGCAAATCCACATGAGCATCGAGGCTGGAAGCGGAAGCATGGAATTGGCCCCGATCTGTATGTAGATCGCTACGACGTTGACAAGCAACAGCATGCCAATCGGACCGAAGCCGGCCCCAAAATAGGAAACAGCAATCACGCAAGAGACCACATATGCAAGACAGACGGCACTCGCCAGAAGAAGTCGATAGCAAAATACATGCAGGTTGAAATACTGCTGAGCATCCGAAACGATTGCGCAGTTAAGACAGTACAAAACGACACTCGACAGGACAAACGCGCCCAAAAGGGCAAAAGAAGATAGCACCACTCGCGCAACGATAGCGCACACACGCTTCCCTCCCCGAGCCTCCGACAACCCCCACGGTTCCTCGACAAAGCCCGAACTGACAAAGCGCGGCACAATGCAAGCCGCGATGAACGGAAAGAACAATGCATGGGCCAACGGGGCTACGTTGAACAGCAGACCGCGAAAAACCTCTGCATTGCCAAATAGAAGGACATCCTCCGCCGATAGCCGAAGCGTCGGGTCTGGGAAAAAACCCAAGAAACTGTTCTCACGGAGGCTACAGAACCACATCGGGAAAGAATTAAGCTGCAATATCACCATGTACGCATAAATTACCAGGATTAAGGCGTACGCCCATTTGCTCACACGCTTCAATTCTGACTGGAGAAGTCTTTTAATCTGACGAGCCATTGAGCACACCCCCAGCGCGAAAGCTCAAGAGAGCGTAAATCAATACCGATAGACAGCTGGCTGCCACGCCATATCCCAGAAGCGTCAGCTGCCCCATATCGCTATACCCAAGGGCACATCCGACTCCAAGGTACGGCCCCGGAAGGAAGAAGATCCATCGCAAGGATGGTATAGGTGCCTGAAGGAAGGCTCCGTAGAGCGTCAAGCTCATGACAAATCCGACTATCACCACGGCCCCACTCAATACAGCGCTGCCCGTTATCCGATAGATGGTCACCGTCTCCAGCGCAACCGATATCACCAATACGGCGTTGACTATCATTGCAGGCAAAAATACAGTTAGTATGTTGTGCGAGTAGTTATGCCCTCCACGTATTATGGCTATTGCAAAAAGAAGAAGGCAAAGCGCGCTATACGCTGCGCCAATTATTAAAGCAGACGAAAATGCATGGGCTAGAGCCCCATAAAAGCGGTTGAGACCTCTTGCCGAAGAAATTCGGTGCCCCTCTTTATAGCCATGCTCCTGTAAAAGCACCAAACAAACGATGAGTGGAACGAACAGGGATGTACCGGCAAAAGCGCTGCGCGCAAGGGACTCATCAGGCGCAGAAGGATCGATTGCATTCCAGAGGAAACCAATATCCTCCCCACAAACGCCATAGCCAAAGGCGAGCAACGTTGTTCCGTTTTTTAGAAAGATGCCGAAGAGAAGGCCGAACGCCAGCATAAGCGCAAGACCAAACTTCGCCGGAAATATCCTGTGCAAACGCATCATATCTGCCTTTATGGGATGGATCGCCCGCTTCATAGCGAGACCGCCTTCATCAAGCGCCTGTAATACTCTTTTAGGGATGGCGCCTCATCCCTTATGACGTCCATCGATTCCTTTTTTAGCAGTTCACCGTCATGAAGAAACAGGCAGCTTGTTGCAACCGATGCCAGCTCATCCAAGTCGTGGCTAGAGATAAGCATGGTTTTGCCCTGCTCCCGATTCAATCGACCGATAAGGGCCCATATACTCTCGATGCCCAGCGGGTCCAACCCATTTGCCGGCTCATCAAAAATAAGCAAGTCAGTGTCACCCAACAAAGCCGTAGCTATATCCAGCCGCCGTTTCATTCCCAGAGAAAAACTGCTCACGCTCTTTTTCTCTTCGATGTCCAGTCCAACCAGACTCAAAACGCGAGGAACCTCACGGCTCTCATCAAGCCCCCATTCCGCACATCGGATCCGAAGATTCTCAGCCGCACTGAGGGACTGGTATGCTCCGCTGGAATCTGGCACGTAGCCGACACGCGCCCGCATCAGGCTGAGCTCCCTTTTTGACTTGCCTCCAAAGAGTTCCACGCTCCCCGACGATGGCTCGCAGAGGCCCAATACGATTTTAATGAGCGTGCTTTTGCCCGCTCCGTTTGCACCAACAAGGGCGCAAAGCTCAGACTGATGCACCTCGAAGGAAACGTCATGCAAAACGCGCCGTTTCCCATAGCGCTTTGACACCTTTGATAGCTTTACCGCTGGTGCGCTCATATCGTTCCCCCCCTTCTCATATCGTATTTATTTTTAGTTATTGTTTATCGATAACTTATATTTGTCAAGATAATTAATAATGAAGGGACCCGTGTTAGACACGGGTCCCTTTGCGCTGATATTTCGTTTTAACTGTTCGCTTTATGCTACTCGTCGCTCAAATCGACAGCAAAGACTGATGTCGGAAGCGACACCTCGTTGCCTCCGCCATCCCGCAGTTGCCTTACGACATTTTTTGCGCGCTCGACAATAAGTTCCTCGAGCTCTTTCTCGCTCACGCGCTGAATAATATCTCCCGGCTGACAATCAAGTTCATCACAGATATCGAGAAGCGTCTTTAGGCGAATAGCTTTTATCTTTCCGTTTCTCAGCTTTGAAATATTAGCCGGAGTATGCCCCGTCGCCCGGATCAGATCGGCACTGGTCTTTCCGGTCTTAAGCAGCTGCGTCTCAAGCTCGATGATGAGATAGCTCATGTTTCCTCCTACACAAGCTCGTCAGACTGCTCTTGGAGCAGCGAGGCATAACTCCAGATCGCCGAGATAAACAAACAGACAACCGCGCCGATAAACGACCCCGCATCAAAGGTAGCGCCTTGGCAAATCTCAATAACGAAGGAATGAGGCACGATGTAAAGCTCCAGTCCGCCAATGGCGAGACTGACCGATCCATAGGCACCAACAAGCGAAACCACGGCGTTAACAGCAAAGGCAAGTGCAAGAACACGGATAAGCCACACATGCGCCTTGGTAAAGGGCGAGACGCCCCGCGAGATGTTACGGCTGATTCCGCACAAAACGACAAGCGAGACACCCGCGACAAGCGCCATGCACAGTCCGCTTGGGATAACGATGCGCCCGCCGTCGAGAAGCGTCACGACACCGAAAGAATCGACGGAAGCAACGTTTGCAATCGCATACCAGATCACGTAAACAACCAACGCGGCAAAAGCGACGAGCATTCCAGCGAAAACGACCGTCATGCAAAAACCAAGCTTCCTGATATTTTCGCGCGCCTTGGCCATACGCTGAACGCTGTTGGACATACACTCACCCTCATCGAATCTATCGTTTTCCGAATAGTTTATCGAACAACGATATGAGTTGCATATGGAAAGTCCGGCCAGTGCGCATAGGCCATTCACTAATCAGAAGGGGTGAGAGTGGATTTTTGGACACGTATCGAACGAGAGTGGATAATCTCCCACTTTGAGGCCGCCACCGGGCCTAAAACGGGAGATTATCCACTCTCATAGTCATCAAGGCTCGCAAGCTCTTATTCAGCCGCCTCGCGCAGGGCCGACATCGTTGCCGCATACTGCTGTCGCAGCGCATGTATCCCATCACGGGCGCCGTCAACGGCATCGGCGCCACGCAGCGCCTCGGTCACCACGACCGCCGGCTCGTACAGATTATCGAATCCCAGGTTCTGGCTCACGCCCTTGAGCGTGTGCGCTGCCATAAACGCACCTTCGGCGTCTCCTGCCGCCATGGCGGCCTCCAGCTTGCCCATGCTCTCGTCATCCAAAAACTTGAGGGCAAAGCGGGCAAGCATTTCCCCGCCCATCAGCCGAGCGCACGCGTCATCATAATTAGCGCCGATCTTCTCATACGCCTCACGCATGGAAATCATGGATTAAAAACTCCTTTGGTCAAACTAAATCGTGGGAAACGCGACGACGTCGGCAGGGCGTGCCAACGTCTCGGCAATTTGGTCTTGCACCTCGAGCAGGCAATCGAGCAGCAGCGGGTTAAAGGTGCCGCACTTACCGTCCAGGATCATCTGGATCGCCTCCTCGTGCGGGATAGCGTCCTTGTACACGCGCACGCTCGTCAGTGCATCGTACACGTCAGCCACCGAAACCACCTGCGCGGCGATGGGAATTTCGTCGCCCTTAAGGCCATCGGGATAACCCTTGCCGTCCCAGCGCTCGTGATGCCAACGCGCAATCTGGTACGCATATTCCATAAGCGCATTGCCGGCGTGATGGCTGCCCAGCTCGAGCAGCATGTTGGCGCCAATCGTGGTATGCGTCTTCATAATCTCGAATTCCTCGGGCGTGAGGCGCCCGGGCTTGTTGAGGATCGCATCGTCAATCGACATCTTGCCGATATCGTGCAGCGCCGAAGCCAGGGCGATCGTAGAGCGTTCCTCATTGTCGAGGGAGACCGTGCCGCTACGCTGGACCAGACAGCCAAGCAGCAGCTCGGTCAGCTTCTCGATGTTCGTAACGTGCCTGCCGCTCTCGCCGTTGCGAAGCTCCATGACGCCGGCCATGATGTCGATGAGCATGCGACTGTTCTTGACGCGCTCGTTGTACTGCTGGGACAGCAGGCTCGTCAGGCGGCGCTGTTTGGCGTACAGACGGATGGTGTTGCTTACACGGCGGCGCACGACACGGGAGTCAAACGGGCGGCTGATATAGTCCGAGGCGCCCAGCTCGTACGCGCGCAGAACCACATCGTCGGAATCTTCGCTCGAGATCATGATGACAGGTAGTTTGTCAACAACCGATCGGCGCGACAGATCGGCCAGCACCTCAAAGCCGCTCACGTCCGGCATGACAATGTCCAGTAGCACGAGCGACAACTCATCGCCATAGCGGTCGACCATATCGAGCGCCGTACGACCGTTATCAGCCTCGAGGATGCAATACTCGTCCTTGAGCATCTCGTTGAGAATGGCTCGGTTCATCTCGGAGTCATCGATGATAAGCACCAAAGGCTTTTCGTTTTGGAAGGCCTCGATGAAATCGCCATCGGTCACGACCGTACCGGCTTTTGCCTTAGCACGGCTCAGTAACTGGACAGCGCGGCCAACGCCCTCATCAACCGTCTCGCCATGAATGCGAACGCCACCAACACATGCCGTCAAGCTCACGTACTCATGGCCCGGAACAATCGTGGCATGAACGGCATCGGACACCTGATGCAGGCGACGGGTGAAGTCATCGGAGGGAATATTGGGCATGACAACCACAAACTTGTCGCAGCCATAGCGCACAAGCTCGTCAGTCGAACGAATTCCGCTGCGTATGGCTGTCGCCACAGCACCGAGCGCAAGGTCGCCGGCATGGCGGCCACACGTATCGTTGAAGACCCTAAAATCATCAAGGTCGATCACCGCAACGCCGGCATTCATGCGGGCGTTGCGGAGCTTTTCCTCGTAATATCGGCGATTGCGCACACTCGTCAGCACGTCGGTGTAGACAAGGTCCTCTTCTGCAGCCTCTTGCTCATCGATCGGACGCACCATCAGCAGGACGTGAGGCTCGCCCTCGACCTTCAGAGGGCGCAGGCGAGCGCGGTACTCGGTACCATCATTGAGCAGCTGCTCCGATACATCATCGGAACCTGCCAAGGCCTCAAGACTTGACTGGCGCAGACAAGGGCACCGATTGCCGGCGAGCAGGCAGTTAGGCTCGCTCTTAATCTGATCGGCCGACAGCAAACGCACCACGGGGTAGGTCTTCGCGACGCGGGCGACCTCAGCGGCAGCCTCCTCGTCGGTTAGATTGGCCTCGTGATTATTGAGCATATGGGGCCCTTTCGATAGTTTCGCATAGTAGCGGTGGGTTCCAAATGCTACAAGGGTAACACCTTGCCGATGCAGGTAAGCACGTGAACGCTGTTACATTTTTATGACCTGGCAAACGGCGGTAATGGAGCCGCGGGCGCGCGGTTATGGGCGCATTCGTTAACAATGACGAAACGCTAGCAGTCCCCCCTCCCCGCAGGTCATCGAGCGTGCTAACGCTCCAAGACATCGCGAACGGCGTTTGCCGCCGTAACGGGGCGATCGCGCAGACCGTTATGCGCGCCCGGGATCGTCACGAGAGGGCAATCGAGATATTCGGCAGCCGCTCGCGTGCCAGCCTCGCGGGGCGTGCCAATCGAGAGCTCGCCCAGGAGCACGGCGGCCACCGTTTTTGACGCGCGAACGCTATCCCAATCGGGAACGCAGGTCATAGTAATCCCGTATTCGTTTGCCATGAAACTGCGGCCGTTGCGCAGGGCATGCTTGGCTTCCGCTTCGGTCGTTCCAGGAGCCTCGGGGTCCAAGTCGCCGAGGGCTCCCAAGAAAAGCCGGAGCGCCCTTGAAACCTTTCCAGCCGCAATCATATCGAGCAAAACCGGAGCTGCGCCCATGCCGACGCCTTCGGCCGACACAGCCGGCTCATGCAGAATCGCACGGTCGACGAGATGGGGTTCGGTACGAAGAAGCTCCAGCGCCACCAACGTACCGGCGCTGTGCGCAAGCACATTTGTCGGAGCGCCGACGTGTTCGATCACGGCCTGCAGGTCGGCGGCCTGA
Source organism: Collinsella aerofaciens (assembly GCF_040910265.1). Taxonomy (GTDB): domain Bacteria; phylum Actinomycetota; class Coriobacteriia; order Coriobacteriales; family Coriobacteriaceae; genus Collinsella; species Collinsella aerofaciens_BK. The sequence continues at coordinate 85,015 of NZ_JBDGAW010000001.1, read as the reverse complement.
GCGGCAAGATCATAGCTGCCGTCTGCCGCTTCGCTGCTGCCACCACAGCCGCGGCGGTCGTAGGCAATTACGCGGTAGTTGCGGCTGAGCTCACAAGCGATGCCGTCGAAAAATGTGCCGTCAACACAAGCGCCGTGCACGCACACCAAGGCAGGAGTATCAGGCGACACATCCGGGCCGGCATATTCGCGACAGGCAATCGTGGTGCCCGCATTCTCGACCGTAAAATCCATGTTGTGCCCCCATCATCAATGCTCATCCAGTTGCACGTCAGCACGGTTGGATGGACCCGCATTGCTTTACGCCTTGTTAACAGATTAACTGTACCCGACCCGAGGCTTTTCATGGCACGGCATCATGAGCGACGTGAAAAAACGAAACTTGTAAAGCAAGAGCCCACACCTTGCTTTGGAGCCGATGCTATGCTTAGGCACAATTGTCTTGAGGAGCATATGCCTATGTCTACGTTTTTGAATGCCAGCCCCATCTTTGGGCCCGTTCGCAGCCGTCGCCTTGGTCTCTCGCTCGGCGTCAACATGATGCCGGCCAGCGGCAAAATCTGCACGTTCGACTGCATTTACTGCGAAAACGGCCTCAACGCCGAGCGCCCCTGCCACGAGCCGTATAACACGGCTGCCGTGGTGCTCGATGCACTCGAGGCAAAGCTGCGCGAGATGGCAGCCGAGGGCGAGCTCCCCGATGTGATCACCTTCGCAGGCAACGGCGAGCCCACCGCCGCACCGGAGTTTCCGCAGGCCATTGCCGGCGCCGTCGCGCTGCGCGACGAGCTTGCCCCAAACTCCAAGATCGCCGTGCTCTCCAACGGCACGCGCGCCGACCGCCCCGAGGTGCACGACGCGCTCATGATGGTCGACGACAACATTCTTAAGCTCGATACCGTCGACCCGGCGTTTATCCAGCTGCTCGACCAGCCCGTTGGCCCCTACGACGTCAAGCACCAGATCGAGACGTTCGCAAGCTTTAACGGTCACGTTATTATCCAGACGATGTTTTTGAGCGGTGAGTACCGGGGCAAGCCCATCGACAACACCGGCGAGGAGTACGTTGCCCCCTGGCTCGCGGCGCTTGAGCGCATTCGCCCGCAGGAGGCGACCATCTACACGGTGGCGCGCGAAACACCGATCGCCGGCCTTGCCAAAGCAGTGCCCGAGGTACTCGACGCCATTGCCGCGCGCGTGCGCGCCCTCGGTATTCCCTGCCAGGTGAGCTACTAGCAAAACCACGCAGCAGCTAGTGCCCGCCATCCCGCCCCATCAGTTGCGGTGATATAGTTCCTATTTGTGCTGTTAAACCGCTTAAATCGGAACTATATCACCGCAACTTTTATGGCCGCGTGGGTGGGCTATACTAGCTGCGGATGAAAGGAAGTTAGCCATGTATGACAAAGGACCCGTGCCTGGCCGCAACGACGCTTGCTGGTGCGGCAGCGGCAAAAAATACAAGAAATGCCACAGTGCCTTTGATGAGCGCCTCGAGCGCTTGTGGGAAGAGGGCTGGGAGGTTCTGCCCCGCACACTCTACAAGACGCCCGCCGACATCGAGGGCATCAAGCGCTCCGCTGCCATCAACGTGGGCGTGCTCGACTACGTAGGCGAGCATATCGCCGCAGGCATGACCACCAACCAGATCGACCAGATGATCTACGACTACACCGTCGAGCACGGTGGCACGCCGGCCGATCTCAACTACGAGGGCTATCCCAAGAGCGTGTGCACCTCGATCAACGACGTGGTCTGCCACGGTATCCCCTGCGATACGGACGTGCTGCACAAGGGCGACATCATCAACGTGGACTGCTCCACGATCCTAGACGGCTACTTTAGCGACTCGAGCCGTATGTTCTGCATCGGCGAGGTCTCGGCCGAGCGCCAGCGCCTGGTCGATGTCACCCGCGCCAGCGTGGAGGCGGGTCTGGCGGCCGTCAAGCCATGGCTGCCGCTCTCCGTCATGGCCGAGGCCGTGCAAAAGACGGTCGAGGACGCCGGTTTTAGCGTGGTGCGCGAGTACGGCGGACACGGCATCGGTAAGGAGTTCCACGAGGACCCGTTTGTGGGCTTTACCACCGAAGCGCCCGATGTGGACACCATCATGGCTCCGGGCATGGTCTTTACCATCGAGCCCATGGTCAACGCCGGAGCGCCCGACATCAAGATCAGCAAGGGCGACGGCTGGTGCGTGCGCACCAAGGACGGCAGCGATTCGGCCCAGTGCGAGGTACAGCTCGTGGTGACCGAGGACGGCTACGAGCTGCTGAGCTGGTAGCCGTGGATGCGCCGGGCTTCACGATGGATATGTTAACCATCGCGAAGCCCGGCGTTTTTATAGCGTTTTGCCTGATAAAACCTGCCAAAATAAACCTGTCCCTTTTTTGGCAGGTTGAGCGGAGAGGACTGCCTGTGAACATCCTGGTTTTGCTGCCCGTCAACGACCGTCATCGCGCAATTCTTGAGTCGAGCGCTCCGGGCGAGGACTTTATCTACACGAGCGCCGACGCCACCGCGCGCAAGCAGGTCGCCGATGCCGACGTGATCCTGGGCAACATCGACCCTGACATGCTCACGGCATGCGAGCATCTCCAGCTGTTGCAATTGCAGACCGCCGGCTATGACGACTACCTTGCCGCCGGCACCGTGCCAGCCGACGCCAAACTGTCTTGCTCGGTGGGCGCCTACGGCCAGGCCGTGAGCGAGCACATGTTTGCCATGGTCCTTTCCATGATGAAGCGCCTGCCCGGCTATCACGACTTGCAGCGCGAGCATCGCTGGGAGGATTTGGGGCCGGTTACCTCGCTCAAAAATGCCAACGTGCTGGTGCTGGGCGCGGGCGATATCGGCGGCCACTTTGCCACGCTCTGCCGCAGCATGGGCGCACACGTCCGCGGCATCAAGCGCCATCCGCTCGTCTACCCCATTGTGTTTGAGGACATGGACGGCATGGATGCCCTGCCCGAGCGCCTGGCCGAGGCAGACGTCGTCGCATCCTTTATGCCCAGCACACCCGAGACCCGCGGCCTGGCAAACGCCGAGTTCTTCGCCGCGATGAAGCCGGGCGCCTTCTTTGCCAACGGCGGCCGCGGCGATCTTGTGGTTGCCGACGACCTAGTTGCCGCCCTGGAATCAGGACATCTCGCCGGCGCCGCGGTCGACGTCACCGACCCCGAGCCGCTGCCCGAGACAAGCCCGTTGTGGGATGCGCCCAACATGCTCATCACGCCGCACATCTCCGGCTGGTTCCACTTGGCCGCCACGCTCAACAACGTGGTCGACATCGCCGCGGAGAATCTGCGTCACCTGCAGGCCGGCGAGACCCTGCGCTGCTGGATCGAGCACTAAGAATTACGCCGTTTTACAAACGGCGTAATGAGCCGACGCTGCGAGCCCGTCTGGACGGCAATCTGCCTTTCAACTTCGGCGGCATGACCAGAAGGTCAATGCCGCCTTGTTTCAAGGCACCTTGCTCGCCCAGACGGGCTCTCGCTGACTTTTGTTCAACCTGCGGGGTCTGGCTGGCGTTGGCTCTATCTGTGGGCCCTCGCTGACTTTTGTTCGGCCAGTGAGGTCTAGAGCTATTTGAGCGTTGCCAAGTACTTTCTTGCGTTTTCGACGTTCATTGCTGCGACGGGCGCATGCGAAGAGAGCTTGACATCGTTGGTGACCAGGAGATCTGCCTTTGCGCGTATCGCTGCCGCAATGATTAAATCGTCTTCGTAATCGCTATGGAGCTCACGCTGCCTGCTCGCCATCCATATATCGCTCAGGTCACAGGGCACTGGCGTGGCAAGCTGCGACAGCACGCTAAGACAATCCCATGCAAGCGAAGTCGCTACCGTAGCGGCATACTGGGAAAGCGAACCATGCTCGCGCCGATACCATGCCTTATGTTCGCTTGAAATCAAATAAAACAGGTCTTTGGACGATGTCGCCGCGTACAGCAAATCAACCTGCGCCGTGCATGCATCGCGTAAAAACTCAATCGCCACCGAACGACCACGTCGTGAGGGAATGAAGTAATCGAGCCACACGTTGGTGTCAACCAAGATGCGCTTTGGAGTCTCACTCATAGAGCCAGCTCATCTCCTCGCCATAGCGATCCGCATAGGCATTCCGTTTGAGCTCTTCGTCGTCCGATGGCTGAGCCTTGACCATATCGATTCCCGACTCACAGCAAGCGGCAGCGAACAGCTTCGACCCCTGATCCATGAGCTCGAGCTTACGTTTGGCGGCCTTTTCGCGCTCGCGCTGTTCCGCCCGGGCACGACTGGGCAGCAGGATATCCTCGAGCGCACCGGGGCGATCGGCCAGCGACGCTGCAAGCTGCCAGAGCGCTCGCACCGCTTGGCTCGGCGTCATACCGGCCTTGGAGAGAGCGGCGTCCCCACTCCTTTTAAGATCGGCATCGAGACGTACGTTGATCTGAGCGGCTGTTGTGGTCATAACCCCTCCTTAATACTTCAAAACTATCATAAAACTCTATGGTAGATACGTAAAGCATGTATAGCATTTATAAGCATTAGCCGTACTCTGTACACAAAAAGCCGCCGAGGCACACTGCACCTCGGCGGCTACGCATCACCAATCCAGTTCGGTTTCACCCTTTGCATTCGCCCAGATAAAACCTGCCAAAATTAACATCCCTTTTTGGCAGGTTTTAGAGCTCCACACTTTCGGCGCCGTTGATGGTTAGGTTGCGCTCGTAGAAGGCGGTGAGGGCGCGGATAGCGTACATCACGTCGCGCACGCCGCCGGTCTCGTAGCTCGAGTGCATGGCAAGCTGCGGCAGGCCCACGTCCACGGCATGCATGCTCGCCTGCATATTGGACAGATTGCCCAGGGTAGAACCGCCGGCCATATCGCTCTTGTTGGCAAAGGCCTGCGTGGGCACGTCGGCGTCATCGCAAATGGCCTGGAACACCGCGCGGCTAAAGGCGTCGGTGCAGTAGTGCTGGTTGGCGGCCTCCTTGATGACGATGCCGCCGTTGAGTACCACCTGATTGCGGGCATCGCACTTCTCGGCATGGTTGGGGTGCACGGCATGTGCATTGTCGCAGCTTACAAGCATCGAGGCGGCAAGTGCGCGGTGGTACGACTCGTCGTCAAAGCCCAACGATCCGTTGATGCGGCGCAGCGCGTCGGCCAAGAACGTCGACATGGCGCCCTGCTTGGTCTCGGAGCCAACCTCCTCATTATCAAAGCAGCAGAAGACCGAAACGTCGTGCGCGTTCTCGGCACCCAAAAATGCCTGCAGTGAGGTGTAGGCGCAGGCCAGGTCGTCGAGCTTGGGCGTCGAGATGAACTCGTCGGCCCAGCCCCAAATGCGCGCATCCTGACGATTGACCAGGAACAGATCGCGGCCCAGGATCTGCTCGGGCTCAACGTCCAGTTCGTCAGCGATCAGGGCGTCAAAATCTCCCTGCTTAAGGTCACCGGCGCTGATGAGCGGGCACAGATCAATGGCTCGGTTGGGAGCAAAGTCCTCGTTAACGCCGCGGTTCATGTGGATGGCAAGGCTCGGGATAATAGCGACCTCGCGCTCGGTGGCAAGCAGGCGGCTCTCAATACGGTCGCCCTCGCGCACCAGCACGCGTCCGGCCAGCGCGAGCGGACGATCAAACCAGGTGTAGTCGATCATGCCGCCGTAAGCCTCGGTGTTCAGGCGCAGCGTTTCGCCCGCGCCGTCAAGCTCGGGCACGGCCTTAACCTTAAACGTCGGCGAATCGCTGTGTGACGCCGTGAGTTGAAAATGATAGTCGCCGGCAACGCCGTCCTCGCCCCACGTAGCGGCCAGGTCTTCGCCCACCTTAAAGGCAACGACGCTCGAGGTGTTGCGCTGCGTGTAATAACGCCCGCCCGGCTCGATGTCCCACGCTGCGTTCTCGGGCAGGTAGGTAAAGCCCGCCTCGTCGAGTTCGGCCATAATGGTCGCTGCCGTATGGAACATGCTGGGGCATGCCTCGATAAAGTCGATAAGGTCGTTGGAGGCCTCGATATCGTCGGCCGTCACGTGCACGCGCTCGATCGTTTCCTGATCCGTCATGCTCTCCCCTTTCGCTGGGTTGATGGTCCCCTCCAGCATACCCCGCCACGCCAGCGCCGCACTCTTCATTCCGTGCTTAATTCCGCGCCGCTCACCAAGTTGAGCCATCATGCCCGCGCTCCTTTTGCGACAATTGCGCTAACAGGACGAGAGGAGCCGTCATGAAGCCACGTAACATTGCCATCGCCTGCGGTGTCGCGGGTGTCGCCGTCGGCCTTGCCGCTGCCACCGGTATCGTTTATCACAAGCAAATCAAGTCCGCCGCGTCGCTCAAACGCTTGACCGGCTACGCGGATGGCTATGACCTGTACGCAATCGACATCGCCTACGACTACGATCTTGATCGCATCATCGCCGCCGGCGTACGCGACGACCAGGCCTACATCGATGCCGTGGTGGCGCAGGTGCTGCCCGGTGTGCCGGCACATGTCCAGGCGCCCCAGTTTGCCTGCAGCGCTTTTGTCGCTGTAGATGCCGAACGCCGCGTGCGCACCGGTCGCAATTACGACTTTAAGGACGACACCTCGGCGCTGCTGGTGCGCAATCACCCACGCGGCGGCTATGCCTCCATCGGATTTGCCGCCCTCAACAACCTGGGCGATAACACTCCGCTTGACTCCGTCGCCGGACGCGTCGCCGCACTCATGGGCCCGTTTGCCCAGCTCGACGGTGTTAACGAATGCGGCGTGTCCGTTGCCGTACTCACCCTGGATTCCAAGCCCTGTGACCAGGACACGCAACGCCCCGTCATCAATACCTCGCTCGCCATCCGTCTGGTGCTCGACCGTGCCGCCACCACGCAAGAAGCTGTCGACCTGCTTTCCGCCTACGACATGCACGCCATGGCAGGGCGCGATTACCACTTCTTTATCAACGACGCCGCCGGTGACGCGCGCGTAGTAGAGTGGGACCCGCGCGATCCGGACCGCGCTTTCAAAGCGACTCCTGTACGCCAGGTTACGAACTTCTACGCCTGCTATGGCGACGAAGTGCTCCCCAACCAAAAGAACGGCGAGCTGGGCCATGGCAAGGAACGCGCCATCGCCATCGCCGATGTCCTCGACGCCCATGTCGGTGCCCAAGACGAAACGATTGCCTGGGAAGCCCTGCGAGCCGCAGCGCAAGAGCCCAATCCGGAAGACATCACCAGCAATACGCAATGGTCGGTCGTCTTCGACAATACCGAGCCCGCTGCCGCCATCACGCTGCGCCGCCACTGGGGCAACGTCGATGCCTTCGCACTGTAAGGAGCCAGGCCCGTCGACCTTACGTTCCCTGACGTTGCTTACATTTCCATACGCTTGAGCTAACACGTTTTACCCCCGTATCAACAGTGTGCGGGGGTAAACTTATGCGCATGTTATAACTTGCCCGGAAGGATTCATAATGCTCAGGATCGGTCTTCTTACCAGTGGCGGCGACTGCCAGGCGCTCAACGCCACCATGCGCGGCATCGTCAAAACGCTCATGACCAATAGCGAAGAGCCTATCGAGATCTATGGTTTTGAGGACGGCTACCAGGGCCTTATCTACAGCAGGTTCCGCGTCATGACGCCCGCCGATTTTAGCGGCATCCTCACCCGCGGCGGCACAATCCTGGGCACGAGCCGCACGCCGTTCAAACGTCTGGACATTCCCGAGGCCGACGGCGTCGAGAAGGTGCCCGCGATGGTCCACACCTATCACAAGCTGCAGCTCGACTGCCTATTTATGCTGGGCGGCAACGGTTCCACCAAGACCGCTAACCGCCTGCGCGAAGAGGGCCTCAACGTTATCGCCCTGCCCAAGACCATCGATAACGACACCTGGGGCACCGAGATGACGTTTGGCTTTACGAGCGCCATCGACGTCGCCACCAAGTGCATCGACGACATCCACACCACCGCTTCGAGCCATGGGCGCGTGTTCGTCATCGAGATCATGGGCCACAAGGTCGGCTGGATCCCGCTGTATGCCGGCGTCGCGGGCGGTGCGGATGTTATCCTGATCCCCGAGATCCCCTACGACATGGATAACGTCATCAAGACCATCGAGCATCGCATGGAGACCGGCAGCCGCTTTACCATCGTGGCCGTCGCCGAGGGCGCTATCTCCAAGGAGGACGCGGCGCTGTCCAAGAAGGAGTACAAGAAGAAGCTCGCCGAGCGCACGAGCCCGTCGATCGTCTACGACATCGCCAAGGAAATCGAGGCCAAGACCGGTCGCGAGACCCGCGTCGCCATCCCCGGTCACACGCAGCGCGGCGGCCAGCCCGACGCCCAGGACCGCATCTTTGCGACCCAGTGCGGCGTCGAGGCAGCGCTCGGCTGCCTACGCGGCGAGTTTGGCTACATGATTGCCCTGCGTGACGGCAAGATGTGCCACATGCCGCTCGAGGAGGTCGCCGGCAAGCTCAAATATGTCGACCCCCAGAGCGATCTGGTGCGCGAGGCCAAGGCGTTGGGCATCAGCTTCGGCGACGAATAGCCTCGGCAGGAACTGCTCCCATCGGGCCCTCCGGCCTCCGCCTGACGTATTTCGATTTGGCTCCTCCCTTGACTCCGTCAAAGGTCGCCAATCGAAATCGTCAGGCGGAGGCCGGAGGGCCCTGCGTTTACATACTCGCCGAGGCTATTCGTCTTCTTGCTGCGGGTGCCTGGTCTGAAATTTTGGAATGATGGGGGCTCCTGGCTGTTGCGAGCACTGACATTTGTCATGAAATGGCTGGTCGTTGGGGGTTGCCACCTATAGTTGCGGTAGGGTTGGGGCAGATTCTAACTAGAAATGGTGGTCGCTACCGGTTGTTCTCGACATACTCGAGCCATTCGATTCGATCATCATGCGAAAGGAACTGCCATGGATCTTGCAATGGCGCAGCGGCTCGTCGATCGCCGCAAAGCTGCCGGGCTTTCTCAGGAAGCACTTGCTGCCCAATTGGGTGTGAGCCGCCAGGCTGTCAGCAAATGGGAACGCAGCGAATCCTCGCCCGATACCGATAACCTTATTGCGCTCGCCGCGCTGTATGGCGTGTCGCTCGATGAGCTGCTGTATGGGGAGACAGCTGGAGACGGCAACGGCGGCACCGAGGCTTCGGATGAAACCGAAGAGACTGAGAACTCCACTGACAATGCCCACTGTGGTGACAAGCCGCTTGTCGACATTTCCCTTGCGCGCGGTATCCACGTTATCGATCCCGAAAAAGGCGAAGAGGTTCATGTTGGCTGGAACGGCATCCACGTAACCAATGACCGCAAGGGCGAAGAGGTCCATGTGGGGCCGGGCGGCGTGCACGTCGATACGCTCGAAGATGATGGGCATAGCGTGCACACCAATGCCGACGGCACCGTCACTATCGACGGCGAGACGTTTTCCAGCTGGAAGGAGGCGCACGACAAGCTCGACCATCATGGCAAGCGCTTCCACACCAAGCTTGGACGCGCGTGGAACAAGTTTCCCTTCCCCGCGCTTATCGCCCTCGCCTATCTGGTGCTCGGCATTGTCTACGGCACGTGGGGCATGGGGCTCTTCCTCGTCTTTTTGATTCCCGTCTACTACGCCATTGGCGACTTTATCGACCGGCGCCGCCTGTCTAAGCTCATCGGCAGTGTCTATCCGGCAACTGCCATTGCCTGGTTCCTCTACATGTGGCTCTGCCTGGGACAACCCCATCCTGCGTGGGTAATCCTCGTCACCATCCCCGTCGTGGGAGCACTCATGCACTGGTGCCGCAAACAATGGAAGCACCACAAGCAGGCCTAGTTTGCCCCGTCCCGCCGGCAAGCCCCAGCCGACGACCCTCCCCCTAAGTTGCGGTGGAATAGTTCCTGTTTTCGCCTTTGATGAGGCTATTCAGGAACTATTCCACCGCAACTCACGACAGACGGGGGCAGTCGCAACACGGAAAATGGCATCGGGTCAATGGCTTGCCAAGAAAAGGGCCTATTTACTACGTTTACCTCAAGAGGGTCAACCATGACCGCCTGTTTCGAAAATCGACAAGCCGTCTACCTGTGGTTTTATTTTTCATTTTCCCGGCATGGTCGAGGGCATTCAACTAAACGTAGTAGATAGGCCCATTTTGCGGCATACGACCTATTTAAAATCGGCGGCAAAGGTCGAGGTTCCCCTCATCCACGCCGAACAGCACGATTACCAGAAAGTTGCGGTGATATAGTTCCTATTTAAGGCCCAAATGACCCATCTAGGAACTATTCCACCGCAACTTAGCAAGACATCCAAGGAGCTGGCATGAGGATCGCCGAGGTTTCAAAGGAGTATGGCATTTCCGCCGATACGCTGCGCTATTACGAGCGCATTGGCTTGTTGCCTCGTGTACACCGCAACGAAAATGGCATTCGCGACTACGATGAACAAAACTGCGCGCGCATCAAGTTCGTCAAGTGTATGCGTGGCGCAAGCGTCTCAATCGAAGCGCTCATCGAATATATGCAGCTCTTGGAACAGGGCGACGGCACCATGGCGGCGCGCAGAGCCATTCTCGAAGAACAGCGCGACCAGGTCACCGAGCGCATTGCCGAAATGCAGGCCGGTCTCGATCGCCTCAATTACAAGATTGCCCACTACGACGACCTCATCCACGCCTGCGAGCAGAAGATAGCAAAGTAGCAAACGCCAGACCGCCCATAAGCTGCCCGGCGTTTTCCCAGATAAAACCTGCCAAAATAAACCTGTCCCTTTTTGACAGGTTTGACGAGCGGAGGAAATATGCGAGACGTAGCCGAAAGCGACTGGAAACTGTATAAGAAGCTACTCCCTGAATGGCAAGAGCGCCATATGGAGGAGCTCATCGACCAGTACATCGAGATACTGAACGGCAGCGGCGAAGCCTCCAATAGGTTTTGGGCGCTAGAAGAGCGTATCAATAGGGATAAGCTGTCCTCAGGAGTGCTGGCGAACGACATTCGCCGCAGCACAATGCATCGCGAGATAGCCAACTTACTTATCGACAACGTAATAACCCTCGACGATCTTGACGGTTTTACCGAGGACATTAAGAGCTGTGCGCAACACTGGCTTGCCCAGTAAGAGCACTGAACGACAGACATCCCCAGCAAAAACGGGCCAAACGTCGGGTCGCCCGTAGGCGCCCGGCGTTTGGCCAGGTAAAACCTGCCAAAATTAACCTGTCCCTTTTTGGCAGGTTACTCGGCACTCTTGAGGGCGCCGACCATGTCGATCTTGTTGAGGGTACGATTGGTAGCGAGGTTGACGATAAACGTAAAGCCAAAGGAAAGCACCACGGCGAGCACGAAGCTCAGCGGCTCGACCTCGACGTCAAAGTACAGCGACGGCATCTGCAAAATGTAGGTAAAGCTCTCGGCAAGCAGGCCACCCAGTGGCTCGCCCAGTACGGTGCCAATCGCCGTGAGGATTAACGTCTCCTTGTTGACGTAGTGGTGCACCTCGCCGCGGCGGAAGCCCAGCACCTTAATGGTCGCCAGCTCGCGCTCGCGCTCGGAGATATTCGTGTTGGACAGCGTAAACACCACCACAAACGACAGGCACGCTGCCATAAAGGTCACGAGCACCACGACAGAATTGATAATCGTAAAGTTCGCCTCGTAGTTCTGCCAATGTTCGGCCGTGCTCGAGATGGTGAGCCAACCATCGCTCTTAATCTTCTTGCTAAACGCAATCTGGTCAGAAGATGAGCCCTTAAGCAGCACAAAGATGCCGTTGAGGCGTGCGCTTCGACCGAACGCACGCTCATAGGTGCCCTGCGTCATGTAAAGCGTGTTGCCCAGATAGTTAAGCGAAATGTCGCTGACTTTGACCTTGGCAACATTGAGCGACGAATCCTGGACGTGAGCCGTATCGCCCGGCTGAATCCCCAGCACCAGCTGTGAACTTTTGCTCAGATACACGTCTCCGTCACGCAAAAACAGCGGTTCTTTGGACTCATCCTCCAGGCGCACGTAATCGCCCAAGTCACCCGTGCGGTCATCGGGCACCACGATCAGCTGCACGGTCTCGCTCTTTCCGCCGAATGTAAAGGTAACGTTGTCGGTCATAATCGGCAGCGTCGAAGTCACGGTCACGTTGGAATCATTGGCCGCGCTGCGCCCATCCAATGCCGCGCACGTCTGCGAAAAATCGTCGGGATTGGCGACCGCCAGCAGGTCGTAGCGTGTGATGTGGCCGTACTGCTTGGGCGACAGCGCGACCGACGTGTCGCGGATGCCCATACCGCAGATCACGAGCGCCGTGCAGCCCGCGATGCCAAAGATGGTCATAAAGGCACGCTTTTTGTAGCGGAACAGGTTACGCGCTGCCACCTTGTTCAAAAAGCCCATGCGGTGCCAGATAAGGCCGATACGCTCAAGCAAGATGCGCGAGCCGGCGCGCGGGGCCTTGGGACGCATGAGCGAGGCTGGGGTCTCGGCCATCTCGTGACGACAGGCGATAATCGTGGCGCCCACCACGCCCACGGCAAACAGCGCCACCGAGACGATTGAGGACACGATGTCGTACGAAAGCAGCATCTGGGGCAGTGAGTACATGTCGTCAAACACCGTAAACAGGAACAGCGGCAGGCCCACGAATCCGATGATGTTGCCGAGCACGCCGCCAATCAGACAAGCCCACAGCGAGTAGTCCACGTATTTGGACAGGATGCGCCCGCGCGAATAACCGAGCGCCTTATACAGGCCGATGAGCGTGCGTTCCTCCTCGACCATACGCGTGGCGGTGGTGAGACTGATGAGCACGGCGACGATAAAGAAGATGAACGGGAACACCGTGGCGATGGCCTCAATTGACGAGCTATCGCTCTCCACGCTCGAGTAGCTTGCGATATTGCCGCGGTCCTGGATGTACCACGTGCATTCGCCTAGATCGGAAAGCTCGGCGCGGGCATCGGCAAACTGTTGGTCGGCGGCGGCGCGACGCTGGTCCAGGTCGGACTGCGCTTGTACGCGCTCCTCGCTGCCCTCTGCCATGCGGTTGATGTTATCCTGCTCGATCCCAAAGAGCATATTCGCCTGGCGCTCGGCCGCATCCAAGCTTGCCGGCGTGTCGACCGTCAGCTCCTGAGCGCGTGCCTTCTCACGCTCCTCGCGGATCTTCTCGATATTGCCCTTGGCCTCATTAATCTTTGCCGTATAGGTATCGGAATAGGAGTTAAGGTCCTTGGCCCCCTCAACGACCACGTGGATTGCAGAATAGGACGAAGACGTCGCGGCGTCCTCGCTCACATAGAACTTGTAGTCGGCAGCCGAAGCGGCACGGAAGGCGTTGACTGTCGAGTCGGAGCTCACATCAGTAGGATCGAGAACCTCGGCCGTAATGGTGTAATCGCCCGCAGCAAACTGGTCCTTGGCGCTTTGGTTCGACGAGCTCGCATCATTGGCGGCAAAACTCACCGTATCGCCGAGCTTTTTGCCCGAAGCCTTAAGGAACTTCGAAGTCACCGCGACCTCACCGGCGCTCTCGGGCAAATCGCCGCTCACCAGCACCGGTTGATCGATATTCTCCTTGGAAAGACTCTGCACGACCACGCGCTCGCGCGTTGTGCCCACGGCGGTGTAGGCGGTCTCGGTGTAGATACCCTCGGCCGTCTCGACGCCGTCGACCTCTTGGATAGCCGCAAGATCGTCGCGCGTAAGGCCATAGGTCGACTGCACGTTAATGTCATAGACATTCTGCTGGTCAAAATAGGCGTCGACCGAATCGCACAGATCATCGCAGCCCGCCTTAAGACCGCACATCACACTCACGCCGAGCGCGGTGATGACCACGATGGACAAGAAGCGCTTAAGACTGCCTCGGATTGTGCGGTAGATGCCACGGCGAAACACCGCCGGCACCATATCGTTTGAGCTTTGGGCAGTGCGGTAGGTCGTAAAATCCTGCTCTCGCTCCGCGTTCTGCGCGTCGCGGCGTAGGCTGTTTTGGCGGTCCTGATTCATGGGCGCTACCACTCGATTGTCTCGATCGGCACGGGATTTTGCTGGACCGTCTCGCTCTCCACGCGACCACTCTTAAAGCGGATCAGGCGATCGGCCATGGGCGCGAGCGCGGAGTTGTGCGTGATGATGATGACCGTAATGCCCTGCTTGCGGCAGGTATCCTGCAGCAGCTGCAAGATCTGCTTGCCGGTTTTATAGTCGAGTGCGCCCGTGGGCTCGTCGCACAGGAGCAACTTGGGGTTTTTGGCCAGCGCGCGGGCGATGGACACACGCTGCTGCTCGCCGCCCGAAAGCTGCGCCGGAAAGTTGCCCAGGCGCTCGCCCAGGCCAACCTGACGAAGCGTTTGCTCGGCATCGAGCGAATCGGGGCAGATTTGCGCCGCGAGCTCAACGTTTTCGAGCGCCGTCAGGTTGGGGACCAGATTGTAGAACTGGAAGACAAAGCCGACGTCGGCGCGGCGGTATTCCACGAGCTGCGCCTCGTTGGCGGAGCTCACGTCGCGCCCGTCCACCGTTACGGTGCCGGAGGTTACCGTGTCCATACCGCCCAGGATGTTGAGCGCCGTGGTCTTGCCGGCACCAGAAGCGCCCAGAATGATGGCGAGCTCGCCGCGCTCGACCGTAAAACTCGCGCCGTCGAGCGCGTGAATGCGGGCGTCGCCCTCGCCGTACGCCTTGATGACGTCTTTGAATTCGATATAGGCCATCGATCGCTTCCAATCTGGTCGGATAACTCTTTAGTATTACCCATTTCGCACCGACCAAAAAGGGACAGGTTTATTTTGGCAGGTTTTATATGGGGAAACGGGGAGCGCAGGCGGGCGCCGGGAAAACAGAGAAATCATCGACGGGGTCAGGCCGACCGCCAAACACAACGCACGCATCTCTATCTGTCAGCCGAATCATTCGAACAGCTGTTCGTTTCTATGATATGATCCCGCTATCTAAGTAGGCCAATACGCAGAAAGGCGGCCAACATGGCGTTCGACTTTAAGAAGGAATGCAAGGAGCTCTACAAACCTGCAAGCAAGCCGAGTATCGTAACCGTCCCGCCTATGAGCTACGTTGCCGTTCGCGGAAAGGGCAACCCAAATACCGAAGGTGGCGAGTATCAAAACGCCCTGCCGCTACTTTACGGCATCGCCTATACCGTCAAGATGTCGAAGAAAGGCTCAAGGAGTATCGAGGGCTATTTCGATTTTGTGGTGCCGCCGCTCGAGGGATTCTGGTGGCAAGACTCCCCGAGCGGCGACATCGATTATGTACGCAAGGACGATTTCAACTTTATCTCGTGCATCCGCCTGCCCGATTTCGTCACCCGAGATGACTTTGACTGGGCAGTCGCGGAGGCCACGACCAAAAAGAAACTTGACTTTTCCGCCGTTGAGCTGCTTAAAGTTGACGAGGGTCTCTGCGTTCAATGCATGCACACCGGGCCCTACGACAACGAACCGGCGACCGTAGACGCTATGCATAAATACGCGACCGAGCAGGGCTATGTCCCCGACTTCTCAGACACCCGTTTACATCACGAAATCTATCTCTCCGATCCACGCAAATGTGCACCGGAGAAACTTAAGACCGTGGTTCGTCATCCCATCAAGCGCGCTGAATAGCGTGGGGCGTCATTTCACGCGCTAGGTTTTAAGCCAACCAACCAGCCGCCTCCTAGGCCGTCCGGTAATTATCTTGACGCGGCCCGTCACATCTTATTAATTTGTTTTGCTAAAGCTGGAAAGCCTCTCAACGATGCGCAACTCCAGCTCTTTTTATATCAAGAGGCTTAAATGAAATACCAGAAGTCGTGGATCAAAGCAGGATGCAGTTTCCGCCCACGCCCTCTCCCGCCGGCGTTTCCCCAGATAAAACCGACCAAAATAAACCTGTCCCTTTTTGGCAGGTTTTAGAGGCGGACGGTAAAGGTGATCTGGTTGCCGTGGCCGCAGACAGAAGCGCTCCCGCCATGGGCTTCGGCGATGGCACGCACCACGGATAGGCCCACGCCCGAGCCGCCCGTCTTGGAGCTGCGCGACACGTCCGCACGATAGAAGCGGTCGAACAATCGGTCCAGGTCGCCTTCGGGCAGCTCGTCCACGGCGTTCGATACGACAAGCTCGGCGGTGCCCTTACCCTGACCGCGCAAGGCTGCGCGCAGGCTCAGCTCAATCACGCTGCCCTCGCTTGCGTAGCGTGTGGCGTTGTCCAGCAGTAGCTCAACAACCTGCGCCACTGCTGCGGCATCGGCATAGGCCCGCACACCGCTCGCGATCGACGTCGACAGCCGCTTTCCGCGCGAAACCGCCACCGATTCAAACGGCGCCGCCGCCTTGTCCACTGCCTCCGAAAGATCGATCGATGTCATAGTAAAGCCCGCCGAGCCCTCGTCCATGCGAGCCAAAAATACCAGACGCTCCGTGAGCGCCGTCAACCGTGCAACCTGTTCGTGAATGCTCTGCGTCCACTCGCTCTCGCCGCTCTCAATTTCCTGCACCTCGTTAGCGGCGTCGATCACAGCTAGCGGCGTCTTGATCTCGTGGCTTGCATCGGTAATAAAACGCTTTTGCTTGCTGTAGCTCTCGACCATCGGTCGAATCACCGCGCCCGAGGCACCCGCTACAATTGCCAGCACCGCCAACCAGCCAATGCAACTGATTGCCACGCTCGCACTCAAAAACGAATGAAAGCTTGCAAGCTCGCGCGAGCAGTCCACGAACACATAGGTGGTCTCGTCGTCTTGAGCTGTAATCGCATAGCGGTAGTTGCCAGAAAACCCAGAGGTCATGCCTTTGGAATCCAGTCCCGCAGCAATACGGGCAGCACGCTTGGCGCCCACTGCGGCAATGCGGGCGGTATTGACATCGATCACCTGCCCATCGACAAGCGCCACCGTAAAGTAGCGCGTGTCGAAGGGAGACTCCGCCGTCATACCTTCAAAATGCCCCACGCGAACGCCCTCTCGGTTACCGGCAGCAACTTTACCGGCACACATATCCTGGCTGGGATCGTTCGCGGGCTCATCCTCCCAATCAATGCCGCCCTTGCCCGCCACGATGTAGCCCAGGCGCGCATCGGCCATTTTACAGACATGCGAATAATTAACGATGTTGATACCAGCAATGATGAGCGTGAGCACCACGGTCACGGCGCCCATGGCAACCAGGATAAACTTACGACGCAGGCGGCGGCCCAATGCGTCAGCAGCATTTGCCCGCCCCGTACTGTTCGAGGCGGCACGAAACTGCTCCGTCATGCGATTCCACCACGTGCGCACGCTCACGCCTGCTCGCCTTCCTCGACAACCTCGAGCGAATATCCCTGATTGCGCGACGCTCGGATAGCCACGTTGGCACCCAGAGCTGTCAACTTTTTGCGCAGGTACGAGATGTAGACCCACACCACGTTGGCACCCTCGGGCGCGTCCTCACCCCAAACCTCGAGCATCAGACGTTCGGTGGGCATACGCGTGCCGGCGTTGCGCATAAAGAGCTCCATAAGCTGAAACTCACGATTGGCCAGGTGTTCCTCGCCCAAGGGGCCCACAAGCGTGCACGATGCCGTGTCGAGGCGCACGTTGCCCACGCTGAGCGTCGTGGCGTCAATTGCCGTCGCGGCACGCGTCATGGCTCGAATGCGAGCGAGCAGTTCCTTGGCGGCAAACGGCTTGGTCAGGTAATCGTTGGCACCGGCGTCCAAGCCCTCGACCTTATCGGACACCTCGCTTTTTGCCGTAAGCATGATGATGGGCAGGCGTTTGCCGGCCTCACGCGTGCGCTTGAGCACCTCGATGCCATCCATGCCGGGCATCATGATATCCAGGATCGCGGCGTCATAGTCGTTGGCAAGCAGATACTCGAGCGCCGTCAGACCGTCGAGGGCGGTGTCGACCTCGTAGTCGCTATGTTGAAGAATCGCGGTAAGGGCACGGGAGAGGCCGGGTTCGTCCTCGGCAAGCATCAGCTTCATAGTTGTTCCTTTGGCGCACGGCTCTACAGGTTTCGATACTGCCGATGATAGCGCACCAAAAGCTGCCTTAGCGCAGCCTTAGCTGCTCAACCGGCGCGTTTTTAAATGCGCAGGATATGGCTTAGCCAAACTTAAGGCGCAAATGCCGAGCGCTTTGACGCATGCCAGACGCGAAGGAACAGCGACTCGTCCTTTTGCGGCGTCCTAGTTTACGCAAAGTGTTCGAGCGCTAGTCCTCGTACGCGCCCTCAAGCCGCAGCAGCCGCTCCTTGCGGTCGAGGCCACCGGCATATCCATTGAGCGATCCGTCGGCCGCCACCACGCGATGGCACGGCACGATAATCGAAATAGGGTTGCGAGCGACCGCAGCCCCTACCGCACGAGGAGACACAACGGGATTCTCGTTCCCCGGCACCCGATGGCGGGCGGCGACACGAGCCGCAATCTCGCCATACGTGGCGACCTCGCCACGCGGAATAGAAAGCAGTTCATACCAAACTTCACGCTGAAACGCCGTACCGATCATATGCAACGGCGGCGTATACCGAGGCTCCTGCCCTGCAAAATAAGCATTCAGCCAAGCCCAGGAACGCTCAAGCACCGAAGAAGCCGCACCATGAGCCGGACTCACCGACGACATACCACCAGCACCGGAAACCGCATCGACACCTTCAACGTGCTCCGCATCTTCTTTGAGCAGCGTAGAGCCAAAATGCTCCTGCCCCTCAAACCAAAGCCCTGTCAAACCGCGGCCATCAGCGGCAAGCAGGATTTCGCCCAAAGGCGAAGCAAACGTCGTCGTGACCACCAGCGGCTCCTTTCAAAACTCCGCAACATAATACCGCGAATTGTGCAGACAACCCCGCAGATACGTCTGGGCGGGCTCGCAATTGCTTAAGCGAGGGCGCTTTCCCCAATCAAGCGAAGAAGACGCAGAGCTTCGACGCCAAAGCAGTACCCCTACCAGCTGAGTTCTAATACTTTTCCCGAGAAGTGAACGAGTAAAAACGAAGCCCCGGAGCATCCACACCTTTAGACCGCAAAACCGCAGGATTCGCACAACAAAACCGCAGGAAATAGCGGTCAAAATATGCCAATGCCTCGGGGGTCCAAATAAGGTCGTTCACTTCTCGGGAAAAGTATTAGACCCCGATTCGTCCCAACCCCAAAGTCACCTCAGGCGGCAGGCGCGAAGCGCCGAGGCCGCCGCCGGGACCAGGGCCCGCAACAGCCGCGCGCCCCCACATCAGCCCAGCGGCCCCAACCAACAACGGCCCCATCGCAGGCCGCTTGCAGCAGCGTCACCGCAGGCGGGGGCCGGGCTTGGTTTTCAGAACACTCCGCAGACCAGTGTGGCGCCTTGTCCGCGGCTCCGAAGGAGCAGGACAAGGCGCCACACATGATCGAGGACGTTCTGAAAACCAAGCCCGGCCCCCGCCGGACAGGTCGCACTACTCGCAGAGCAGCTTAGCAATCTGGACGGCGTTGGTTGCCGCGCCCTTACGGATTTGGTCGCCGCAGCACCAGAAGGTGATACCACGCGCAGCCTCGGGGTTCGAGATGTCGCGGCGCACGCGACCGACCCAGATCAGGTCCTGGTCGGACGTATCCATCGGCATGGGGAAGCGGTCGTGCGCATCCTCGGCGCTCATGTCGTCAACCAGCTTCACGCCCGGAGCGGCAGCCAGCGCAGCACGGGCTTCCTCGACCGTGATGTCGCGCTCAAACTCGAGCGTAATGCTCTCGGAATGCGAACGCAGCACCGGCACGCGCACGCAGGTGCAGTTCACACGCAGCTCGGGCAGGTGCATGATCTTGCGGCCCTCGTTTTGCAGCTTCATCTCCTCGGAAGTAAAGCCCTCCTCCTTGACGCCACCGATCTGCGGAATCAGGTTGCTCGCCAGCTGAGCGGCAAAGGCGCGCGGCTCGGGAATCTCCTCGCCACGGCCCAGGGCGGCAAGCTGTGCTTCGAGCTCGGCCATACCGGGGGCACCGGCGCCCGAAGCCGCCTGGTACGTCGAGACAATCATGCGCTTCACGCCGGCGAGCTGATGCAGCGGCCACGTGGGAACCAGGCCGATGATGGTCGCGCAGTTGGGATTGGCGATAAGGCCGTGATGCCACTTGATGTCGTCGGCATTGATCTCGGGCACGACGAGCGGCACCTCGGGATCCATGCGGAAGGCATGGCTGTTGTCGACCACGACGGCGCCACGCTTGACGGCCTCGGGCAGCAGCTCCTTGGCGATGTCGTCGCCAGCGGCGCCAAGCACAATGTCGCAGCCCTCAAAGGCCTCGGGGCAAGCCTCTTCGATTACGATCTGCTCGCCGCGGAACTCAACGGTCTTGCCCGCAGAGCGCGCGCTCGCCAGCAGCTTGAGCTTACCGACCGGAAACTTCTGCTCGTTGAGGCACTCAAGCATCTGGGTGCCCACGGCTCCCGTCGCGCCCAAAATAGCAACCGTGTACTGTTTCATGCTTCCCCCTTTAAAGGTTGTGGCTTTTGCCCGCACGCCGAGCAGGCCAATTATTGTTGCCAGTGTATACAAGAACGGGGCGGGCACGAAACCCGCCCCGTCGAAACGAAACCGAAACGAAACGCCCCGCCGTAGATTTTGAGACATGACTCAAAAATCTAGCGAGATAGCAGCTACTTGTGGAGCGCAACCAGAGCGGGATCGACCGGCGCGGAAGCCTCCAGGTCGGAGACCTTCACAATGCCGTTCTCATCGGAGAAGGCACGGTAAATGGTCCGAATCGCCAGGTCGAAGTCCTTCTCCTCGACACCGATAATGATGTTGATCTCGTCGCAGCTCTGCGAAATCATACGCACGCTCACGCCGGCCTGGCCAAGCATACCAAACAGATGGCCCGAGATACCTGCGCGGCCGCGCAGGTTACGGCCGACGGTAGCGATGAGCGCCAGGCCCTCGACAACCTCGATCTCGAGCGGCTCTACCTCCTGTTGAATGTCGCCCACAAGCGAGTACAGCGAATCGTGCACATCCTTCTCCTGCACCACGGCGCCAAAGCGGTCGACACCGGTGGGCATGTGCTCGACGGAAACGTCATAGCGCTCGAAGACCGAAAGTGCGCGGCGCATAAAGCCAACGCGGGGCTTGGTGCGGTCGCGGGCGACGTTGATGGCGACAAAACCGCGCTTGCCGGTCACGCCGGTAATGATGGGCTCGGCCTCGCCCTCATCAGCCGTCTCGCTAATGATGGTGCCGGGGTCCTGCGGCGCATTGGTGTTCTTGATGACCAGCGGAATACCCGCCTCGCGCACGGGGAACACGGCCTCCTCGTGCAGGACGCTTGCGCCCATGTACGAAAGCTCGCGCAGCTCCTCGTAGGTAACGCGCGCAATGGGCTGAGCCTCGGGAACAATACGCGGATCGGCAGAATAGAAGCCCGAGACGTCGGTCCAGTTCTCGTACAGGTCGGCGCCCAGGCACTTGGCCAGGATCGAGCCCGAGATATCGCCGCCGCCACGATCGAGCAGCTTGATCTGGCCCTCACGCGTCGCGCCGTAGAAGCCAGGCATAACAAAGCCGCCCTGCTGGCCGTACTCCTGCACCAGCTCGGAGGTGCGGTTCATGCTGAGCGTACCGTCGTGATGGAACGCCACAACCGTCGCGGCGTCCAGGAACGGCAGGCCCAGGTACTCGGCCATCAAGCGAGCGGTGAAGTACTCGCCGCGGCTCACGAGCTCCTCGGTAGAGTAGCCGCCCGAGCGGGCGCGCTCGGCAAAGGCCGCGAACTCCTCGCGGATGGGATAGGTGAGCTCCAGCTCGTCAGCGATATCAAAATAGCGCTGGCCAATGTCCTCGAGCAGTTCCTCGCACGACACGTGATACTTAACGTGCGCGTTAACCAGGTAGAGCAGGTCGGTCACCTTGGTGTCGCCCTTAAAGCGGCGGCCGCAGGCGGAAACCACCACAAAACGGCGGGCAGGGTCGGCATCGA
This sequence comes from Collinsella aerofaciens, assembly GCF_040910265.1. Taxonomy (GTDB): domain Bacteria; phylum Actinomycetota; class Coriobacteriia; order Coriobacteriales; family Coriobacteriaceae; genus Collinsella; species Collinsella aerofaciens_BK. The sequence goes on along the minus strand of NZ_JBDGAW010000001.1, from coordinate 63,125 downwards.
CGATGGCCTTGATCTTTTTGAAGTGTTCGGCGTCGGCGACCGACGAGCCGCCAAACTTGGCAATCTTAATCATGGGCTTGAGGTTACCTTTCTAAAAGCCTCTGCAAACCTGTTTTGCGCGCTCTGATACCATGGTTTCACCGATTGGGACCAAGGCATCCGAGGAGCAGTGTTATATGGGAACTTATCATAGTACACGAGGACGCACTTTATCGTGCTCAAGTAAGGTGGCAATCCGCACCGGCATCGCTCCCGACGGGGGTTTGTTTGTCTCGGACGAGCTCGGCACCCAGCAGCTCGATATCAGCTCGCTTGCAGATAAATCGTACTTTGAAATCGCTCAAGATGTGTTGGGAATGTTACTGAATGATTACACGGCCGAAGAAATTTCGGCGTGTGTCGACGAGGCATACCGCGGCACGTTCGCGAGTGAAGAGGTTACGCCGCTCGTCAAACTCGACGCTGCGCCGGGCGCTGACGCCCCTCAGACCTATGTGATGGAGCTCTTTGGCGGCCCCACGAGCGCCTTCAAGGACGTCGCCCTGCAGATGCTCCCCCGTCTGATGGCCCGCACTTCCGCCAAGGACGGCGGCGCCGAGCGCATCATGATCGTCACCGCCACGTCGGGCGACACGGGCAAGGCCGCACTCGCCGGTTTTGCCGACGCGCCGGGCACGGGCATCACCGTCTTTTATCCCGAGGGCAAGGTCAGCCGCGTGCAGAATCTGCAGATGTCCACGCAGGAGGGCGATAACGTCGCCGTCTGCGGCATCCGCGGCAACTTTGACGACGCCCAGAGCGCCGTCAAGCGCATCTTTGCCGATAAGGAGCTTGCCGAGCGTCTGGAGGCTGCCGGCACGGTGCTTTCGAGCGCCAACTCCATCAACGTCGGCCGCCTGGTACCGCAGGTCGTCTACTACTTTGCCGCCTATGCGCAGCTGCTGCGCGCCGGCGCCATCGAGGCCGGCGACGCCGTTGAGTTCTGTGTGCCCACCGGCAACTTTGGCGATATCCTGGCCGGCTACTACGCCAAGCGCATGGGTCTGCCCGTCGCCAAGCTCGTCGTGGCGAGCGACAAGAACAACGTGCTTGCCGACTTCCTGACCACCGGCGTTTACGACCGTAACCGCCCGTTCTTCACGACCATCTCGCCGTCGATGGACATCCTCATCAGCTCCAACCTGGAGCGCATGCTGTACTTCCTGTCCGATGGCGACTGTGAGCTCGTTGCCGGCCTTATGGAGCAGCTGGCGCAGACTGGTCGCTACGAGGTGCCCGCCGAGCTGCTGGCCAAGATTCAGAGCGTCTTTGGCTGTGGTTGGGCCAGCGAGGACGAGGTCCGCACTGCCATCAAGAGCTGCTGGGACGCGAACGGCTACGTGATCGACCCGCACACCGCTTGCGGCTATCACGTCTTTGAGCAGGTCGCTCCCGCCGAGGGCGCCAAGGCCCGCGTGCTGCTTTCGACCGCCAGCCCCTACAAGTTCCCGCGCGCTTGCTGCGACGCCCTGGGCCTCGACGTTCCCGAGGATGATTTTGAGGCTATGCGCGTACTCGAGCAGGCCACCAACACGGTCGCCCCGACCCAGCTCGCCGAACTCGAGTCCAAGCCCGTCCGCTTCGAAGACGTCTGCGACGTCGACGAGATGGCAAGCTACGTCGAGTCCGCAGCAAAACGAATGAGCACCAACTAAACCCCTTATTAAGCGCCGGCGAAAGCCGGCGCACTTTCTTTTATCAGATACCCACCGGGATGATGACGAACTGACATGCGGGTCTGCCTGTTTAGTTCGTCGCGAGTTCCGCACGAGCCGGAAAGCACTTAATGTGCTTTCCGAGCGAGCCAGGACCGCCCGAGCAGCGAACTAAACAGGCAGACCGCCCAGGAGATTCCCATGATCAAAATCACCGTCCCAGCAACCAGCGCAAACCTAGGCATCGGCTACGACACCCTTGGCATGGCCGTCAGCCTCTACTCGCACTTTACCTTCGAGCACGCCGACAAGCTCACCATCACGGGTTGCCCCGAGGAGTTCCAAAACGAGAACAACCTAGTCTACGTGAGCTTTGTGGATGCACTGGCTGCATGGGGCGAGCCGGCCTTCCCCGTCGCCATTGACATTCAGACTGACGTTCCCGTCGCCCGCGGCCTGGGCTCCAGCTCCACCTGCGTCGTCGCCGGCATTATGGCCGCCGCCGCACTGACAGGCCACACCGTCGACCGCGCCGAGCTCGTCCGCATTGCCACCGAGGTCGAGGGCCATCCCGATAACGTCGCCCCCGCCATCCTGGGCGGCGCCGTCTGCTCCTTTACGCCGACCGATTCGCTCCCCCAGTGCCTGCGCTACGAGGTGAGCGATCGTTTGCGTTTTATTACCGTGATTCCACCTTACGAGGTGCACACGAGTGAGGCACGCAAGGTCGTGCCGCAGGAGATTCCGCTCTCCACCGCCGTGTGGCAGATGGGCCGCATCGCCGGCATGACGCGCGGCTTGGAGACTGGTGACCTGAACCTGATTGCCGCCGCTAATGACGACCGCATTCAGGAGCCCTATCGTCGCCGCCTGATTCCCGACTACAACGCCGTGCGCGACACCTGCCTTAACGGCGGCGCTAAGACCATCTGGATTAGTGGCTCGGGCTCGACCCTCATGGCTGTAACCGACGATACCATCGTGGCAAAGTTCCTGCAGGTCAAGCTGCGCGAGCAATTCCCCAAGTGTGAGACGCATATTCTGACGTGCGACACGGAAGGCGCTCAAATCGAGTACCTGTAGACATCGCCGATCGGTCTGTCCGGGCCATCCGGGGGCTTCCCCTTAAAAACGTCCTCGCACTTGAGGCCCGCTTATCCTGCTCCTTCGGAGCTGCGGATAAGCGGGCCTCGTGCTGCGGAATGTTTTTAAGGGGAAGCCCCCGGATGGCCCTATGGTAACGTTACTAGCGATGTCTACAGGGACCCACGCTTTGAAGGGGCGCCGGGCTGAAATTATGGCCTTTTATTGATAGGGGCTCTTGCTAGGCTGGAGCGCTTATTAGAGGCAGGCCTCGGCGATGCGCTTTTTGAGCTCGTCGATACCCACGCCGGTCTGGGAGCTCGTGATGATCACATTCTCGGCCGGGACGTTGAGCTGCTTTTTGATAGCTGCTGCTTGGCGGGCCTGCTGGGTGCGGCTGAGCTTGTCGGCCTTGGTAAGGCAGACGATAAAGTTGAACTCGTTGCCCTGCAGATAGTCGATCATGTCGTGGTCGAGCTTACTGGGGTCGTGGCGGATATCCACCAGCGACACAACCAGGTTAAAGCTGCGCTCGGAGTCGAAGAAGTCGCCGATGAGCTCGGCCCAGCGATCGCGCTCAGCTTTGGAGCGACGGGCGAAACCGTAACCCGGCAGGTCGACAAAGTGCACATCATCGGCCTCAAAGAAGTTGATGTTACTCGTCTTGCCCGGCGTACTCGAAACCTTGACCAGATTCTTGCGGCCAAAGAGCTTGTTCATAATCGACGACTTGCCTACGTTGGAGCGGCCGACAAAACTTACCTCGGGACAGGTGGACTCGGGAATCTGTGAAACCTTGCCGTAGCTGGCGACGAACTTGGCAAGCTGGTAGTTAATGGAATCGGCCATGGACACTCCTTGGTCGTAGGTCACTTACAACAAACGGGTTAGCACGCTGCAGCAATGCGGCGAACGATATCGAGCGTGATGCTACTCGCGGTGTGGGCATACTCATCCAGATCAAACTCACGCTCGCAAAATGCATCGTATGCCTCGTCACAATTATCGCTGATGGCGCGCAGCACCAAGCAATCGACACCGTTCTTGGTCGCGATATGGGCGATTGCCGCGCCCTCCATCTCGACACAATCGGCGTGCGTCGCCTCGATGGCGGCATTGCGCATAACATCGCCCGTCACAAAGCGGTCGCCCGTGGCAATGGTTCCGCACAGGAACTGCTTGGGGTCATCGCCCGCAGCGGTATCGAGAACCCCGGCATCGACAAAACCATGATCTTTGAGCACGGCACCGGCAATCTGCACGAGGGCACCCGTTGAAGCAAACTCCTCAAGTTCCGGAGCAGACTCTGCGATGAGTGCCGTATCGGTATCCAGATAGCGCAGGCACCTGCCTATAACCACGTCGTTAATATGAAGTTTAGGGTTTAAACCACCCGCAATACCCGAAAACACAACAGCCTGCGGGGCATATTTGCTAATGAGGTGCTGCGTTGCAGCGGCAGCATTCACGGTACCCATGCCAGCAGTCGTGGCAACGACCGTCAGGCCGTCAAGCTCGCCGCTTACGACTGTCAGACCGGCCTCCTGTGCTACCTGCGCACCGTCAAGCTCCTCTTTAATCTGCGCGACCTCTTTTTCAAGTGCCCCGATAATCGCGATGGTGGCCATACCGTCCCCCAAACCCATAAACAACTCGTATCCACGTATGGTACCAGCAATTAAGAGCTATTCGAAGCCGTCACATCACACTCGATGCCATTTAGGAGCATATGAACACGGCAAGCTTTGTGATTCCAAGACTAGAACGTTTCGGTCACCAAGGGCTAGGACAATACGGCACGCATGTCATATAGCGCAGAGGCTATCTGCGAAACCAAGGCACCCGACTGATCACTCCAAGGCATAGACGCCATGATGCTCATGACGTAGGCATGATCGTCCGCATCGATAAGCCCCGCATCACAGGTCGAATAGTAACCGTCCTCGCAGATCCAGCCGCCTTTGTTGCGCACCAAAACCTGATTGTCCGCGATGCCGTCACGAATAAACGATCTCGTCGTAGCGGCAAGGAGTCCCGACAGCCACTGCGAGGTTTCGGTGTCCCCGTTAAGATACTCGCTCATCTCGTGCCACAGCTTTGCCGAGGAACATGGGCAATAGGTGGGAAAATCGCTCATGACATCGAGCGGGACGTCATCGATATCGAGGCTTGCCACCCAATCCTCATAACCATCTTGGTCGAACGCGCTGCGCAATGCGATATACGAATCATTATCCGAATTAACAACCGCCGCCTCAATCAGGTCTCGCACCGTCTGCCAACCCATGCTAGAGCTGCCATAGGTGCCCAAGGGATCATCAAGCGACACCTGCCCCGTCTCGACCAATGATTCGCAAATATAGAGCGCGTACGGTGCCTTATAGCTACTGGCGCCGTATATCTCAAGATTGCTGTGGTACGCAACGCCCTCACCGCTTGTCAGGTCGTAGAACACAAAGCCGACCTCTCCCAATTCCTCGGCTTTTGCGACGGCATCTTCGAGCGCCGCAAGCTGAACGTTTGAGCATGCGGGCGCCTTGCCGCCCACAAGCGAAAAGGCCTGAATCGCGTCACTCGCGGGAATGTCGTTAAAGTCTGCCATCGATAAGCCGGCCTGCAGACCAACCGTCGATAGAGCCTGCTTTGCCTCACACTTTGACTTTGAGGCTTTTTCATTTTGCGCTTGTACTGTCGCGTCGCCGGATAAGGTCGCCCGCTGCGATGCATAGGTCTTGGCGGTCATTGCGAGGATAATGACCGTCAGAACAGCAACTCCGGCAATAGCAAGCCTTGCCACGCGGGAACGAATAACGCTAAGGCCACAACATGACGCGCCCGGCACTTCCTGTTTATCGCCATGCCGGGGCGCATATCCGCTCCGCGATGCGTTGTTTCGCACGTGGCCTCCTGACTGCCGCCATTTATATACAGGAAGCATAATAGCGAGCAGGTATTTCTTTCCCAAAATATTCAGCAAGGTTTAAGGTGATTCTAAAGAAACCACAGGTGTTTCTATGCACATCAAACAAATCTGTTGCGTATTTCACCGCAGCTTTAACCAGTTTTTTGGGACGGGAGCCCTTTTAGCTGCCCTTAGCCGATAGCCGACCTGAGCTCGGCGCGGCGTTTTTTCATGCCGGCCATGACGGCGTTGCGCAGCTCGGGCATGCGCGCGGTGTCCATCTGGGGCACGCCATCGAGCTTATAGGGAATCCCCAGCTGCTCGTATTTGACGATACCCATGGTGTGATACGGCAGCATCTCCAGGCCGACCACGTTATGCCACGGGGCGATCAGGCGACCGAGCGCCTCGCACTCCTCCACCGTGTCGGTAATGCCCGGCACCACCACGTGACGGATAACGACCTTAATCTTGCGACGGGAAAGCTCATCGCCAAACGCCAGAATGCGTGCGGGATCGCAACCGGTCAGCTTTTTATGCTCAACTGGATCGGCATGCTTGATGTCGAGCAGCACCATATCGGTCTCGTTGAGAACGGCATCGAACTTCTCGGGGCGGTTGGGATCAAACGCATAACCGCAGCTATCCAGGCAGGTATGCACGCGGCCATCGGGGTTGTTGTGCATGGCGCGGAACAGGTCGGCCAAAAACTCGGGCTGCAGAAGCGGTTCGCCGCCCGAAACGGTAATGCCGCCACTGCGATAGAACTCATGGTTGCTCTGGAACTCGTCCATCAGGTGCTCGACGGTCACCATAGTGCCGCCATTGACCGACCAGGTATCGGGATTGTGGCAATATGCACAACGCATAGGACAGCCCTGGACAAACACCACAAAGCGGATGCCGGGTCCGTCGACCGTTCCCATCGTTTCGATCGAATGCACGCGGCCCAGGGAAAATGCGGAGTCCTCGGGACGAGCGTCCACACCCTCGAGCGTCATCTCAGCCATTCCCGCTACCTTGCCTCTCTTTAGTTTTTGCTACATACATGCCAGAGCCATTCTAGCCCATACATATGATGCTGAAACGGTTTAGCGCTCAATTGGGCCGCCCTATTTAGACGTACGCAAAAGCGGCGGGAAGGTTATCGCAACCCGCCCGCCGCCGTGGCAATAGATATCGATGACGCCGGCCTTTATGCCTTGAGCGTGAGTACCGCACCAAAGGCGGTCGGGCCGCAATGGCTCGAGATCACACCGCCAACCTGAGTCCAGGTAACGTCCTTAAAGCCCAGATCGTGCGCATAGACTTCCATGTCGTCGCGCAGCTCCTCGGAAAGACCCACCGAATACGCCAGGCCAATGTGCGAGTAGTCAATCTCGCCCTTCTCAACCATGTGATCGATAAAGGCGCGAGCGCACTTGAGCATAGAGCCGCGGAACTTCTTAGTTGCCACGAACTTGCCACCCGTCACCTCAATGCAGGGCTTAATCTTGAGCAGATGGGCACCGAGGAATGCCACGTTGGACAAACGACCACCTGCCTTAAGGAAGGCAAGGTCGGTAGGAACAAAGCCCAACAGCACGCGGTCCATCACCGAATTGGTGAAGGAGAATATTTCGTCGACGGTGGCATCGGGATGAGCCTCAATATACTTGGCGGTCTCGACGACAACGAGTGACTGGCCCACCGAGACAAAGCGCGTGTCCATGGAGAACACGTAGTCGCGCCCCTGGGCCGCAATCTTTGAAGACTGATGCGAACAGGTCGTGGCCTCGGAATATGCAAGATGCAAAATGGTCGCGTCGGGCTGCTCGGCATGAATGCGGTCGTACACATGCGCAAAATCCGCTGGCGAACAGCCACTGGTCTTGGGCATCACACCTAACTCGTTGCAGCGCGAGTAAATCTCAAGCGGATCGATGGAGCCATCCTCGACGGTCTCGTCGCCAATCGTGACATGCATGGGTACACGCACGATGCCATAGCGTTCGCAGAGCTCCGGCGTCACATCCGAACCAGACTCAACCACGATTACGTACTTGCCCATTATCATCACGACCCATCTCGACGTTGGTTATTTATTACGCGCGCACGCCCGTCGCCCAATTGAACAACGACTCCCAAGCACCAGAGAGACGCCGCCCTTCGCCACAACAAAGGACAGCGTCTCCCTGAAATACTCCGTGCTTGCATGAGATTCTACACGGTTTAGTAATGAGTGTTACTTACTCCGCAAACGGTAGCTATATGCGATAAACGGTAGCCACCAAGAAAGCCCGTGTATCCAAAACGCCATGGTCACTCACAATGCGGCTAGCGAGCCAGACGGTAAAACTCCATCGAGGCGTCGCCCTCGGCGCGCAACTGCATCGCCGGCGCCGCAGACGAATAGGTGCGGCTCGTAAGCGCAACCTCGCCGTCGTTGACAAATACCTCGAGCATCGTGGCATCCGAAAGGACTCGCAGGCAGTAAAGCTCGTCGAGCTCAACCGACCTCTTGTCGCGTCCATAGCCCTCATCGCCCATATCAAGTGTGAGCATTCCGTTGGCAAAGCACACGACAACGCCCTCACGAACTTCCAGCTCAATGGACTTCGTCCCCCGGCACGACACGACGGCATCAAACAGTCGACCAGGAGAGCCGACGGTCTCTCCGGCGGTCACCGAAACACGCTCCTTGCGCAGTTGCTCAACCTCGCGCGCGGGCCACTGACAGAGCTTACCGTCGCGCATATTCAGCACCCTCGGCACGGTAAGCGCGCACTGCCATCCGCGTTCCACCGTCGGGTTTTGAGCCGTTGCATCGGGGCAGCCGGCCCAACCGATCATAATCCGTCGACCGTCGGCATCTGCAAATGATTGAGGGGCATAGAAGTCAAAACCCGCATCGACCATCGGGGGCATGCCCTGCCCGACGATTTTAAAGCTCGGCGCCTCCCAATCGGCCTCGATGGGAAACCACACGCACTGATGCGGATTGCGGTAACGCCAGCCATTGGCGGGCACGCCCTGCGGACAGCAAACGAGAATAAGCTCACCATCGAGCTCAAACAGATCGGGGCACTCCCACATAAAGCCAAACTTCTCGCCCAGCTCAATGCGCGTCGCATAGCTCCAGTCCTCTAGATCGCGCGAGGTATAGACAAGCACGCAGCCACGGTCATCTTTCGTACGAGCGCCGAGAACCATGTAGTAGATACCGTCGTGTTCAAGGATCTTGGGGTCGCGCACGTGCGTACCGATATCGTCGGGGTAATCGACCGGCCCAACAGCTATGCGCTTCTCGCCCAATTCGTCGGGGTTCTCGGCAACCATATGAATCTGGTTTTGCTCACGACCCGTCAACACGTAGTCGTAATCATCGCGGTCAAAAAGCTTGACGTTGCCGGTATAGAAGTAGTGAATCTTGCCATCACGCACAAAGGCAGAACCAGAATACGCTCCACTTGAATCCAAATCGGAATCGGGGAACAGCACGGGACCGTGATTCTCGTACGTCACAAAATCCTTTGTCGTCAGATGGTTCCAAAGCACTGGACCGCCATGCGCAGCATCAAACGGATCGTATTGATGATAGATGTGATATGTATCACCAATCTGAACCAAACCGTTGGGGTCGTTGAGCCAGCCGAGCTCAGGCTCCACATGAAACAGGAGTCTATCGGGGTCGGACGCGATGCGAGCCGCCGTCTCATCCTGTCCGGCTCGCCACTGCTCATAGTCCGCGCGTGTCACCTTATTTTTTTGATTAAACATCGCCATTGACCTTCTCGTCTATAGGGAAGGACGCTCGACTCACACGAGCCGAACGCCCTTCCTCAAATGGACTTATCCGCAGATTGCACTGAACGGCTCAACTAGAAGCTAACGTCGAAGCCAGCGCCAGCGCCCTCTTCATCGGTGGTCGGCACGCCCTTTGCCTTGTTGTAGGCAAAGATCAAAACGATCGGCACAATAAAGGCGATGAGATTGCCAGCCACATACCACACGAGGGTCTCGGGCGTGACGATGAGCAGGCCAAGCACGCCGGTCAGACCCTGACCGATAGCGCGTACCTCAAAGAGTTTCACGAAGGCACCGCCGCAGCCTGCACCGATGCAAGCGCAGATGAACGGAATGATCGAGTAGCGCATGTTTGCAGCAAAGATAGCGGGCTCGGAGATTCCGACCAGCGTCGGGATAAAGGACGACATGCAGATGTTGCGCTCTTTGGAATGCTTCTTGTGAATGAGATACATGCCGATGGCGCCGCCGCCCTGGGCGATGATGGAAACAGACCAGATAGCCTGAATGTAGTTGAAGCCGGTCGTGGCAACGAGATTAGCCTCGATACCCTGGATGAACTGATGCGTACCGGTAACGACGAGCGGTTGCAGGAACGCAGCGAAGACAAAGGCACCAAAGACGCCCATCCTGTTGTACAGGACATCGATTACGCCGGCAAGGACGTCGCCGATCAGGTTGCCGAGCGGGCCAAACACGGTGAACAGGGCAACGTTGGCAAGAATCAGGGTGACGGTCGGGACAAAGACAAACGAGACGACCTCGGGAATGTACTTCTGGGCAATCTTCTCGACCTTGGCCATAAACCAGGCAGTCAGGATTGCAGGGAACACGCCGCCCTGGAAAGCAACCATGGGAATGGAGAGCGGACCAAAGTTCCAATACTCAGCACCCGTCGGGTCCATAACAAACGCGTTGCGGTTCATAAGGCTCGGATGAACCATGACGATACCGACGAGGATGCCCAGGATCGGGTTACCGCCAAAACGCTTGACCGCGCTGTACATAACCAGGACAGGCAGGTAGTCGAACGTGGTGGCGATAATGGCAAAGAAGCTTGCGAGGTTCTTGAGGAACTCGCTGTGATCGGCGAGGCTGCCCTCCATGCCAAAGAGGCCGTTGGCAACGATCAGCGACTTAAGGCCGATGATGATAGCAGCGCCGACGAAGGCGGGAATGATGGGGATAAAGATGTCCGAGAATACCTTGAGGACCGAGAAGAACTTGCCCTTCTTGTCCGCCTCGGCGCCCTTGACCTCGGAAGCGCTGATCTCCTTAACGCCCGTCAGAGCCATAAACTCATCGTAGACCTTGTTGACGGTGCCGGTACCGAAGATAATCATGAGCTGGCCGCTGTTGTACAGCACGCCCTTGACGCCATCGATGTTTTCGAGCTCGGCCTTGTTGTACTTGCTCGTATCCTTGAGCACCAGACGCAGACGCGTAACGCAATGCGTGGCACCCTCGATGTTCTCCAGACCGCCGACGTTATCGACGACTTGCTGAGACACTACTTTGTAGTCCATGTTCCTCTCCATTCCCTTACGAAATCATAAGACGTTTTGTGGCCATTACAGAGACGCGATCGTTGCATTTGCGCACTTGAGCGTACCGTCGGTGACCGTCAGCGCCACACCCTGGCCCTGCTTATTGCAGAAGCGCGCGTTGAGCGCAACATCATCGACAAAGATGGTCGCGATGTCGTCGTCGACGACCAGACGCACATGGTGAGTGCCCTCGCCCTTAAAGAACAACGGACGCTCGAGGCCCATGTTGTTGACCTGGAACCACGGGTACTGGGGAGCCGGCGTGAACTCGAGCTTGCCCTCGCGCAGGTTGGCGCGGAACTCATAGGCAAGACCGGTCTCGGCGTCCTCGGCGAACTTGACCGAGAAGCCGGCAGCGTTACCGCCGAGCTCAATGTCGGCATCGAGCAAGTAGGTGGAGCCGGCATCTGCGGCGAGCACCTGCTCGACCTTGCCCGACTCGCAGGAAAGCTCAAAGGTCTCGACTGCCTTAGCCTCGCCAAAGGCGCCAAGCATGCTGTCGGGGAGCTTGGTGCCGAGCGTTCCGTCGGCACGCTGAACGATCTCGAGGGGCATAAAGGTGCCACCCCATAGGTAAGAGCTGGGGTCGCCGCCCTCGTCACGCGTAGGAACCCAACCAAAGAGAACGCGACGCTCGCCATCGAATGCGGTGCGAGCGGCGTAGTACGCGCGGCCGTCGAAGGAGTCGTCAGCGGGGGTAATCCAAGGACCGTTGATGGACTTGGACATGCGGTAACGGGTCTTGTTGCCGTCGCTGTACTCGGAAAAGACGAGGTACCACCAGTCGCCCATCTTAAAGAGATCAGGCATCTCGAACATGGTGTACAGGCCCGGATTCCACCAGTCGCCCTGGAACTCCCAGGTATCCAGGTCCTTGGAGGTGAACTTGACCAGACGACCGGTCATCAGACGCTTGTCCTCGCCCACACGCGTGCCGAGGATGAGCATGTACTCTTCGTTCTCCTCATCCCAAAGCACAAAGGGATCGCGCCAGTTACGGTCGTCGTAGCCCTCCTGGGGCGGAAGCAGCGTCTCGGCGATGTTCTTCTCCCACTTGACGGCGTCGTCGCTCGTTGCGTGAAGAAGAACCTGCTTCATCAAACGTGCGCGGACCTTATCGCGATTGCAACCAGTGTAGAGCGCATGGTACTTGTCGCCCACCTTAAACACCGTGCCGGCATAAATGTACTGGTCGACTTCCTCGTCGCCGCCGCGCTCAAGGCTCTCGCCAAAGTCCTTGTAGTTGACGAAATCCTTGGTCGTAGCGAGTGCCCAGCCAAACGGCTCTCCGAAAGGTTCGGGGTTACGCGTGTCACGCTGATGATAGAGATAGAACGTGCCGTCCTCGCCGTACGGCATGATGTCGCCTACCCAAATTCCCTCAGGCTGGTAATACACCTTGTGCATCCGAGACTTCCTTTCCACGACATACTAACTCGGTACAATGGCAAGATATGTTAATCGTTTTCATATGTCAAACGTTTTCACACCAATACGTCTTTTCGCAGTTCCAGTCGTCGGTAAACGGTTGACATATGCCGGCGAACGGTCATCAGAGGCGTTTGAGGAATTCTTTTGGCACGGAATGAACTACGCGGTTTTGCCCTCAATGAGTTCAACGGGGAGCTTGATATTCGATTCGGGATTATCGCCGTTAATAAGAGCGATGATGGATTGCGCCGCGAGCTCTCCGATGCGATCGATATCTTGACGTACGGTTGTTAAGTCAGGCATAAACGTCATAGTGCGGCGGGCACCATCCGCGCCCACGACCTTAATGTCGTCTGGAGCGCTCAAGCCGCGCTGCTTCATCACGTTGAGACAGATGGCCGCCATCGTATCGTCTCCCGCAAAGATGCCGTCAATATCGGGGTTCTCATCGAGGATCTTCGCAACGACCGCGCCCTTTTCGTCGTCGGGCTTAACGAACTCGACCTCACGGACAAGCGCGGACAAACCGGCCTGCTCAACAACATCGAGGTAGGCATCGGTACGCTTATTGGCAGGCATGCGCATGCGGCTATTGCTGCGCAGGCACAGGATACGCCTGCAGCCGTCATCAATCAGACGGCGCGTGGCGAGCTCGCCGATGCCATAGCTGTCACTTGCAATCTGGACAGAGCCCTCGCCAAGATCGCAGTCGATGCCAACCAGGCTCAAGCCCATCTCGGCATATGCCTCGGCACCGATATTGAGGGAGTTGACGATGACGCCGTCGACCATATTGCGGCGGAGCATGTCGATATAGGAACGCTCAAGATCGGGTCGATTGGCGCTGTTGCACAGCAACATCTTAAAGCCGTTTTCCGCTAACGTGCGCTCGACCGCCTGCACAACCTGAGCATGGAACGGGCTGCTCACAAAGGGAACAATCATGCCGATAAGGTTCAGGCGGCCATTGAGCATGGCACGGGCGATATCGTTGGGCGTGTAATTGATGCGCTCCATCGCCGCATGGACTTTATCGCGGGTTTCCTGGCTAATGTAGCCGCGATTATTAAGCACGCGAGATACCGTAGTAGGCGAAACCCCCGCCACCGCTGCAACTTCCTTGATACCAGGCTTAGCCGTATCCTTAGAACGAGCACCCTCGCGAGCCATAGCACCCTCACCCATCAACATGTCATACGTTTACATACGAACAAAGCATACCCCAACAACAGCGGGAAGACGGTAACAGCACAAGTAAGTAAACGACTCATCCAAATAATTAGGAGAGTTCCGCCTAAAGGGTGACTACACAGGACCCCCGCCGGGCCGCTTTGGGTCACTTTCCAAAACATTCCGCAGGACGAAAGTGCCCCGCCGCGCGAAGCGCACGGCGGGGCACTTTCATGTCCGAGGACGTTTTGGAAAGTGACCCAAAGCGGCCCGGCGATCCTGCGGGAGTTAAACCCCTTTAGAACTTGTCGTGGAAGGTACGCGAAATGACCTCGTCCTGCTGCTCCTTGGTGAGCGTGTGGAAGTTCACGGCATAGCCGGAAACGCGGATGGTCAGCTGCGGGTACTTCTCGGGGTGAGCCTGAGCATCGAGCAACGTCTCACGGTTGAAGACGTTGATGTTCAGGTGATGGCCACCCTTCTCGGCGTAAGCGTCGAGCATGTGGACCAGGTTATCGGCCTGAGTCTCGGAAACTTCAGAAACCTTCATAATGTGTCTCCTTCGATCGATAGGCGCCGGCCGAAACCGGCGCGCTAATCAGTAATCGTTATTGTTAGTATAGCACTAACAATAGTTACTCGCCCAGCTGATCAAGGTCGATATCGCCAAAGAACACCTGGTCCTCCTTGCCGAGCGCACCCGGGATGATGGAGAAGGTGTTGGAGATGCCGTCCTGAGCATCGCGGAACGGGAGCTTGGAAACCGAAGACAGCGAAGCGATGGCGCCGTGGCTATCGCGCTTGTGCATGGGGTTAGCACCCGGGGCGAACGGCTGGCCAGCCTTGCGGCCGTCAGGCGTGGAACCGGTCTTCTTACCGTACACGACGTTGGAGGTAATGGTCAGAACCGAGGTCGTGGGCACGGAGTTGCGGTAGGTGTCGTTCATGCGGATGTACTCCATGAACTGGTGCACAACGTCGTGAGCGATCTGGTCGACGCGGTCGTCGTCGTTACCGTACTTGGGGAACTCGCCCTCGGTCTCGAAGTCGACGATGATGCCGTTCTCATCGCGGACGGGGTGGACCTTGGCGTACTTGATGGCGGACAGGGAGTCAGCCACGACGGAAAGGCCAGCGATGCCCGTAGCGAACCAGCGGTGCACGTGCTTGTCGTGCAGAGCCATCTGGATGCGCTCGTAGCAATACTTGTCGTGCATGTAGTGAATGATGTTCAGCGAGTTGACGTACACGCCAGCGAGCCACTTCATCATGTCGTTGTACTTGGCCACAACGTCGTCGTAATCGAGCGTATCGCCCTCTACGGCGCGATACTTGGGGCCGACCTGCTTCTTGGAGACCTCGTCAACACCGCCGTTGAGCGCGTAGAGCAGGCACTTGGCCAGGTTGGCACGGGCGCCGAAGAACTGCATCTCCTTGCCGATGCGCATGGAGGACACGCAGCAGGCGATGCCGTAGTCGTCGCCGTGGTAAACGCGCATGAGGTCGTCGTTCTCGTACTGGATCGAGGAGCTGGCGACAGAAGTCTTGGCGCAGAACTTCTTGAAGTTCTCGGGCAGACGGGTCGACCACAGAACGGTCATGTTGGGCTCGGGGCTGGTGCCCATGTTCTCGAGCGTGTGCAGGTAGCGGTAGCTCATCTTGGTAACGAGCGTACGGCCGTCAACACCCATGCCGCCGATGGACTCGGTGACCCACTGCGGATCGCCGGTGAACAGGGCCTGGTACTCGGGGGTACGGGCAAACTTGACCATGCGGAGCTTCATGATGAAGTGATCCACGAACTCCTGGATCTGCTCCTCGGTGAAGGTACCGTTGGCAAGGTCGCGCTCAGCGTAGATGTCGATGAACGTGGAGGTACGGCCGATGGACATAGCGGCGCCGTTCTGCTCCTTAACGGCAGCGAGGTAGGCGAAGTACATCCACTGGATGGCCTCCTGCGTGTTGGTAGCAGGGTTGGAAATGTCGAAACCATAGGTCTCGGCCATCATCTTGAGCTCGCCGAGGGCACGAATCTGCTCCTGCAGCTCCTCGCGATCACGGATGTTGTCGGCGGTCATGACCGTCGGGGTGGAAGCCTTCTGGGCCTCCTTGTCCTTGATCAGGTAGTCGACACCGTACAGGGCGACACGACGGTAGTCGCCGATGATGCGGCCGCGGCCATAGCCATCGGGCAGACCGGTGATGATGTGAGCCGAGCGGCAAGCACGCATCTCGGGGGTGTAGACATCAAAGACGCCGGCGTTGTGGGTCTTGCGCTCGAAGGTGTAGCGCTCGACAACGTTCTCGTCGACCTTGTAGCCGTGCTGGCTGGCAGCCTGGCAAGCGATGCGGATACCACCGTTGACGTGCAGTGCGCGCTTGAGCGGCTTGTCGGTCTGGAGGCCAACGATGGTCTCCTTCTCGCGGTGGGCGTTATCGATGTAGCCAGCGGGGTGGCTCACGATACCCGTGACGGTCTTGGTGTCCATATCGAGGACGCCGCCCTGCTCGCGCTCCTTGAGCAGCAGGTCGAGAACCTCGCCCCACAGCTCCTTGGTACGCTCGGTCGGGCCGGCGAGGAACGACTCGTCGCCCTCGTAGGGGGTGTAGTTCTTCTGGATGAAGTCTCGGACGTCAACCTCTCCCGTCCAGATGCCTTCCTTGAAGCCTTCCCATGCCTCCTGCATTGTGTAACCACGCTCCTAGTTACGTGTAATGCGGCGCTCTCTCACACCGCTGCTTATTGAATTCTTGAATTATCGGCTTGCACTACCGGCTTCTTCCGTTCTTCACCACACGTTGGTACAGGGAAAAACGTTTGTCCACCTTGGAACTGCAACCCAAAACCCAAGATTTCACCCGTTTGAGAAGGATAACATAGCTACCCCCTTCATCAGTGCTGTTATATGTTTCTTTTTTTATACCATTATGGCGTTTTTAACAAATCCGCAGGAAATGCGAGCGCGAACAACTACCGTTCACCGATTTGTTTGGTATTTTTCCTTGCCTTTGTACGACGTTCACTCTAGCTGTTATGCCAGCTTTAGCAGGGTAAAGTGCCCCAGAGACCCCGCAGAAACTGCAGGGCGGCCACGGGATTTCCCCCCAGGACCGCCCTGTGGCATGGTTAGTTATTTAGCTTTGATTGCCGCTTGGCATTAGGCGGCTGCGGCGGCCTTGTCGGTCGTTGCCTTGCTGTGGCCCTGACCCTCAAAATGCTTGTAGCACCAGCTGGTGACCAGCGGGGTCAAAATGGCCGTCACGATAGCACATGCTGCAACCTGCGCCGTAGCCGTCGCGAGCACCGCGCCGCCGTACATGGCCTCGTTGACGCTTGCCATGGCAGCAGGCGTGGCCACATTGGCTCCGGCGCAGCTCGAAATGGCCGCACCTGCGACACCCGTACCGCCCGTGAGCTTATCGACCGCGATGACGGGAATTGCAAAGACCACCGAGCAGATCACGCCGAGCAAGATGCCGGGAAGACCACCGTTGATAAGCTGGCCAAAGGTCATGGTCGAGCCCATGGCAAAGAAGACGAGCACGATGATGGCGGAAAGTGCCGGTGCCATCATCTTCTTAAAGCTGGGGAAGAGGTTACCCAGGATAATGCCGACGACGATCGGCAGGATGGCGCCCACGAGCGACCAGCCGATCGGAGCCTGACCGGCAGCGCCGAGCACGATCATCGTGACCGGAGGGCCGACAACCAGCGTGGTGATGGCGACAGCGCCACGCTCGGCCTCGTTGCCCATGGTACCCATCAGTCCGGCGTACATAGCGTTGTTGGCACCCGTGCAAGCGGCCAGCATCACCATGGCCGAGATACCAAACAGGTTGTCGTTGAACACATAAAGGATGAGCAGCGACACGGCAACGACCACGATCTGCTTGACGGCGATGATGATGGCGCCGCGGGCAGCGGCGGCAGGAGCGCTCTTAAACGAAATCGTCGTACCGACGATGAGCAAAAAAGCGCCAACAAGCGGGCCTGCGCCCTGCTGGGTCATGCCGAGCGTAAAGCTGCCGAGCGTTTTGAACAGGTCGGGGAACAGCGTGTTGAGCAGGCAGCCCAACAAAAGCGGCACCAAAATATTGGCACCCGGGATGGAGGACATCTTAAAGAACGGCTCCTTTGCCGCCGGCGCCTCCACCGCAGTCGATTCACTCATATATATCTCCTTTGGATGCATGCGAATCGTAGCCGCACGCGCCTTTGTCAGAAAGAAGGCGACGGTCCCGAGTCGCAGGAGCCGTCGCCGAATTATCGTCGCGGGGTATTACCCATCCAGAACGATGCCACCGTCGCAGTCACCGATCTCGCCGTTCACGAAGCTGGCAAGGTCGGAGGCAAAGAAGAGCACCATCTGCGCGGGCTCGCTTGCCTGGGCGGCACGGCCCAGAGGAATACCGTTGATGATGCGCTGAGAGTTCTCGTCAGAGAGAATCGAGGTCATATCGGTAAGGGTGAGCGACGGGCACACGGCGTTGCAGCGGACGCCAAACTTGCCGCCTTCCTTGGCGACTGCCTTGGTTAGACCGTTAACACCGGCCTTGGAGCTCGCGTAAGCCGCGGTGCCGAGCAGGCCACCACCGATCTTGCCAGCAACAGAGCTCACGTTGACGATAGTGCCGGCATGGGCCGCCTTAAAGTGCGGGTACGCGGCGTTCATCATGGTAAAGGTGCCGTTGAGGTTGATGTCGATGGTACGGCGCCACTCGGTGTCGTCGATCTCGTCAAACTTCTTGGTGCTGATGACGCCAGCGCAGTTGATCAGGATGTTGGTTTGCGGCAGGTCCGTAAAAATCTGCTCGACGGTCTCGCGCGCCTTGGGCGCATCGGCGACATCGAGCTGATAGAACTTGTTGCCCTCGCCAAGCTCGGCCACAGCGGCCTCGCCCTTAGCAGCGTTCCTTGCGATGAGCGCGACATGTCCGCCGCCCGCGACGATGCCCTTGGCGATCTCGAGGCCAATGCCCTGAGTGCCGCCCGTGACAATCGCGGTCTTGCCCGTGAAGTCAAATGCCATGACTCCATCCCCCTTTATGTAAGGTGTCTCCTTGCGGGAAGTTGGAGCATCGCACGTGGCGATTATATGAGTCCCAGTCGTCATGGTGGTGACAACCCCTCGCCTAACCGCGGGCATAATAGTTCTTTGAAACGCTTCAGCAATTGAATGATTTTAAGTCTTTATGCGCTCT
The DNA here is from genome assembly GCF_040910265.1 of Collinsella aerofaciens. GTDB lineage: Bacteria > Actinomycetota > Coriobacteriia > Coriobacteriales > Coriobacteriaceae > Collinsella > Collinsella aerofaciens_BK. The sequence continues at coordinate 44,310 of NZ_JBDGAW010000001.1, read as the reverse complement.
TTATATTGCCCACTGCATGAGGCCCAAATATGCGGGTATCATCTTTCACCGAAAATAGTTTCTAGTGTTAGGGGTTTTCGGTGGAAGATACCGATTTCCATGAGCTTGGGCGTCAGCTCTTAACTGAGTTTGGCAGCATGCATCATCGCATTTCACGCTCTGCGGACAAAGCCCTTGGCGGCGAGATGGCTGTCATGCGCGCCCTCATGCTCGCTGGCGGTTCGCTCACGCCGAGCGAACTCGCAAATCGCGCCTGGGTCTCGAGTGCCCGCATCGCCAATATCTTACGCACTCTCGAAGCCAAGGGCTGGGTCGAGCGTGAGCACTCAAAGACCGACCGTCGTCGTGTACACGTCACGATGACCGACAAGGGATTCCAGAATCTCGAAATCAAACGTCGGGAATTCGAGGAGCGCACCGCGGCCTTCCTCGAGCAGCTCGGCGAAACAGATACCCAAGAGATGGTGCGCCTTCTAAGGCGTCTCAACGAAATTATCGACTGCAATCAAGAAAGGAGAAATGCCAAGTGAGGATTCTCAAGCTCTTTAAAAAGCATGTCCTGGCACTGTTCGCAGCTATCGTGCTTATCGTAATCAGCTGCAACGCCGATCTGGCGCTGCCTACCTATATGAGCGACATCGTCGACGTGGGCGTGCAGCAAGGCGGCATCGCCTCGCCCGTGCCCGACACCATCCGCGCCGAATCGCTCGACGACCTCGAACTCTTTATGAGCGCCAAGGACGCCAAGGCTGTGGAGGCCGTGTTTAGCAAGGCTGACAAAAACGGCATTCGAACGTACAAGGGCACCGAGGAAGAGCGTGCCGATGGAGGCAAGATTGCCGACATTATGAGCCTGCCCGAGACTGTCGTTCTTTCGCTCAACCAGGGCATTGACGCCAACTCCATGGGCGACATGATGGGCTCGTCCAGCGAGAAAGACAGTAACGCTGCCCAGGCCATGCCCACCCCCGAGCAAATGGCAGCGATGACGCCCGAGCAGCTCGCCGAGATGCAGCAGAAGGCCGCAGCGGCGCAGAACATGCAAAAGCAGATTGATGCCGACGGCGGTAAGATCACCATGAAGAGCCTGCGTCTGGGCATCGAGGGCGGTCTGGTAGACCAAAGCAAGCTCGTCGAGGGCGCCAATGAAATGGCGGACAAAATGGGCTCCATGTCGGGCTCCATCGTGACCCAACGCGCCGTGAGCTATGTGCAAGACGAGTACAAGGCGCAGGGTATCGCCCCCGCCGACGTGCAGAACGCCTACCTGGGCCGCATGGCGACCACGATGTTTGGTCTGTGCCTGATCTCGCTTGTCGCCACCATCCTGACCGGCGCCGTGGCTTCGCGCACCGCCTGCTCCATTGCCCGCGACCTGCGCCGCGAGACCTTCAACAAGGTCATGCACTTTTCGCCGGCCGAGGTGGGCAAATTTAGCCAGGCCTCGCTCATCACCCGCTGCACCAACGACATTCAGCAGATTCAGATGGCGGCAACCCTGTTTATCCGCATGTGTCTGATGGCCCCCGTCATGGGCATCGTCGCCGTCATGCGCGTCCTGGCCAACCATACCGGCCTGGAGTGGACCATCGCCGTGGCCATCATCGCGGTTTCGGCCGTCGTCGGCGTGCTTATGGGCCTCACCATGCCCAAGTTCAAAAAGATGCAGAGCTTTGTGGACCGCGTGAACCTTACCGCCCGCGAGCTGCTCGACGGCCTTATGCCTATCCGCTCGTTCAACCGCGAGGAGCATGAGCTCGAGCGTTTTGACAAGGCTTCGCTCGACCTGATGACCACGCAGCTCTACACCAACCGAGCCATGAGCTTTATGATGCCGCTCATGATGCTCGTCATGAACTGCATCACCGTGCTTATCGTCTGGTTTGGCGCGCAGGGCGTGTCCGACGGCGTGATGCAGGTCGGCAACATGATGGCGTTTATCTCCTATACCATGCAGATCGTCATGGCGTTTATGATCCTCACCATGGTTTCGGTTATCCTGCCCCGCGCCGAGGTCGCAGCCGAGCGCGTGGAAGAGGTCATCACCTGCCCCACGAGCATCAACGACCCTGCCTCGCCCAAACTGCCCGCAGCCAGCGCACCGCGCGGTGAGCTCACCTTCCGCGACGTGAGCTTCCAGTACCCCGATGCCCGCGCCGATGTCATCAGCGGTGTGAACTTCACCACGCACGCCGGCCAGATGCTCGGCATCATTGGCTCCACGGGCTCGGGCAAGTCCACGCTCGTGCAGCTGATTCCGCGCCTGTACGACGTCACGGGCGGCAGCATTTCGCTCGACGGCATCGACGTGCGCGACATGACCCTTTCCGAGCTGCGCCGCCGCATCGGTTACATCCCGCAGCAGGGTCGCCTGTTCTCGGGCACCGTTGAGAGCAACCTCAAGTTTGCCGGCGACATGGTGAGCGATGATGACATGCACCAGGCAGCGCGCATCGCACAGGCCGAGGACTTTATCGCCGAACGTGAGGGCGGTTACGACTCCCCCATCAGCCAGGGCGGCTCCAATGTCTCGGGCGGTCAGCGTCAGCGCCTGGCCATCGCCCGCGCCTTGGCCAAGAAGCCCGAGGTCGTGGTTTTCGATGATTCGTTTAGCGCGCTCGACTACAAGACCGACGCGCGCCTGCGCGAGGAGCTCGCCAAAAACGTCACCGACGCCGCACTCGTGGTCGTGGCCCAACGCATCGCGACCATCATGCACGCCGACCAGATCATCGTGCTCGACGACGGTCACGTAGTGGGCACCGGCACGCACGAGGAGCTGCTGCACGGCTGCCCGGCGTACCTGGAGATTGCACAGTCGCAGCTTTCCGCCGAGGAGCTGGGGCTTACCCAAGAAGAAATTGCAGCCGTCATGGAAGGAGGCGAGCGCTAATGGCCGACGAGACCAAGACTCAGATTCCCAAGCCCACCCGCCAGCGTGGTCCCATGGGCCGCATGGGTGGCATGCGCCGTGGCGAAAAGGCCAAGGACTTTAAGGGTACCATGAGGCAGCTGCTCGGCTATATCGGCCAGCACAAGATTGCCGTGTTTGCCGCCGTCGCCTTTGCCGTGTGCTCGGTCATCTTTAACATTGTGGGGCCCAAGGTGCTCGGCCAGGTTACGACTAAGCTGTTCGAGGGCCTGGTCGCCAAGGTCAACGGTACCGGCGATGTCGACTTTGACTGGATCGCCAAGACGCTCGGCTTTTTGCTCTGCCTGTACCTGGCGAGCTCTGCCTGCAGTCTGATCCAGGGCTGGCTCATGACCGGCGTCACGCAAAAGATCTGCTACCGCATGCGCAAGGAGATCGCCGCCAAGATTGCCGTCGTGCCGATGAGCTATTTCAACGGCCACAGCAAGGGCGACGTGCTCAGCCGCATCACCAACGATGTCGACACGCTCGGTCAGTCGCTCAACCAGAGCGTGACGCAGCTTATTACGTCCGTCACGCAGATTATCGGCGTGCTCGTCATGATGCTGTCGATCAGCCTGCCGCTCACCGGCGTCACCGTGCTCACGCTGCCGGCCGCCGCGATTATCCTGGCCGTGATGATTCATTTCTCGCAGCCGTACTTCCGCGAGCAGCAGCAGGTCCTGGGCACCGTCAACGGCATTATCGAGGAGGACTTTGCCGGCCAGAACGTCATCCAGGTGTTCGACCGCGCCGAGGCCTCGATCGAGGAGTTCGACCGCCAGAACGACCGCCTGTTTATTAGTGGTTGGCGCTCGCAGTTCCTGTCGGGCCTGATGATGCCGCTCATGAGCCTGGTGGGCAACATGGGCTACGTGGGCGTTGTCGTGGTGGGCGCGCAGCTCGCGCTGACCGGAAACGCCACGCCCGGCGACATCCAGAGCTTTATCCAGTACGTGCGCAACTTTACGCAGCCGGTGCAGCAGCTGGGCAACGTGAGCAACACGATGCAGTCGATGGCTGCTGCCACCGAGCGCGTCTTTGAGTTCCTGGCTGCCCCCGAGGAGGAGCAGAAGGCAGACGCGCAGATCCCCGAGAAGCGCCCCGGTCACGTGGAGTTCGACCACGTCAAGTTTGGCTACACGCCCGACAAGACCATCATCCACGACTTTAGCTGCGAGGCTAAACCCGGCCAGACCATTGCCATCGTCGGTCCCACCGGCGCCGGCAAGACCACGCTCATCAAGCTGCTGCAGCGCTTCTACGACGTCGACGGCGGCTCGCTGCGCGTCGAGGGCATCGACGTGCGTGACTGGGACCGCGCGGCGCTGCGCGGCGAGTTTGCCATGGTGCTACAGGATACCTGGCTGTTTAACGGCACCATCCGCGAGAACATCCGCTACGGACGCCCCGATGCGAGCGATGCCGAAGTCGAGGCCGCCGCACGCGCCGCACGCTGCGACCACTTTATCCACACGCTCGCCGGCGGTTACGACTTTATGATCAACGAGGAGGGCACCAACCTGTCGCAGGGTCAGCGCCAGCTCGTGACCATCGCCCGTGCCATTTTGGCCGACCGTCCGGCGCTGATTTTGGACGAGGCGACTTCCAACGTCGATACCCGTACCGAGGAGCTTATTCAGCGCGCCATGGATGCGCTGATGCAGGGCCGCACGAGCTTTGTCATCGCGCATCGCCTGTCCACGATCCGCAACGCCGACGTGATCTTGGTGATTCGCGACGGCGACATCGTCGAGAAGGGCACGCACGACGAGCTGCTCGCCCAAGGCGGCTTCTACGCCGACCTGTACAATTCGCAGTTCGACGAAGCGGCGTAAATTCTGCCGCAGGGAACGAATAACGCCCGAGAACGGGGACGCAGGACAATCTGCGTCCCCGTTTTTGTTTTGCAGCCCTCGAACCGCCTCCCCTGGGACCTGATTGACGCCCTCCCTCAAGGCCCCGTGGACAAAAAATGGCAAATATGAGTACTGTCACCTTTTTAGTAACAGCCAAAACTGCCCCAAACGACCTCATTGCGGCCTAGATATGCCTTCAAATTGATCAAAATGCCCGGTAGCATGCTTCTGTGTGCCAACGTTAATGAACATATTTACTGTTGTGTCTATTATCTTGTAAGATCGATATGATATTACGCTAGCAACAGTACTCATATTTGCCATTTTTTGTCCACAGGGTATGCCGCAGAAGATCCAACTTGCTCCAGCGTGCCGTACGTTGGCCCTCCCCTTCCGGCGAGCGCCGACATTTCCCCAGATAAAACCGACCAAAATAAACCTGTCCCTTTTCGGCAGGTTTCACTTGCACTTTAGCGTGCGACAGCGGATAATGCCGAGCATTCGAGAATTCGCCAATTGTTGCCGTTAATTGATAAAGGAGGCCCCTATGGCCATGGAATTCAAGCGCAGGCTGCCGATCCCCATGGAGATCCGCGAGGAAATGCCGCTTTCCGCCGAGCTTACCGCCAAAAAGCAGGCATTCGACGCCGAGGTCGCCAAGGTCTTTACCGGCGAGGACGCACGCAAGGTGCTCATCATCGGCCCGTGCTCTGCCGACCGCGAGGACTCGGTGCTTGAGTACATGAACCGACTGGCCAAGGTCGCCGAAGAGGTCAAGGACAAGCTCATCATCATTCCGCGTGTCTACACCAACAAGCCGCGCACCAAGGGCACCGGCTACAAGGGGCTGCTGCACAACCCCGACCCCGAGGCGCCCGATGACCTGCTTGAAGGCGTTAAGGCCATCCGCCACATGCACCTGCGCGTCATCGAGGAGACTGGCTTCTTTACCGCCGACGAGATGCTCTACCCGTCCAACTACCAGTACCTCGTCGACCTGCTGAGCTACGTCGCCGTGGGCGCGCGCTCGGTCGAGAACCAGGAGCATCGTCTGGTGTCGAGCGGCATTTCGGTGCCTGTGGGCATGAAAAACCCCACCGCCGGTTCCACCACCGTTATGCTCAACTCCATCTACGCCGCCCAGGCACATCAGAGCTTTATCTTCCGCAACTGGGAGGTCGAGTGCGACGGCAACCCGCTCGCGCACGCCGTTATGCGTGGCTACATCGGTCTCGACGGTCGTACCTACCCCAATTACCACTACGAGCACCTGGAGCGCCTGGCCGAGCGCTACACCGAGCATGCCGGTTACGCCAACCCGGCGGCGGTCATCGACTGCAACCACGACAACTCGGGCAAGCGCCCGCTGGAGCAGTACCGCATTTGCAAGGAGGTGCTCGACAGCTGCCGCCGCAACGAGTCCATCTCCAAGCTGGTCAAGGGCTTTATGATCGAGTCCTACCTCGAGGACGGCAACCAGCCGGTCGATGGCGGTGTCTTTGGTAAGTCGATCACCGACCCGTGCCTGGGCTGGGAAAAGACCGACTACCTCATCCACGAGATCGCGGAACGTATTTAGAGTTACGCGGTTTTACCAAACCGCGTAACGGCTCGACGCTGCAAGCCCGCCAGAGCGGCAATCTGCCTTTCAGCTTCGACGGCATGACCAAAAGGTCAATGCCGCCTCGCTTCAAGGCACCTTGCTCGCTCTGGCGGGTTTTCGCTGATGTTTTTCTACCTGCGTCGTTGCCAGAGCTGGCACTTGGGGACGTTCCTTTTGGGGTAGTCATTGGGGACGTTCTTGTTTGACTAGTCGTTTAAGAACGTCCCCAACGACTACCCCTTGCGTATCGTATGCGCGCCGGGCTTCGGGGGCCAGGCGCACCCTGTTAAACATGCCCTCGGGTCGCACGGTTCCCTTCGAATCGATCATACAAGCCCCCAATCTGTTCGGTTTCCCCAGATTGTGAGCCCGCACGCCCAGGGCGCACGGCCCGCCGTTCAGCTGAAACCACCTGCCAAAAAGGGACAAGTTTATTTAGGTAGGTTTTATCTGGGCAAACGTTAAAACCGCCGTAAGGGAGCTGCCTTCCCTCGCGGCGGTCTTCTAGCAGAAAAACCAAGTGAGTAGGCTTTTAGCAGGAAGCCAAGCACACCCCAAAACACCACGGCTCTGACCTGCGGTTTTATTGATCATTTGTCGCGATGTGCTCAGCATATCTAAATAAGTCTACTCACTTGCATCCGAGACGCACCAGATAGGCAAAAAATACCGCCGCGAAAGGCGCCTGGCCCCCTTCGCGGCGGTTATTTGCTCTGGTTTTGCGACTGTTTTGCTCGCTTGTTACTCGCTGTAGCGGGTGGCGATGGCAGCTTGCACCATGCCGGCGCTCATGAGGTACGTCACCAGGAAGTAGCCACCATAGGCCGCCAGGAAAATCGCGCAGGTGAGGCCCACGGTGCCGGCGATGCTCATATCGCCGAATACGCTCACCAGCTCGATGATCACCTTGAGCGCCACAAAGGAGTGCGCCAAGCCCACTGCCAGCGGGAACAGGAAGAACACCGCTTGCTGCGCCATCACCGAATGCCGGATCTGACGGTCGTCACAGCCGATCTGTGCCAGCACACGATAGCTGCGGCTGCCGTCGGCCACATTGGAGAGCTGCTGGATCGACAGAATCGCCGCACATGCAACGACCAGCACAAAGCCAATGTAGATGGCTAGATAGCTAATCATGCCGTTCATCTGCGCTGCCTGCGTATACATCTCGGAACGCGTGATGAAGACTCCCCATCCCCCCGGCTCCTTGCCGTCAACGAGCAGAATGTCGAGCATGGTGTATTTAATGCTCTCGTCTGCCTTGGTCACATCCATCCCCTGCTTGTAGTTAACGAGCAGATTACTGGAATACGGCTGCAGATTAAGCTGGGACAGCAGCTCATCGGCTACGACCACGGTACCGGGATTGCTGCCCATCGCCGAGTTGGCGATGGCCGCCGTGTCCTCGTCCGACTTATCGGTTGCGGGCTTGAGCTCATGCCCGCCCAAGGTGAGGGTATGGCCGCCGGCCATGTATTTGGTGTACAGGTCGCCCAGCTCACCGCCCATATCACACGTAAGCAAGTACTGGTCCCGGCCAATGTGCACCGGCTCCTCGCCCATCATCTGGCGCAGTTTGTTGTACTGGCTCGCCGGCGTCACATACAGACCCATCGCATCGGCGTTGCTTCCCTCGAGCGCCTTGGGAAGCTTTTCGCCCATGGCCTTGCACATCTCACCCGCCACCACCGAGGGGCCCGAGCCGCCAAGCGGGTAACTCAGATACGAATCGATCTGCACATGCTCACCGGCAACATCGGCGATATTGACCTTTTTGCCGGTCTCGTCGTTGTTGTCCGCCGACTTGCCCTTAATACCGTCTGCAACGTTATCGGGATCTTTACGATCGCCATGCCATGCAGCGTACAAATCGACCGTTGCATCGGCCAGCACCATGCGATCGGCCTCAGACGGATTGACATACTCCTTGTAGTAGTCGAGCGTTTCGGGCGTGTAATAGACATACGTCTGAGACACGTCAACAGGGTTATAGCGCTCCAGATTCTCGTTCATCACATTGGCAATCGACATACCGCAGGTCACCGAGGTAATGGCCAAAAACAGAATCATCGCGATGACGCCCATCGAAAAGCACACCGTATTGACCTTGGCCGAAAGCTGACGCACGGTAAACATATTGAGGCCGCGCCAATACACGCCGCGCAGGCTCTGCAACAGCTTGATAAGCATGCCCGAGAGTCCCCAGAACAGGGCAAAGGTGCCCACTGTAACCATAGCGGTCGTAATGCCGAACTGACTCATGGCCTCTTGCAGCTTGCTGTCCGTCGCGGTTAGCGGGAGCCCATCACGTAGCAGACGGTAATAGGCCACGCCCACAAGCGCCACGCCCACGGCAAAGATGGCAATCGCGATCCAGGGGTTGCGTGTCTTGATGCTCTCGTTGCGACGCTCGGCACCCATAAGCTCGATGAGCTTAGTGCGACGAACGGCGCGCAGGTTCAGCAGTAACGTGAGTACGAACATCACGAGCATGCAGGCAAGGGTCAGGTTGAACGCATGCACTGAGAAGAAGAAGTGAAAATTGGCGATCTGTGTCTTAAAGAGCGAGGCCGTAAAGAATGTCATGAGCTGGGAGAGTCCCACACCCAGCACAATGCCGGCGACAAAGGCCACGACCGAGACGATCACCGTCTCGAGCGCCATGATCGTGGCGACGCGCCCGCGGCCCATGCCGAGCACCTGGTACAGGCCAAACTCCTTTTTGCGGCGTTTCATGATGAAGTTATTGGCATACACCATCAAAAAGGCCATGACGCCGGCCAAAAAGTACGTCAGGTAGCCGAGCATGCTGCCCATAACCTGTGCCAAGCCCTCTTCATCGATGCCGGCGATGTCGACCTGCATCGAAATGGTGTTAAAGGCATAGAAGACCGTGACGCCCAGGGTGAGCGTCAAAAGGTAGACGAGGTAGTCGCGGCCGGCGCGGCGGACGTTGCCCCAAGCGAGTTTACAGAGCATCGGAGCCCTCACCGCCCATCATGGCAACGACCTCCATAATGCGGTCGAAGAACTCTCGGCGGTCGGTGTCGCCGCGGCGCAGCTCGGTGAAGATCTTGCCGTCACGAATAAACAGCACACGGCTCGTGTAGCTGGCGGCAAAGCTGTCGTGCGTGACCATGAGCACCGTGGCGCGCAAGCGGCGATTCAGGGCCTCCAGGCTCTCGAGCAGCAGACGGGCGCTCTTGGAATCGAGGGCGCCGGTGGGCTCGTCGGCCATGATCATGGTGGGGTCGGTGACGAGTGCGCGGGCCGCGGCAACGCGCTGCTGCTGACCGCCGGACATCTGGTAGGGATACTTGTCGAGCACCTGACTGATGGACAGGCGCGCGGCCACATCCTGCACGCGGGTCGAGATTTCGGCCGAATTCACGCGGGCGATGGTGAGCGGCAGGGCGATGTTCTCGCGTGCCGTGAGCGTATCGAGCAGGTTGGAATCCTGGAAGATAAAGCCGAGCTCCTCGCGGCGGAACTGCGAAAGCTTGGCCTGCTTCATGCGCGTCACGTCCTGGCCGTTGATGCGGATCGTGCCACTTGTGGCGCTATCGATGGTCGACACGCAGTTGAGCAACGTCGACTTGCCCGAGCCCGAGGCACCCATGATGCCAACGAATTCGCCGCGGTTGACGGTAAAGCTGACGTCGTTGAGCGCACGGGTCACGTTGCCCAGCGCTCCATATACCTTTTCGAGATGCGCGACCTCCAGTACCGGGGTCGCCATGTGCGTGGTTTGCATACCGAGTCCTTTCTTGCAATTAGTCTACGGCATCTATAGTCGCAAGAAGACGAGTCGGCTACCATCGATATGGCTTACGCTTGCCTTACCGTTGTGTAAGGTAGGGGTAGCTACCCTGTCACGTGTTGATGTTGAGAGAGGACTCCTGTTGAAGACTGTTCATGTTGCCGCTGGGATCATTCGCAAGGAAGGATCCGACGAGCTGCTTGCCGTGCAGCGCGGCTATGGCGACATGCAGGGACTTTGGGAGTTTCCCGGCGGCAAGCTCATGCGCGGCGAGACACCCGAGGACGCCGTACGCCGCGAGCTCATGGAAGAGCTGCAGGTAAAAGTCACCAACCTGCGCGATTTCTATACCGTTGAGTACGACTACCCCGATTTCCATCTCTCCATGGAGTGCTACTACTGCTCGCTCGCCGATGAATCCGATGAGCCCCAGAAGCACGACCGCCAGCTCGATATCCGCTGGATTCCGCGCACCTCGCTTGCCACCGTTGAGTGGATGCCCGCCGACAAAGGGCTTATCGATGCTCTGATTGAGTTGAGGGAAGATCGGCTTGAGGCCAACGGCACTGCCAACTACGCCGACGCCACCGCGACCGACGAGCCCTCCACCAAGCCCAAGCGCGCACCTAAGCGCCGCAGCAAGAAGCGTCCCAAGCCCGGCCTGCTCGACGGCATCGATACCTCGGACCTTTCCGCCGACGAGCGTGAGCTCGTGCGCCGTCGCGCCGCCATCAAAAAGTCCATGAAGGGCAACAAGCGCGCCAACACCAAGCCCGAGCTGCTCGTTCGCCAGCGCCTGCGGGCAGCGGGCCTTACGGGCTATCGCTTGGAATGGAAGGTTCCCGGCAAGCCCGACATCGCCTTTCCCGGGCGCAAGATCGCCATCTTCGTCAACGGCTGCTTTTGGCACCGCTGCCCCAAGTGCAACCCTAGCCAGCCCAAGCGCAACGTTGAGTTTTGGGAGGCAAAGTTCCGTCGCAACGTCGAGCGCGACCGCGCTGCCGTGGCAGCACTCACTCAAATGGGCTGGACACCCATAACCATCTGGGAATGCGAGCTCAAAAAAGACCGCATCGACGCCACGATGGAAAAGGTCATCGAGCAGGTGCGCGCCGCAGAGCTGCAGCGCTAACAGCGTGCATTCACACGCTCCGTACGTCCGCGCCACATCCACGTCACAAACCTTAGAAAGCCCTTAAGCCCAAAACCTTTCAAGAGTGTTACTCAATACCTCTGACCTGCGGTTTCATCGTAACACCAAACCAGGTTAAGCCTTTCTTTAGCGCTTCTTTGAACGGTCCGCTGCATAATACTGCCAACGCACGGGACCTAGCAGCACACCCTGTGCGCAACCTTTTGGTGGACATCGAGGAGGCCGCATAAGCATGCATTCTTCCAATGACGCAGCACAGCAGCCATCCCTAAAACATGCAAACCTTTTCCCCTTCCCCCCGACACAGAGAAACGGTCTCCTCGACTCCCCCACCACAAAAACTAAGCGCTCAGCCGATCAGAGCCTCAACTTACGAGCATCGTTCGAAAAGCTCCAAGCATCCCTAGACAAGGCGTTCCCCGAACAGGCAAGAGCAATCTAAGCCCATCGCGCTTTATACTGATGCCATGCGAAACATGGATCACATAGAATTGCACCGCGGAGGACGCGAGGAAGCGTTTCCCGAGACCGCCGAAGACTGGCCCTATGTTGCCGAACGCGCAGAATTCGCTCGCTATCCGGGCAATTCCGTCCCCTGGCACTGGCATTCCGAAGTTGAGCTTTTCTACATGGAGCAGGGAGCGATTGACTATCGAACGCGCGCGGCTCATGAGCACGTACGCTTTGAGGAAGGGTCCGCCGGCTTTATCAACGGCGGCGTTTTGCACAGCACGCTGCAATCACCCAATTCGGCGCCAGCCATTCAAATGCTGCATATCTTTCAGCCGTCGATGCTCGGCGATCCCGCGGGACGCCTTCAAAAGCGCTATATCAATCCTTTGCTGCAATGTCGAGGCGTCGATGTGCTCAAATGGTCGCCCACCAACCCCGACGATATGCCCTTTATCGATTTGCTGAAGAGCTCCTTTAGCCACGACCTTCAACGGCCGCAGAACGAGATGGCGCTTCGGAATAGCTTGTCAGAGCTCTGGATTCAGATTTACGCCAAGGCCGAACCGCTCTTTTCCTCCGACAACGCCTCTTGGATGACCAGCCGCGACGTACAGTTCAAGGCAATCCTGGACTATATCCGCGCAAACTATGCAGCCGCTATAGATGTGCCCCAGATGGCATCTGCAGCCGGCGTAAGCGAAAGAGAGTGTTACCGCATTATCGAAGCTTGCGCAGGAACGACCCCGGCGGCATATCTGCGCACATACCGCGTAAACCGTGCTTGCGAACTTTTGGCACACACCACGCGAACGGTCCAGACAGTCGCGCGCCAATGCGGCTTTGCGACAGCAAGCCATCTTGGCCAGGTATTTAAAGAACAAATGGGATGCACTCCTTCGAGCTATCGAGCAGCGAGGCAGAATCTCGATAGTACCAGGCAGAAATCCCGCTAGCCCTTTTTCTGTCACTGCATCAAACTTGCAGGCAAACAACGGATAGGAGCTACTATATGAAGTACTTTGACTATATCGTGTTTGACGTTGATGGGACATTGGCAGATACAGAAGAAAGCGTGCTGTCATCGCTTGGCCAGATTGTCCAAGAAGAAACCGGCAAAACGCTTCCCCGACACGAGCTTGACTTTGCCCTCGGCATACCCGGCAAGGATGCCCTTGAGAAACTTGGGATCTACTCGCAGGCAACGTTGGATCGCTGGTGCCAAGTTGCCGCCAGCTTTAAAAGCACCATCAGCGTGTTTCCAGGTTTGCTTGAAGTCATCGCAACACTCGCCGATAGCGGCTGCAAACTTGGCATCGTCTCCTCACGTGCGCGCGACGAATACGCAAAAGAAATTGCACCCCTTGGTTTCGATAGGTATTTTGAGCACATCATCCTTGTCGAAGACACAACCGAACATAAACCCGCACCCGCTCCCATGCTCGAATATCTCCGGCGTACGGGCGCGAATCCTGGCAACGTCGTCTACGTTGGCGACACCGTCTACGACGAACAATGCGCAACTTCGGCAGGGGTCAGTTTTGCCAGAGCGGCATGGGGATCACACCAAGACATCCCAAATGCCACCTACAACCTCGAAACCCCCAACGACCTGCTAACCCTAACAACCAAGTAACCCCCGCGCCCCACCCTTTCAGCCCCAACACCACAAGGGCGACGACCTCGAGTAGGTCAACCTGGGAGGGACGAGGGCTTAGCTCCCCAATCTTTCCGCAGGGGGCAAAAAGCAACGTCTTATTTTTCCGACACTAACGCCACAAGGGCGATTGAGCAGGACGGTTTGGGCGGGTCCCGTACTTAGTTTCCAAAATCATTCCGCAGCGCGAAGGCTTCTTATTATTTTTCCGCCCTAACGCCACAAGGGCGACGACCTCGAGAAGGTCAACTTGGGAGGGACGAGGGCTTAGTCCCCCAATCTTTCCGCAGGGGGCAAAAAGCCTCGCCGCACGAAGTGCGCAGCGAGGCTTTTTGCATGCCCGAGGACGATTGGGGGACTAAGCCCTCGTCCCTCCCCGGGATATGTAGCGAGCCGGAGTACCCTTGCTGTTACTCTGCTTTGCCCACGGAGTTGAGGTTGGTCATGCGGATCTTAACCAGCTCGGTGATCTCACGCATACCCTCCTTGGCCGGCTTCTTGGGATCGAAGCAGGCAGGGTTCTCGGCCATGTAGGCCATGAAGCCCTTGGTGTAGGCCTGACGCAGCTCGGTGGCGTAGTTGACCTTGCAGATGCCGTTCTTCACGGCCTCGGCGACCTGCTCATCGGGCACACCGGAGGTGCCATGCAGAACCAGCGGCACGTCAACGGCGTCGCGGATGGCCTTGACCACGGACTGCTCGATGTGCGGATCGCTCGTGTACACACCGTGGCTGGTGCCAACGCCAATAGCGAGGGAGGTGCAGCCAGTGCGCTCGACGAACTCCTTAGCCTCGGCAGGATCGGTGTAGGGGCTCTCGCCCTCAACCGCGGGACCGTCGTCCTCCTTGCCGCCAACCTTACCGAGCTCGGCCTCGACGGGCACGCCCATGGCGCAGCCAGCGTCGGCGACGGACTTGGTCAGGGCGATGTTGTCCTCGAAGGACTCGTGCGAACCGTCGATCATGACAGAGGTGTAGCCCGTGCGGAAAGCCTGCATGCAGCGGTCATAGCCATCGCCGTGATCGAGGTGCAGAGCGACGGGCACGGAAGCGCGCTCGGCGGCAGCCTTGACCATACCGTAGAAGTAGTCCAGACCAGCGGTCTTGATGGTGCCCGGGGTGGTCTGCATGATGACGGGGGACTTGGTCTCCTCGGCAGCAGCCAGAACGGCCATAACAAACTCGAGGTTCTCGACGTTGAACGCGCCTACGGCGTAGTGGCCGGCCTGAGCGTCCTTGAGCATCTTTTCGGTGGTAACAAGTGCCATGAGCGTTTGCTCCTCTCCCTCGCCCGCATCTGGACATCGGGCGTAGTTGTTCACAAGGCGTTTTACCTTGCGTTTTGCTGCGCTCATTGTATGAAAATCGATGGTGTCGCACGCATGAGATATCACCGGCACACAGGTCAAGACGCTCGTTTTTGAAAAGCAAACGGAAGAGATTCGCACCGGATTCCTCTATACGACATTGCAGTTTTCAAGCGAATCATCTTTCTTTTATAGAAAAGATAAGTAATCGAAAGGCGTTTTCTTACTAAAAAAGAAAATGAACGAAAATAGTTTCAACATAATTCCTGCAAATTTCGGTTCAGGATGGAGCAGCAATGACCCACGCAACAAACCGCGCTTTCGCCGATGAGCGTCGTGCCGCCATCATGGAGATGCTCGAGCACAACGCCTCGGTGCAGGTAGCAGAAATCGCCCAGACCTTTGGCGTGTCCTCCGTCACGGCGCGCGCCGACTTGGACGCCCTCGCCGAGTCCGGCAAGCTGCGCCGCACACATGGCGGCGCTGTGTCGCTCCACAAACGCCTAACCGTCTCCACGCAGGATCGCCGCATCAATGTCAACGTCGCCGCCAAGCAGGCCATCGCGCAAAGCGCCATCGAGCTCGTCAGTGACGGCGACACGTTGCTCGTCGACTCGGGCACCACGGCGCTCGAGTTCGTCCGGCTCCTCGATCAGCGCGACGGTATCACCGTCATCACGGCCGACATTACCATTGCCGATTACATCGACGAGAGCATGCCCTCAGTCGATGTCGTCATGCCGGGCGGGGCGCTGCGCAAAGGCCATCGTTATCTGTACGGACCGCTCACTATGCAGGCGCTCCAAATGGTCCACGCCGATCTTGCCGTCATGTGCCCTGGAGCTTTTGTTCCCGGCTGCGGCTTTACGACCGACTTTCCCCAGATGGCCGAGACCAAAACGGCTATGATCGCCGCAGCCCATCAAAGCGTCGCCCTCATGGACGCCAGCAAGGTTAACGGACGCGGTATGTATCGTTTTGCCGAGCTTGCCGACGTCGACACCATCGTGATGGACTGTGATCCCGATGGCGCCGTCGCCACCTCAATCGCCGAGACCGCCGACGACGCCCGCCCGAATCTCGTCATCGCCGGCGCTTAAACAAAAACCACCACAAAGGTACCTTTGTGGTGGTTTTGCTCGTTAAAAGCGAGATATCGCTACTTGGACAGCTCGTCAGCAAGGACCTCGATCTGAGCGCGCGAGGCGTCGTTGAGCGAACCCAGCACGGTCACCTTGTTCTGCGCCAGGGTGATGTCCTTCATGCCCTCGAGCTCCTTGGTCATAACCTTGGCAGCGGTGGGCGCCCAGGAGCCGGCCTCGACGAGTGCCACCGTACGGTTCTGATAGGCGTGCTCGGCAAGCGTATGGATAAAGGTGCTCACGAACGGGAAGATCTCGCCCTGATAGGTAATGGAAGCGAGCACCAGACGGTCATAGCGGAACGCATCCTCAACCGCCTCGGCCATGTCGTCGCGAGCCAGGTCAAAGACGGAAACCTTCTGGCCGCGAGCCTCGAGTGCTGCGGCGAGCTCCTTAACGGCAGCCTTCAGATGGCCATACACGCTCGCATAGGCAATGGTGATACCCTCGTCCTCGGGCTGATAGCTCGACCAGGTGTTGTAGGTATCGAGGTAATAGCCCAGGTTCTCGGTCAGTACGGGGCCGTGAAGCGGGCAGATGATCTGGATGTCCAGGTCGGCGGCCTTCTTGAGCACAGTTTGCACGAACTTGCCGAACTTACCGACGATGCCAAAGTAGTAGCGGCGCGCTTCGCAAGCCCAGCCTTCCGGGTCCTCGATGTCGTTGGCGCCGAACTTGCCAAAGCCGTCGGCACTAAAAAGCACCTTGTCGGTGGACTCGTAGGAGAAGAGCACCTCGGGCCAGTGAACGTTGGGGGCGCCGATAAAGGTCAGGCTGTGGCCGCCCAGATCGAGCACATCGCCCTCTTTGACGACCATTTTGCGCTCGGGGAAGTCGGTGCCAAAGTAGTTGACCATCATGCGGAAAGCACCCATGCTGGCCACGATCTGCGCCTGGGGATAGCGCTCCATAAAGGCAGCGATACCGGCGGAGTGATCGGGCTCCATGTGATGGACGACCAGGTAGTCGGGCGTACGGCCATCGAGCGCGGCCTCGATGTTACCGAGCCACTCGTCAACAAAACCGCCGTCGACCGAATCGGCGACAGCGATCTTTTCGCCCACGATAACGTAGCTGTTGTATGCCATACCGTTCTCGGACACATCGTACTGGCCCTCGAACAGGTCAATGTCGTGATCGTCGACGCCAACGTAGCGGATATCCTTGGTGATCTCCATCAGGCAAAGCCTCCTAGATAGACAAAAGAGCCCGTCTATCATAGCACTCGTCTTTAGAGCCACAGCTATCTGCCGGCAACCTTACCGATTGTTATTTAGGCGGAATATACCGCCGTTGACCTGCAAAAACTATACGCGATGAGCTGCCGTGGTATGTCGAACGATGAGCTGGCCGGGAATACGAATAGCAACGGTTTTGCCCGCCGTACCTGCCTCGGGAACCGCATGCTCGAATACCTCGCGTCCGCGCTGATGCAGATCGAATCGCACAGTCGTGAGCTCGTTATGCGCGACAAAGTCGTCGAGCGAGTCATCGACGCCCACCACGCTCACGTCCTCGGGCACGCGCAGACCGCTATCGCGCAGCGCTGCAATCGCGCCATTTGCCATCTGGTCGTTTGCCGCATAGATCGCCGTCATGGTGCGGTCGTTCTCGGCCAGATATCTGCCGGCCTCGTAACCGCTGTTGGCAGACCAGTCGCCCTCGAGCGGCTCTGCCGGCTCGATGTGTTTACGCTCGAGTGCATCCTGCCAACCGGCGCGACGAAATTGCTCGTCGACCGAGAACGACGGGCCACCGATATAGCGAATCTGCTCGTGTCCCAGCTCAAACAGGTGATCCATAAGCAATAGCGAGCAGCCGTAATGGTCGGAATCGACCGTGGTCACGCGCGGATGCGCGTACATGGTGACGATAACCGTGCCAATGCCCGGCAGTGGATTGAACGTCTCAAAATCGGGAGCCATACGGCTCATGCCGATAATGATGCCGTCCACGGGCAGCGCGGCCATACGACGCGTGGCCTCGGCAAGCGAAAACTCCTCGGTCTTGGACATCTCGACCAGCGTGATGGCGCAATTATGCTCGCGAGCAGCGCTGGCGATCCCGTCGATCATTGAGAGGTTGCCAAACTTGGTGACATCGTTGACGCACAGACCGACCGAATGGTAACGGCCGTCGCGCAGCGAGCGACCGGCATAACTCGGACGAAATCCGAGCTCTTGCATAGCGGCCTGCACGCGCTGGCGCGTCTGCTCGTTGACGTTAGGAAGGCCGTTGGCAACGCGCGAAACCGTCTGCTGCGAAACACCGGCAGCGCGGGCAACGTCGGCCATGGAAACCGGGCGCGTACCTGTATCGTTGGAAGGGCGCCTTGCCACAAAATCACCTTCGCTCTCGCAAGATCTGAATAGCGTGAATGTCGGCCCGAGCGGAAGCACGCCCCGCACCGAGGCCCGCTATCGTCGGACGCATGTTAACGTACTCTACTTTTTCTATCAGCGGTTCTTTTGCTCCATATGTCCATACGGCTACACCGTTCACGGCCGAAAATCTACCGATTACCAGATTCTCAGAAATAGATATGCGTTGTGTTATGAGTACGTTAACATACCCATTAACGTGCAGCGCTGCGACCGTCTGGTTTGTGGTGCTCAAAATTATTAACGTACTCATAATGACACGGACCAATCTCTCCCGCGTCAAGGAAAGGACCCATATGACCGCCCCCGACGAAAAGACACTCACCACGCTCACCAGGCTGTTCGAGGAGGAGTTTGGCCCCATCGGCGACCGCCAGGTGCTCTACGTACACGCGCCCGGGCGTTCCGAGATCAGCGGCAATCACACCGATCACGAGGGCGGTCACGTTATCGCCGGCTCGCTCGATGTCGCCGTCGACGGCATCGCCGTGGCAACCGACTCCAACAAGGTCCGTGTCGCCGACGAGGGCTATCCTACGTTTGAGATCACGCTCGACACGCTGGATGTTCAGGAGTCCGAGAAGGGCACGTCCGCAAGCCTCGTGCGTGGTATGGCCCACGAGGTCGCAGCGCTTGGTGTTGAGCCCAAGGGCTTCGACTTTGCCTTTACCTGCTCCGTCCCTTCGGGCGGCGGTCTTTCGAGTTCTGCTGCTGTCGAGGCGGCATACGGCCGCGCCATGGAAACCCTCTGGGGCTCACCCGCAATTGAGCCCGTCGCACTCGCCCAGATGAGCCAGCGCACCGAGAACAACTACTATGGCAAGCCCTGCGGTCTTATGGACCAGGCCGCCGTTTGCTTGGGCGGCCTTGCCTACATGGACTTTGAGGACCAGGCTCAGCCTAAGACCCAGAAGCTCGAGCTCAACTTTGAGGATCACGGCTATGCGCTCGTGCTCGTTAAGGTCGGCGCCGACCACGTGGCAGCCACCGACGACTACGCCGCCGTTCCGCGCGAGATGCAAGACGTCGCCGCCGAGTTTGGCAAGGCACGCCTGTGCGAGGTAAACGTTGCCGATTTTGACGCCAAGCTCCCCGAGCTGCGCGCCAAGCTGGGCGACCGTGCCTGCCTGCGCGCCGTTCACTACTGGTACGAGAACGGCCTGGTCGATAAGCGCTGGGCGGCCCTGAACGCCGGCGACATTGACCAGTTCCTGGTCCTGACGCGCGAGTCCGGCGCCAGCTCTGCCATGTACCTGCAGAATGTTGTTGCCAAACTGGGTGCCGAGCAGCCTTCCATGTACGCGCTTGCTCTTGCCGAGCATGTGCTAGACGGCCGTGGCGCCGTTCGTATTCACGGCGGCGGCTTTGGCGGTACCATCCAGGCCTTCGTGCCGCTCGATCTGGTCGACACCTTCATCACCAAGATGAACAGCTGGCTGGGCGAGGGCTCTGCCCGTCACTATGCCATCTCTGACAAGGGGGCTTACGCGGCATGGCTGTAATGACTGACGTGCGCGAGGCCGCGCAGAACCTGATCGAGTACGCTATTCACCGATCGATGATCGGCCAGGACGATCGCATCTGGGCATACAACACCATTTTGGAGTGCATCGGCGCCACGGGTCCCGCACTCGACATGGCTTGGGCGCTCAAGACCGAGAAGATTTCTCTCTTGCACCCCGATACACTCCCCGACTTTGACCTGGAGGGCACGCTTGCCGTGCTTTCCGAGGCCGCCGTGGCCAACGGTGCTGCCGAGGACACGGCGTCGGGCCGCGACCGGATCGCCATGCGCATCATGGGCGGGCTCATGCCGAGGCCTTCGGTTGTAAACGAGGAGTTCAACGGACGTATGGGCGTCCACGAGCCCCACGCCGCGACCGACTGGTTCTACGGCCTGTGCTGTGACGCCGGTTACGTGCGCCGCGCCGCCATCGCGCGCAACATCAAATGGAGCACTTCCACCAACTGGGGTGACCTGGAGATCACTATCAATCTGTCCAAGCCTGAGAAGGACCCACGCGATATCGCCGCGGCAGGTGCAGCCAAGAACACGGGCGAGAAGTATCCCGCCTGCCAGCTCTGCATCGAAAACGAGGGCTATCCCGGACGCTCCGCTGCAGCCGACGGCGGCGCTCACCCCGCCCGCCAGAATCTGCGCGTTATCCCCATCCAGCTCGACGGCGAGCGCTGGGGCTTCCAGTACAGCCCGTACGCGTACTTTAACGAACACTGCATTGCCATGAGCTCCGCGCATCGTCCGATGCACGTCGACCGCAAGGGCTTGACCTGCTTGCTCGACTTTGTCGACCTGTTCCCGCATTACTTCATCGGCTCCAACGCCGACCTACCCATCGTGGGCGGCTCGATTCTGTCGCACGACCACTTCCAGGGCGGCGCACACGAGTTTCCCATGATGCATGCCGCCGAAGTCTCGCAGTTCAGCGTGCCCGGCTTTGACCAGGTCAGCGGTACCGTGCTGCAGTGGCCGCTCTCGGTGCTGCGCCTGCGCTCGCATGACCGCGCTCAGCTGCTCGACGCTGCCGAGAAGATTATCCTCGCCTGGCGCGAGTGGACCGACGAGTCCGTGGGCGTCATCGCGCACACAGCCGACGGCGTGGCGCACAACACCGTGACGCCCGTCATTCGCCGCGTAGACTCCCGCGGCAATGCCGGCGGCGAAATCTACGAGGCCTACCTTGCGCTTCGTTGCAACATCACAACCGACGAGCATCCGCTGGGCGTGTTCCATCCGCATGCCGAGTATCACCACATTAAGAAGGAGAACATCGGCCTGATCGAGGTTATGGGTCTGGCGATCTTGCCGCCGCGCCTGGTTCCCGAGCTCGGCGCCGTCCGCGAGCACTTGCTGGCAGCCAAGGCCGATGCCAGCTACGACCTTGCCGGCGCGCTCGAGGGCGACGACCTTTGCCGCAGCCACGCCGCATGGGCCAAGGATGTCTTTGCCCGCCGCGCCGACGAGCTTACGGTAGACAACGCCATCGACATCCTGCACGAGGAGGTCGGCGTGGTGTTTGGCCACGTGCTCGACAACGCCGGCGTCTTTAAGTGGGACGAAGCCGGCCGCGCCGCCCAACAGCGCTTTATCGACTCACTGTAATGATCCCTTGGGGACGGAGGAAAACGGATCATTTCGTCCTCAAGGCAACGGCGCCCGCCGGCAACATCGCCGACGGGCGCCGTTTTTGAGTGTTCGGCGTCGCGACTCCTAGAGTTCAGTCACGACAACACTGTTGTAGACCTCGTCCCAGCAGTCCATGACCAGGTGGCCGGTCTTGGGATCCATGGCATTGAGCTTGCCGCAGGTATTGGCGGTCTTGAGCACCGTGACGTCGTCGGCACCGGCAGCGATGGCATGCGCAAAGCCGGCGATGGTCGAGTCGCCGGAACCCGTCGCGTTCACAGCCGCAATCGCGGGCGTCTTGGCGCGGAACGCGCGACCCTCATGGAAGCCCACCGAACCGGCAGCGCCCATCGAAACGACAACCCAGGGGATACCGGCAAAGCGGCCATCAGCGGCGAGCGCCTCGCGCAGGGCATCGACATCATCGGTCGTAAAGGACGTACCCAGCAGGCCGTTAATCTCGGTCAGGTTGGGCTTTACGAGCTCAGGCTTAGCGTCGGACTCCAGCGCGGCCTCCAGCGATGCACCCGAGGTGTCGAGCAGCACCTTGGCGCCCGCCTCTTCGGCGATCTTAACGAGCTCGGCATAGTAGCCGGCATCGACACCACGCGGCAGCGAGCCCGAAAGCGTCACAACGTCCGCTTTCGCTGCAAGCTCGGCAAACTTGGCCGTAAAGGCCTCGAGCTCGGCCGGGGCGATCTGCGGGCCGCTCTCCAGCAGCTCGGTCTGATTGCCCTCGTGCAGAATATTCAGGCAAATGCGCGTCTCACCGGCAATGGGCACAAAGTCGTTCTTGACGCCATCGGCATCCATGAGCTCGGCCATATAGGCACCCATATGGCCGCCGAGCAGACCGGTCGCGAGCACATCGTCGCCCAACTGCAGCAGCACGCGGCTCACGTTGAGGCCCTTGCCGCCAGCGGTCTTTTCGGGCGTCACACGGTTAACATCGTCGATGATCAACTTGTCGAGCTGATAGCGCGTATCAATCGACGGGTTCATGGTAACGGTCAGAATCATATTGAACTCCTGTTTCCGGGGCACGACACGCGCGGCCCCAAACATACGATAGCTCGTTAAAGGATCTCGATCTCAAAGCCGCGGGTAACGGTCTCCCCCGGCTTGACCACCAGGCAGCCGCGCTTGTGCTCCAGAATATCGTCCTCGTCGGAACAGGTGGAGAGGCCGCCCCACGGTTCCACGGCCACAAAGTCGCCCTCGGGCTTGCTCCACACAATCAGGTACGGCATATCGGGGAACGTCAGGCGCACGCCCTTGTCCTCGGTCTTCTTGGTCAGCGTAACCACGCGGCTCTCGAGCACGTCAAAGATGGTCTCCGCGAAGTCAAAGAGTTCGTGGGTCAGCGGCAGGTCATGGCCAACCATCGGGTTCTTGCTGCGATGCTCAACATCAATCAGGCCCGTTGAGGGAACGGCAGTACAGAGCTCGGCGGCCTCGCGCTGCTCAAAACGGAGCTCGTAGTCGTCATAGGACTCGCCCTCGTCAAGCGGGCACTTAAAGCCAGGGTGACCGCCCACAAAGAACGGCATGTCCTCGGTGCCCTCATTGGTCACCTCGTACGACACGGCCACCTTTTCCGAATCGATCATGTAACGAGCAACGATCTTAAACGGATACGGGTACTGCTCGAGCAACTCGGCATGGTCGGCAGAGCTTAGGCTCAGCGCAACCATGTTGTCGCTCTGCTCCTCGAGCTTCCACTCCTGTTTGCGCGCAAAGCCGTGGCGGGCGAGCTTAACCTCGCGGCCGCCCATGGTCATTGCGTGACCGTCGCGAAGGCCGCCGCAGATCGGGAAACAAATGGGTGCCTGGCCCGACCACACCGCCGGGTCGCCCTGCCACAGGTACTCACGGCCGTTGGCCGCAATAGAAGTGAACGATCCGCCAGCCGTGCTCAACGCAATGCGGACAGAGCCGTTATCAAGAACAAACTCCATAGGAGCCTTCCCTTTCTTACGACAGCCCGCCAAGTCAGTGGGGCTGATAGCAAACCGGCCCGCGCCCCATCACAGAAACGCGAGCCGTCAACGGACTAGTTAATTACGCCGGATACCCGCTAATCGTGGTATTCGCCGCGGTCCCACTTCTCGAGGAACTCGTCAAAGAAGTGCGGGTCAGCCTGAGCCTCGGCGTCGGCCTTATTGCAGGCATCGATCTTGGCGATCAGGGCATCGTGCTCGGGGGTCTTCTCGTAGGGCTCCTCCAGGAAGGCAAGCATGATATCGGCCATCAGGAACTCGCCGGTAATCTTGCCGCCAAAGCCCACGATGTTGGCGTTGAGCTCGCGACGGGCATACAGGGCAGAGGTCATGTCGCGGACCAGGGCGCAGCGGGCGCCGGGAACCTTGTTGACGGCGTTGGTGATGCCGATGCCGGTGCCGCACAGGGCCACGCCAAAGTCGGCCTTGCCGCTGGCAACAGCCTCGCCCACGGCCTTACCGTAGATGGGATAGTGCGTACGGGTGTGGCTGTAGGTGCCGCAGTCGAGCACCTTGTAACCAGCCTGCTCCAGGCGGTCGGCCAGATAGATCTTCTCGTCCGTAACGATATGGTCGCAACCGATTGCGATGGTCTTCTTCATCAGAACGTCCTTTCGTCTGAATTCACAAGTTGAGGTAGAAGTTCGAGTTCTCGGTGGCTCTCGTTAGGCCATCTTGTTGAGCATGTCGACACGGATCTGGTGACGGCCGCCGGCGTACTGTGCACGCAGGAACTCGCGGGCGATCTTCTTGGCGACCTCGGTGCCCACAACGCCCGGGCCCATGGTGACCATGCGCGAGCCGTTGTGCTCGCGGGTCATGTAAGCGGAACGCTCGTCGGAAATGTTGGCGACGACCATGCCCTTGATCTTGACGGCGGCCATATAGGAGCCGACGCCGTACTTATCGAATGCGAAGCCCTGGGAATCCTTGTGCTCCAGCAGGTCCTTGGCAACGGCGGTCGCGGAATCGACAAAGTCCGCGGCAGGGGTCTCGGAATAGTCGACGACCTCGTGACCGTCGGCGATGAGCATCTCCTTGATAGACTCCTTCATCGACATACCGTCGGCATCGGAAGCGATTACAACCCTCATGACATCCTCCTTGAGAGATACGCAGGTGCGTAGTTTCTGTTTGGAAGTGTTGAATCGCGTTCAGGTCCGGGCATCTGAATGTGCGGTTCTTCACTGTTCATGTTTATTTGAACACATTCGAACAGTAACTGCAACAACTATTTGTTTATCTTTGTTCTTTTTTGAACAAATATCGTTCACGGATGATTGCTGACCGTTTGAGCCGGGCGCGGACGTAGCGACCACGTGTTCAACAAACAAAAGGGCGGCCAAGAACGTGTCTCGGCCGCCCTTCGGCGGTATTCCCCGGTATATACAGCTGTTTTAGCTACTCGGACTGCCCACCCTATTTGGCGTGCTTGGACGGAGCACTCAGAAAGCGGCCCGTCAAATAGTTCGCCGGGCCGGAAATATCGATCCCTAGCAGTACGTGTCCCAGCCACAGGAACGCCACGAGCACCAGCAGCGGGATAACGCACGAAGTCACGATCATCACGATGACGCCTTCGATGAGGTCGGTCACCTGCTGCACGATCTCGTCGGTCATCTGCTTGGCACCGCTGGTCACCGACGTAACAAGGCTCGAGGCCCCATCAGTCAACTGCTCGAGCACGTTTTTGGACTCTGTGGCCTCGGATTTTTTCTTATTCGATTTTGAGCTGGTCTCGGCTGACTTGTCCGTGGTGTCGGCCGCGTCCGCAGCGTCCGCAGCCTTTTGCTCAGCTTGCTCAATACTTACGCGATACGTTTCATCGACCTTCTGCGACACCCAAACGCTTGCAGGCACCAACGCCATGCCGATCACGGCAACTACCAGCACGCGTGTCGCCACACGGCGCAGGACAGCGCTCGTGCTCCAGCGCCCGTGAATGCCGAGCGACACCGCAAAGAGCACCAACGCAAACGGGATTAAGATGCCCAAGCCAACCGACCACAAAATCGTGAGCAAATATTTCTCCAGGTATAGCACGGCAAGCACGATACCAAGGTTGCCTGAAAGCTGCGCGAGCTGTTCGGCAACCGGCGTTCCCGTATCACCAGGTAGCGCGGTAATGCCCGCAGATAGCGCCACGCACGAGGTCGTGAGCGCCAGTACGTTACCCTTCTTTTGGTCGATGACCTCGATGGTGGAGTCCCAAGTTTTGGTATCGGCGAAATGCGGACGAGCTACAAAGCCCGACAGCAGCGCCAGGACCACGAGCGCAACGATAAAGCCAATCTGCAGCTTTTTGTTTGCGCACACGACATCGGACAGACTGGGCTGCAGCTCGGTTACCGCCGTGTGCTCGGTTATCTGGACAGGACGCCCATGAGCCATCTCGTGCGCATCTTTCTTTTGAATCAATCCGTTGTCCGGCATTTGGATACCTCCTCATTCCGGCCTGTATTGCGGATGGAAGTATACCCACCGAGCAAAAATCGAACGGGAGGACGAACGGAGCGCACCAAGACTGTCCCCAATGACCAGTCGTTTAAGAACGTCCAACGACTATCTCGGGATGAGTTGCGGTGGAATAGGGATTGTTTTGCGCCCGCCGGCCCCTATTCAGTCCCTATTTCACCGCAACTTGGAGGAGGACAGAAAAAGCCCTGTCGCGGGTGCGGCAGGGCTTTTGGAAGGGAACTTGGTTGTGAGGGCTCGTTAGGCGAGCTTGGCCTCGAGCTCAGCGATGCGCTTGTAGGCATCGATGGTAAAGCGGGCCTGCTTCTCCAGGATCATAGTGGTCATGAGAGTGTCCTGAGCGTGAGCCATGATGAAGGTCATCTCCATCTCGCCACCGCCGGCCTCCTGCGAAAGCAGCTTGGTCTGCGTGTCGTGGGCACCGATGAGCGCATCGCTGGCATCCTTGTGCAGCTGCTCGGCCTTCTCAAAGTCACCCTCGCGAGCAGCATCGAGCGCTGCAAGCAGATCGGTCTGGGCGTCACCTGCGTATGCGACAATCTCGAATCCAACCATCGAGATTTCTTCTTTGGTTGCCATGTTGCGTTCCTTTCACATATGAACCAATGGAGAGCATCGCGTCCGGGCATACGCGCTGCGTTGTATATGACAGAAACAATAACATTCAAACAAAATAGAACAGCTCAAAACGTAATTTCGAGCTATGAACGGTCACTTTTCGCCCGTGAACGGTTTTTAAACAAATTTAACAATATCGAACACAGTTAGCGGCAACCCAAACAGGACCGCACCCTAACGCAAATCGCGCACCGTATCGCCCTCTACGAGCACACCGGGAATCAGCATGTGCTCCACGCCAGACGCACCCCCATCGGCGCCGGCAATCTTGTCGACCGCCCACATGCCGACGCGCTTGTTGTCAAAGCGCACCGTGGTCAGGCGACGGTCGGGCACGATATCGCCCAGGCTGTCGTCAACACCCACCACGCTCACGTCCTGGGGCACGCGCTTCCCGCGCGACTCGAGCCCACGGATGCAGCCATATGCCATGGCATCGTTGGAGGCATAAATGGCCGTACAGGTCGGATCGTCCGCCAGAGCCTGACCGGCAGCATACCCGCTCTGTGCCGTCCAATCGCCGCGCACGAGCTGCGGGGGCTCAATGCCATGCGCACGCAATGTCTCGCGCCAGCCTTCCTCGCGCCGCATGCCCGAAAGCGAGCGCTCGGGACACGAGATAAAGTGCACGGTTTTGTGCCCCCGCCCCAGCAAGTACTCGACCACCTGGCGCGAACAATCGAACTGGTCGTTATCGACCGTTGAACAGAGCGGGTGCTCCAACATCGTAACGAGCACCGTCTGCATGCCGGGCAGCGGCTCAAAAGTGCCAAAGTCCGCCGGCATGCGGTTCATAATCACGACAATACCGTCCACCGGCAGTGCGCTCATACGCGACGATGCGCTCTCGAGGGTATAGGGGTGTCCATCTACTTTAGTGAGGGTGATGGCGTAGCCGTGTTTGTCGGCGGCGGCGGCAAAGCCCTCCATACGGTCGAGGTTGCCGGTGCCGGTAATGTTGAACATGGCGACGCCGACGGTCTTAAACTTACCGCGGCGCAACGATCGACCGGCAAAATTGGGGCGATACCCCAGCTCGCGCATGGCGGCACGCACGCGCTCCTTGGTCTCGGGGCGCACACTGGGCGAATCGTGCACCGTACGCGAGACTGTCTGCTCCGAGACGCCCGCGAGACGCGCCACATCCTTAACGGAAACCGATTTTTTAACAGCGGCCATAGGTCGATCTTTCTATGTAGACGATGCCATTGGTGGCACCCTACGCAGTCATTTTTAACGCCTTCAAGTATATCCAACGCCTCCCCCACCATACGCTCACCACCCAAAACCTACCGTTCACCGACATTTTTGCTTCCCCAAACGGCTTTTGACGCCCAAATGTTAACGTTGCCATTGCGCAAACACAGAGCCACCGGGCGGCTCAAACGTTTACGCATAGGGAATCGACGGTTCGCAGGCACAGGAACCACCGGTTCGCGTCTTTTTTTGTGTCGCAAAATGGCAACGTCAACATTTTGGCAACTGAACGCCAAAAGCTACCATCGTTGCTAACCCACCGACTCTTAGGAGCATTGCATGGAGCAACTCATCGCCATCATCGAAAAGGGCCAGCCCTTTTTCAACGCGATCGCCCGCAACAAGTACCTCAAGGCGATCCGCGACGGTTTTATCTCCGTCATCCCCATCATCATCTTCTCGTCCATCTTCTGCCTGGTAGCCTCGGTTCCCAATATCTGGGGTTTCTACTGGCCCGATGACATCAACAACGCCCTATGGAAGTGCTACAACTACTCCATGGGCATCCTGGCCATCGCCTGTGCCGCCACCACGGCCAAGCACTTCGCCGACGCTCAGAACCGCGATCTGCCCAAGAACAACCAGATCAACTTCATCTCGTGCATGTGCGCGGCCATCATCGGCTTCTTGCTCCTTTCGAGCGACACGATCGCCACGGACGCTGCCAGCGGCTTCAACACCACCTACCTTGGTTCCAAAGGCCTGCTGACCGCCTTTATCGCTGCGTTTGTGACCGGCATCATCTACAAGTTCTTCATTAAGCGCAACATCACCGTCAAGATGCCCGAGCAGGTTCCGCCCAACATCTCGCAGACCTTTAAGGACATCATCCCCTTCTCCGTCTGCATCACCGTCTTTTGGGTCTTTGACATAGCCTTCCGCGCTGCTTTTGGCTTCTGCTTTGCCCAGGGCGTCATCCAGGTGTTCCAGCCCCTGTTCACCGCTGCCGACGGCTACATCGGCCTCGCTGTGATCTACGGCGCTATGAGCCTGTTCTGGTTCGTGGGCGTCCACGGCCCCTCGATCGTCGAGCCCGCCATCGCCGCCGCCCTCGTTGCCAACATGACCGACAACCTGGCTGCGTTCCAGGCCGGCCAGCACGCTTCCGCTGTCCTAACCCAGGGTGCCCAGTACTTCGTCGTCTGCATGGGCGGCACCGGCGCCACGCTCGTCCTGGTCTTTATGTTCTGCTTCCTGGCCAAGTCTCAGGAGATGCGCGCCGTCGGTAAGGCCGCCATCGTCCCCGTCTGCTTTGCCGTCAACGAGCCGCTGCTGTTCGCCGCGCCCATCGTGCTCAACCCCGTCTTCTTTGTCCCGTTTGTCTTTGCCCCGATCGCCAACATCTGGATCCTCAAGATCTTTATCGACTTCTTGGGCATGAACGGCTTTATGTACACCCTGCCTTGGACCGTCCCCGGCCCCATCGGCACCATCATGGGCCTGGGCTTCCAGCCGCTCGCTTTTGTGATGCTCGCCCTTATCCTGGTCGTCGACTTCGTTCTGTACTACCCGTTCTTCCGTGCCTATGACGCCCAGAAGTGCGCCGAGGAGGCCGAGATCTCCCAGGAGGAGCTCGCCGCCAAGAACACCGAGAAGGCCGCCAAGCTCAACGATGCCTTCCAGGGCAAGGCTGACGCCAAGAGCGTTGCCGCCGGCGCTGCTGCCGAGGCCGTGAAGGCCGACTCCCCCGCCGCTTCCGCAGCACCCGCTGCCGAGACAACGACCGCCAGCGACCTCAACGGCAAGCGCGTGCTCGTGCTCTGCCAGGGCGGCGGAACCTCGGGCCTGCTCGCCAACGCGCTGGCCAAGGCCGCCAAGGAGCGCGGCATTAACCTCGAGACCGCTGCCGAGGCCTATGGCAACCACGTGGACATGCTCCCCGACTTTGACCTGGTCGTCCTGGCCCCGCAGGCCGCAAGCTACCTGGCCGACCTGCAGAAGGACTGTGAGCGCGTGGGCAACAAGTGCGTCGCCTGCCGTGGCAAGCAGTACATCGAGCTCTCCCAGAACGGCGACAAGTCTCTCGCCTTCGTGAGTGAGCAACTTTCGAAGTAAGTAACGCCCAGGGCCAGCCGACCATCCAAGACCGGCTGGCCCTTCGATTTAGACGATTGGATCATCATGTCCGTTAATCCTGCTAGCGTCACCAACCCGCCCGCGCAGTTTCCCGAGGACTTTGTCTTTGGCGGCGCCACCGCTGCCTACCAGGTAGAGGGCGAGACCCGCACTCACGGTAAGGGCAAGGTTGCCTGGGACGACTTTCTGGAGGCCCAGGGGCGCTTCTCCCCCGATCCCGCTTCGGACTTCTACAACCAGTACCCCGTCGACCTGGAGCTGTGCGAGGAGTTCGGCATCAACGGCATTCGCCTCTCCATCGCCTGGAGCCGCATCTTCCCCAACGGCACCGGCGAAATCAACCCCGAGGGCGTCCAGTTCTACCACGATCTCTTCGCCGAGTGCCACAAGCACCACGTTGAGCCGTTCGTCACGCTGCATCACTTTGACACGCCGCTTCCCCTCTTTGAGAAGGGCGACTTCCTCAACCGCGAGACCATCGACGCCTTTGTGGACTTTGCCACTTTCTGCTTTAAGGAGTACGCCGACCAGGTGACCTACTGGTTCACCTTTAACGAGATCTGGGCCGACGCCTCCAACACCTACATCGAGGGCACCTTCCCCGGTGGCGTCAAGGCGCATCTGGCCGAGGCCTTCCAGTGCGAGCACAACATGATGCTCGCCCACGCCAAGGCCGTGCTGGCCTTCCACAACGGCGGCTTTAAGGGCAAAATCGGCGTCATCCAGTCGCTGGAGTTTAAGTACCCGCTCAACGAGAACGACCCCGCCGACATCAAAGCCGCCAACAACGAGCACGTGCTGCAAAACCAGTTTTTGCTCGACGCGACGTTCCGCGGCGAGTATGCCCCCGACACCCTCGAGTGCGCCAACCGCCTGGCTGCCGTCTCGGGCGGCACCATCGAGATCTTGGACGAGGACCTCGAGATTATGCGCGAGGCAGCGCTCTACAACGACTACCTGGGCGTTAACAACTACCAGTGCCGTTTTTTGAAGGCTTACGATGGCGAGAACGACCTGCACCACAACGGTACGGGCGAGAAGGGCACCGGCCGCTGGCGCGTTAAGGGTATTGGCGAGCATGTGAACAAGCCTGGTATCCCCACCACCGACTGGGACTGGATCATCTATCCCGAGGGCCTGTTCGATCTGCTCGTCTACATTAAGCAGCGCTACCCCAACTACAAGCAGATTTTCATCACCGAGAACGGCATGGGCTACAAGGACCCCTGCAAGGACGGTTTTGTGGACGACCAGCCGCGCATCGACTACATCGAGCAGCACCTGCGCTGGTTGCTCAAGGCCATGGAGGTGGGCGTCAACGTGGGCGGCTACTTCCTGTGGAGCCTGCAGGATCAGTTCTCCTGGACCAATGGCTACAACAAGCGTTACGGCTTCTTCTACGTTGACTTTGAAACCCAGAAGCGCACGCCCAAGGCAAGCGCATACTGGTATAAGCACGTGGCGCAGACCCGTCGTCTGGACTAGCGGCTGGCGGGGTCGCCTGCCCACATAACCTGTCCCCATTTCTCAGCCGGGGGCGGCACGTCACACGGCGCGCCGCCCCCGGTCTTTTTTGGGCGGACCGTGTCGCACGTTTGTCTCGATCTGTAACATCTAGCCGAGTTTTTTGGTCCTAGCTGTTACAGATTGAGACGAACAGAATTGCTCTTTCCGAAGAATCTAAATCTGTAACACGTAGCCCGCTTTTGACCGTCTACCTGTTACAAATCGAGACAAACGGAGTAGGACCTAACCCCGTATGTCCCTAACAGTCGAGCGTTCGACCAGCGTACTCGGCACATGAATCGCCTCGATAGACGAGCTCTCTCCAATCGCCGCCTCAAACGCAAGCTTACCGACACCGCGCAAATCAAATCGCAGCGTCGTCAGTCGATTGTGAGGAACAAGTCCCTCGAGTGCGTCGTCGATACCAACCACGCTCACGTCGTCGGGCACGGACAGGCCCGCGTTCTCGAGCGCGGCGATAACGCCCAGCGCCATCTGGTCATTTGCCGCAAGCACGGCAGTCGGCGCCTGCGACCCGCCGGCAAGCACCTCGGCCGCAATCCGCTCGCCCATGGCGTACCCACTGTCCGCACTCCAATCGCCACGCAGCATCGGAGCGGCATCGACATGAGCACGACCCAGCGTATCGCGCCAACCGGCCTCACGAAAACGCGAGGAAATCGAGTTTTCCGGACCCGCCACAAACCGCATATTCGAGTGACCATGTTCCAGCAGATAATTGGTCAACAGCTCGCACGAACCATACTGGTCGGAGTCGATCGTCGTGCAGCGCGGATGCGCATACATGGACAGGATGACCGTTCGCACTCCCGGCTGGGGAACAAACTCCTCAAAATCGGGAGCCATGCGGTTCATGTTGAGAATCATGCCGTCGACGGGTCGCTCGACCATGCGGCGCGAGGCATCGGCAAGTGTATAGGGCTTGTCGCCGCCCATCTCGATCATAGTGACGGCAAAATCGTGCTCGCGCGCCGCTTGCATGATACCCTCGAGCGTCGCCAGGTTACCGACACGTGTGATGTTGTACATGCACAGGCCAATAGAACGATACGACCCGCCGCGCAACGCCGCTCCAGCAAAATTGGGACGAAAGCCCAGCTCTTCCATGGCGGCCAGCACACGCTTGCGCGTCTTTTCCGTCACGTTGGGCATACCGTTGACCACGCGAGACACAGTCTGGCGGCTCACGCCAGCGAGCGCCGCAACCTCTGCCGCGCTCGCCGAATGACCATTCCTTGTCTGCTGAGCCATGCCTTCCACGCTAACCTGCTTCCCAACTATTCCCCGCGCCCATGGCGCATCGTACATACATCGATAACGTGCTCATGATACCCGAGCCATATACCACAACATGAAAACTTCTGTCAATCAAAACCGCTTACCGAACAAATACAACCGTTCGCGGCTGTTTGAAGTTGTTTTGTTTCTATACATCCCAGCCGGATGTTAACGTGCTCATTGTCAAATGTTCACGTGCTCATTTTGGTTCTAATCATTTTAAGATAGTGTTTATCGGGCTTTTTCACCGCTGAACGCTAACCAGGGAGCCTCCTGAGCGCAAACGCACAATATCGAACAGCGAGACGAGAGGGTGTATGCATATGTCTTTGCTAAACCGCGTACAGCAGCTGCCGAAGGGCTTTGTTTGGGGCGCCGCAACCGCCGCGTACCAAACGGAAGGTTCCACGAAGGTGGCAGGCAAGGGTAAGACCATGTGGGACGATTACCTTGTCGCCCAGGGTCGCTTTTTGCCCGACCCGGCCAGTGATTTCTACAACCGCTACGAGGAGGATATCCGCCTTTCTGCCGAGCATGGACTCAACGCCATCCGTGTGTCCATCGCCTGGACCCGCATCTTCCCCAACGGCGACGATGCCGAGCCCCTCGCCGAGGGCGTTAAGCACTACCACGAGCTGTTCGCCTGCTGCAAAAAGTATGGCGTCGAGCCCTATGTGTCCCTGCATCACTTTGACTCCCCCGCCGCCCTGTTCAACCAGGGCGACTGGCTCAACCGCAAGACCGTCGACGCCTATGTGCGCTATGCCGAGTTCTGCTTCCGCGAGTTCCGCGAGGTCAAGAATTGGTTCACCATCAACGAGCTCATCAGTCTCTCGCACTCCCAATACATCCAAGGCAACTTCCCGCCCAACCATCACTTTGATGTGACGAGCGGCATCCAGAGCCAGCACAACGAGCTCGTTGCCCACGCCCGCGCCGTCAACCTGTATAAGGATCTTGACGAGACCGAGCACCTGGGCGGACGCATTGGCATGGTCAACGTCCTGACGCCGGCATATCCTGCCACAGACTCGCCCGCCGACCAGCACGCCGCCGACCTGTACAACGCCTTCTACACCGACTTCATCATGGACGGCGCCTTCCTGGGTCACTACTCCGCGCGCACCCTCTCACTCATCAACGAGATTCTGCGTGCCAACAACGCCACGCTTACGGTTGAGGACAGCGACATGGAGGAGCTCGCCAAGGCGGCGCCCCGCAACGATATGTTCGGCCTCAACTACTATCAGTCGGCGTTTATCGCCGCCTACGATGGCGAGTCCACCAACAGCTTTAACGGCACCGGAGACAAGGGCACCTCGTGCTTTAAGTTTAAGGGCGTCGGGCAGCAGGTCGATATGCCGGGTATCCCCACCACCGACTGGGATTGGCTCATCTACCCGCAAGGCCTCTACGACACGCTCAAGCACATCAGCGCCACCTATCCCAACCTCCCCGTCATCTATATCACCGAAAACGGCCTGGGCCACAAGGACCCCGAGCCCGACGCAAACGGCATCGTCGCCGATCCCGAGCGCATCGACTTTGTCGACCAGCACATGGAGAAGGTGCTCCGGGCGCGCGCCGAGGGCGTCGACGTCCAGGGCTACTTTATCTGGAGCCTGCAGGACCAGTTCTCGTGGGCCAACGGCTATAACAAGCGCTACGGCCTGTTCTACATCGACTTCGACACGCAAAAACGCTACATCAAGCAGTCGGCACTCTGGTACAAGGAGCTCGCCGACACTATGGCGGACGCGCAGTAGCGCATCGCCTCGCTTTCCCCCGAGAAGGGAGCGGCCCTATGCGATACAAACCCAGCCGCTCCCCTCTCTCCCCCTGGGACCGACCCCGCCTGCACCCGGGCTTTTAGCAAGCGGGAGACCATATAGGTTTTCAACGTCCATGCCATTAAGATTTCATGCAAAGAGGAGCGTGAACTATGGAATCGATCGTTAAGTTCTTGGAGAAAGGTCAGCCGTACTTCGACAAGGTCTCTAAGAACATCTACCTTCAGGCCATTAAAGACGGCTTTTTGGCAGCAATGCCCATCATCCTGTCTTCTTCTGTCTTCCTGCTTATTTCGACCCTGCCGGGCGTTGTCGCCACGGTCGGCGGCTTTACGCTGCCCGACTGGTGGAACGTCGACGTCGTGAACTTCTGCAACAAGGTTTACAACTTCACGATGGGCGTCGTGGGCATCATGGTCGCCGGCACCACCGCAAGCGCGCTGACCGGCTCCAAGAACCGCCGCATGCCTGCCGGCAAGGCCATCAACGCCACGAGCACCATGGTCGCCGCCATGTGCGCTATGCTCATCTTGGCCGTTACCCAGACGAGTGCCAAGATCGACGGCGCCGATGTCTCGGTGTTCTTTACCGACAACATGGGCACCAAGGGCCTACTGAGCTCCTTTGTCGCCGCATTTGCCACGGTCAACATCTATGCCTTCTGCATTAAGCGAGACATCACCATCAAGCTGCCCAAAGAAGTCCCCGGCGCCATCGCCCAGAACTTCCGCGACATCTTCGCCTTCAGCTTCTCCATCCTGTTTGTCGCCGTCATCGACGTTATCTGCCGCACCTGCTTGGCCGTCCCGTTTGCCAACGTCATCTCCACGCTGGTGAGCCCGCTGTTCGCCGCTGCCGATTCCTACGCCGGCCTCGCCCTCATCTGGTTCATGATCCCGCTGTTCTGGTTCATGGGCATCCACGGCCCCTCGGTCGTTAAGCCTGCCCTCAACGCCGCGCTGTTTGGCAACATCACCACCAACCTCGCCACGCTGCAGGCCGGCGGTCACCCCGCCCTCGCCCTGACCGAGAACTTCGGTAACTACATCGGCGAACTCGGCGGCACCGGCGCCACGTTCATTGTCCCGATCATCTTCCTGCTCTTTATGCGCTCCAAGCAGCTCAAGGCCGTCGGCAAAGCCTCTGTCGTACCCGTGATGTTCGCCGTCAACGAACCGCTGCTGTTCGCCGCGCCCATCATCCTCAACCCGTACTTCCTGATCCCGTTCCTGTTTGCCCCCGTGGCCAACGTCCTCATTGGTAAGTTCTTCATCGACTTTTTGGGCATGAACGGCTTTATCTATGCCATGCCGTGGGCACTCCCCGGACCGATCGGCACCTTCATCGACACCAACTTCCAGCCGATCTCTCTGGTCCTGGTTGTCGTCCTGCTGGTCGTTGACTTCTTAATCTACTACCCGTTCTGCAAGGCCTACGACAACGTCCTGTGCAAGCAGGAGGCCGAGACCCTGGCCGAAGAAGAGGCCGAGGAGACCAAGGCCGTCAAGACCGCTGCCGCCCCCGCCGTTGAGGCTCCTGTTGTCGAGACCGCTTCTGCCACCGAGGCCTCCGCAGCTCCGTCCGCCCTTAAGGGCAAGGATCTGAGGGTTCTGGTTCTGTGCGCTGGCGCCGGCACCTCTGCACTGCTCGCCAACGCGCTTAAGGAAGGCGCCGACGAGCTGGGCATCGACATTACCGCCAACGCCGGTGCCTACGGCAGCCACTACGCCATCATGGACCAGTACAACGTCATCGTCCTGGCTCCGCAGGTTCGCACCTATTACAACGAGATGAAGGCCGACACCGACCGCCTGGGCATCACGCTGCTGTCGCCCAAGGGCAAACAGTACATCGACCTCACTAAGGATCCCAAGGGTGCCGTCGCCTGGATCGAGGAAAACCTCAAGGCATAAGACGCTGACGCCACCTGCCGCTCGCAGACAAAAAATGGCCCATGCATCGATGCGTGATGCGCGGGCCATTTTGTTTAGACCGCACCCGCCCTCCTGTTCATCTCAATCTGTAACATCTAGCCGAGTTTTTGGATCCTAGCTGTTACAGATCGAGGTGAACGCACAGGCCAAGCCAAAAATCTCAATCTGTAACATGTAGACCGCTTTTGACCGCTTAGATGTTACAGATCGAGACAAACAGATGGGTCAATCCAATCAATCTAGATCTGTAACACCTGGCTGGTCATTTCACTCCTAACTGTTACAGATCGAGACAAACGGAATAAGCCGGGCCGAATTGTCTAAATCTGTAACATCTAGCCGAGTTTTCGGGTCCCACCTGTTACAGATTTAGACGAGCAGGCCGAGCACGTCTACGCCCGCAGATCCCTTACGCTGGAACGCTCGACCAACACGCCCGAGACGAGCGTACGGCTTCTGGAGCTCGGGGCTTCCAGACCTGCGACGACCTCGTTAAGCGCACGGATGCCCAGTTCGCGGTGGCGAAACTTCACCGACGTCAGAATCGAGTTGGGAATCGTCTTGTAGAGCTCATCGTCGAAGCCGATCACGGACACGTCGTCGGGCACATTGAGCCCTTTGTCACGTAGAGCCATCATCACGCCGTTTGCCATGCAGTCGTTAGCAGCGAGGACCGCCGTGCAATCGGGCTTATCGGCAAGCACAAGGCCCGCGGCATAGCCACTATCCGCATTCCAATCGCCTTGCAGAGGCTCGGGCGGCTCAATGCCACGTGCCTCGAGTGCCGCTCGCCAACCTTTCATACGGCACTGGCTCGACAGTGACTCTTTCTTACCAGAGACGAAGTACACGTTCTTGTGCCCGTGGTTCAAGAAGTACTCGCACGCCATGCGCGCGCCGCCCTCTTGGTCGTCACTGACGGTAGAGCAGGTAGGATGTTCCATCGGTGTGATAATCACCGTCTTGAGGTCTTTCGGCGCCTCAAAGGTATCAAAGTCATCGACCATCTGGCGCAGGTTGAAAATCATGCCGTCGACGGGGAGCTGCGACATCCTACGCGCCGCTTCGGCAAGGGTCATCTTCTCCCCCGCCCGCTTTTTGATCATCGTAAGAGCAAAGCCTCGCTCTTCGGCGGCATCGGCGATACCGTCGATCATGTCCACGGCACCGCCCGACAAGTGGAACAGCACGACGCCGATGCACCCGTAACGGCCCAACTTGAGCGAACGCGCGGCAAAGTTGGCTCGAAACCCGAGCGCCTCCATGGCCGAATGAACCTTATCGCGTGTCGACTCTCGCACGCTATCGGGCTCGTTGATCACACGCGAAACCGTCTTGAGAGAAACACCCGCGGCAACTGCCACATCGTTCATCGAGACATTTTTCTTGTCCATCGTTGCCACTGCTTCTCCGCTCGGTTCTCTATCGCTTGTTTTTTGTGTTCTAGCATATACTACCTGCCTGACTGATAAATCAACCGTTTACCGGACAATATCGACCACTCACCCGTATATCCTTGTTGCTCTTCCAAAAATGTCTTACGTTGTCATTAACGAAATGACAACGTTGTCATTTCGCAATGCCTTCCTTGAGCAGGAAGGTTTCCGGGCAGTCCTGACCATCCATCGACGACCAGTTCCATCCACATGCATCGCGCATCAAGTAGCAAAGGAGCTCTATGGACGCCATCGTAAAGATGCTCGAAAAGCATCAGCCGTTCTTTGAGAAGATCTCGAGGAACATCTACCTCCAGGCTATTAAGGACGGATTCCTTGGGTGCATGCCCATCGTCCTCACCTCTTCGATCTTTCTGCTCATTGCCACCCTTCCCGGCGTAGTCGGTATCACGCTGCCCCAGCCGCTCATCGACTGGTGCAACAAGCTGTACAACTTCACCATGGGCGTCATGGGCATCATGGTTGCCGGCACCACTGCCAAGAACTTTACGGCTTCCATGAACCGTCGCATGCCCGCCGGCAAGGTGCTCAACGACGGCTCCACCATGGTGGCCGCCCAGTGCAGTATGCTTTTGCTCGCCGTTACGCAGTTCACCACCAAGTTCAACGGCTCCGAGCTTTCGGTCTTCGACTGCACCAGCATGGGTACGCGCGGTCTGTTCTCGGCCTATATCGCCGCGTTCATCACCGTGTGGGTCTACAAATTCTGCGTCTCGCGCGATCTGACCATTAAGCTGCCCAAGGAGGTCCCGGGCGCCATCGCTCAGAACTTCCGCGACATTATCCCCTTTGGCGGCGCTGTCATTATCTGCGGCATCATCGATGTGGTTGTGCGCAACCTCATGGGCGTTCCGTTCTCCGAGCTGCTCATCAAGCTGCTCTCCCCGCTCTTCACTGCGGCAGAAACCTATCCTGGCCTCATCCTTATCCAGGCAGCCACCGCGTTCTTCTGGTTCATCGGCGTCCACGGCCCTTCGATTGTCCAGCCGGGCATCGACCCCATCCGTCTTGCCAACCAGGCCGAGAACCTGCAGGTTCTGCTGGCCGGTGGCCACCCCGCCCACTCCCTCACCTTTAACATGTCGCTCGTGGGTGAGTTCGGCGGCACTGGCGCTACGTTCATCGTGCCGCTTCTGCTGATTCTCTTTATGAAGTCCAAGCAGCTCAAAGCCGTCGGTAAGGCCTCGATTGTTCCTGTTGCCTTTGCTGTCAACGAGCCGCTGCTCTTTGGCGCGCCGATGATCCTTAACCCCTACATGCTCATCCCCTTTGTTGCCGCCGGCTGCGTCAACGTGAGTGTTGCCAAGTTCTTTATCGACAATGTGGGCATGAACGGCTTCTCCTTCGTGGTGCCTTGGGCTACCCCTGCCCCCATCGGCATCTTCATCACCACAAACTTCCAGCTTATCGCCCTGGTGTTTGTTGCAATCATCATCTTGCTGGACGCTATCATCTACCTGCCGTTCTTGAAGGCATACGATAAGCTGCTCTGCGACCAGGAGGCCGAGCGCGCCGCCGAGCTGGGTCTCGAATCCGATGGTGCTGCCACCATCGCTGCCAACGCCCCTGCGCCCGCTGTCGAGCAGACCGCCGCTGTCACCGCTTCCGTCGAGCCGACCGCCGCTGTCACCGCTTCCGTCGAGCCGACCGCCGCTGCCGCCGACAGCAAGCCTGTCGCCGATCAGCCCGAGCCCGCCGCCGACGCATCCGCTAAGAAGGACGTCGACGGTCTGAAGGTCCTCGTCCTGTGCGCCGGCGCCGGCACCTCTGCCATGCTTGCCAATGCCATCAAGGAAGGTGCTGCGCAGACCGGAGAGAACATCGCTTCCTCCGCAGGCGCCTATGGTCAGCACACTGCCATCATGGATCAGTACGACGTCATCGTGCTCGCCCCGCAGGTTCGTAGCTACTACAACGACATGAAGGCCGACACCGATCGTCTGGGCATTAAGCTGCTCGCTCCCCGCGGCAAGGAATATATCGACCTTACCCGCGACCCCGCTGGCGCCATTAAATGGCTCCGCGAGAACCTCGACTAGGTTCCTCCCTCTGTTGGTGCCCGGATCCCCAGTTCGGGCACCGCTCCCTATTCGTATCCCACAGAAAGGATGACTCATGACCAACCCCATGCAGTTCCCCGACGGCTTTGTGTTTGGCGGCGCCACCGCTGCTTACCAGGTTGAGGGCGAGACCCGTACGCACGGCAAGGGCAAAGTGCCCTGGGACGATTTCCTGGCTGCTCAGGGTCGCTTCTCCCCCGATCCCGCGAGCGACTTCTACAACAAGTACCCGGTCGATATCGACCTGTGCCAGCGTTTCGGCATCAACGGTATCCGCGTCTCCATCGCTTGGAGCCGCATCTTCCCCAGCGGCACTGGTGAGATTAACCCCGAGGGCGTCGCCTTCTATCACGAGCTTTTCGCCACCTGCAACAAAGCTGGCGTTATCCCCTATGTCACGCTCGATCACTTCGATACGCCCGAGGCCTTTTACCAGAACGGCGGCGAGGGCTTCCTGACGCGCACGACGATCGACGCCTTTGTCGAGTACGCCAAGTTCTGCTTTGCCGAGTTCACCGAGGTCAAGCACTGGTTTACCTTTAACGAGATTCCCGCGACCGCCGAGGGCAGCTTTATCGTCGGCAACTGGCCGCACGGCGAGAAGTATCGCCTGGACAAGGCCTTCCAGCTCATGCACAACATGATGGTGGCCCACGCCAAGGCTGTCGTCGCCTTCCATGAGGGCGGCTTTGAGGGCGAGATCGGCATTGTCCAGAACCTGGAGCCCAAGTATCCCCTCGATCCCAACAGTGCTGCCGACTGCGAGGCAGCTCGCATGGCCGATGTCATCAACAACCGCTGGGTGCTCGACGCCACTTT
Organism: Collinsella aerofaciens; assembly: GCF_040910265.1. Classification (GTDB taxonomy): domain Bacteria; phylum Actinomycetota; class Coriobacteriia; order Coriobacteriales; family Coriobacteriaceae; genus Collinsella; species Collinsella aerofaciens_BK. The sequence goes on along the minus strand of NZ_JBDGAW010000001.1, from coordinate 3,651 downwards.
CCGCGGCCACTATGCAGCCGACACCATGGAAGCCGCAACCAAGCTGGCCCATATCGCCGGCGGCGAGCTCGACGTCCGCGACGAGGACATCGCCGCGCTGACCGCCGCGCTCCCCTACAACGATTGTCTGGGCGTCAATACCTACAAGTGCCAGTTCCTGCGTGCCGCCGAGGGCGAAAACGACATCAACCACAATGGCACCGGCGACAAGGGCTCCTCGCGCTGGTTCCTCAAGGGCGTGGGCGAGTCATGCGTGCGCGAAGGCGTACCCACCACCGATTGGGACTGGATCATCTATCCCGAGGGTCTCTACGACCTACTGCTCCGCATTAAAAACGATTACCCCAACTACAAGAAGATCTACATCACCGAGAACGGCATGGGCTATAAGGACGACTTCGAGGATGGCTTTATCGACGACGCCCCTCGTATCGACTACATGCGTCAGCATCTCGCGTGGATCCTCAAGGCAATCGACGGCGGCGTGAACGTCGACGGTTACTTTGTGTGGTCGCTGCAGGACCAGTTCTCCTGGACCAACGGCTACAACAAGCGCTATGGCCTGTTCTACATCGACTTTGAGACCCAGAAGCGCTATCCCAAGGCGAGCGCGTACTGGTACAAGAACGTCGCGGAGACCGGCCTGCTCATGGCCTAACTTCAGCCGCGTATCCCCTGTCGGCCGCATACGAATCCCTCCACGGGTTCGCATGCGGCCTTTTTGTTTTTGGTGAGCCCGAGCAGGCCGTTTATCTCGATCTGTAACATCTAGCAGGGATTTTCAATCCTAACTGTTATAGATTTAGACGAACGGGCGACCAGGGCTGAAAGATCTCAATCTGTAACACGTAGCCCACTTTTAACCGTCTAACTGTTACAGATCGAGACAATAAGATAGTCAAATCCAAACTTTCCAAGCAGTTATGAAGCATGGTTTCTAGTTTTCGGTATCACGAACATACTTTCGGTATCATTTAATGGTATTATGATATCGAAAGTGTGTTCGTGATACCGAAAGGAGCCGCATGCGCCAGTTCGATTACACCACAGTCCCAGCGGAACTCGAAGCAACTCCAATCACCAACCTCCTCCTCTCGATACGCGAGCATAAAGGCCGTCAGCTTGCTCTGAGTCAAGTCAAACCCGAGCTTCTATCGTCCCTAATGGAGGAGGCTAAGATCCAAAGCACCCGATCCTCCAACGGACTTGAAGGAATTGTTACCACCCAAAAAAGACTCAAAGCGATCATGGCGTATTCCGCCAAGCCAAGCTCCCGCGCAGAGGAAGAAATCGCTGGATACCGAGATGTGCTGTCGCTTATTCACGAGCAACACGATTCCATTCCCGTATCGCCATCGGTCATTCTGCAGTTGCATCGTGACCTCATGGCGCACACGGCAATCTCGTATGGAGGCCATTGGAAAGATGGCGATAACGAAATCGTCTCCATTGGCGATCAAGGTAATCGATTTGTGCGCTTTAGGCCCCCTTCGGCTCTAGCAACCCCGGGACTTATTAAAGAAGCCTGCCAGTCCCTCAACGATGCTTTATCTCGCCAAGTTTGCGATCCCCTCCTTATATCGCTCCGCTTTATCTTCGATTTTGTTAGCATTCATCCCTTCAACGATGGCAATGGCAGGATGAGTCGGCTCCTTACAACGCTGCTGCTCGAAAAGACTGGATACGACGTTGCGCGTTACATCAGCATCGAGCGACTTATTGAAGACAACAAAGCGCTTTACTACAACGCCCTCGCTGCAAGCTCCACTGGATGGAATGAAAATCAAAACACCGAAGTACCCTTTATCCGTTTCATGCTCGGAACAACCCTGGCCGCCTACCGACAGCTCGAGCAGCGTACCTTAATTGAATCAAGCACTCGTCCCATGTCGAAGCAAGCGCGCATCGCTGTTCTATTTCAACAGAGACCCGGCGTCATTAAGAAATCCGACATCCGGTCCAACTGCCCCGATATCAGCGAGGTAACCGTTAAACGAACCCTCGGTCAGCTTGTTAGTTGCAGCGCAATCGAAAAAACAGGAGCTGGTCGTTCGACGGGCTACATACTCAAAGACGCCCATGCTCTAGAACTATTCTTACAAGCCACAATACCCGATGGCGAGGCCGCAATAACAAAAGAGGCTCCAAAGGATAAACTCCTTGAACGTGTAAACCACGCCGAGGATGAAAGCAGAGAAGGGCTCTATGAAGACTACGATTCATTCTCAATGGACATAAAGACGAAATACGGAGTCTAGTCATATCTCAGAATAGCCTCATCCTTGTTGCCCAAAGTCATTTACGCGTCATTTTAAAGCGGTACCCCTGCGCCGGCAGGGGGGGGCAGAAGTATCGCCTGCCGATCTTGCTGGAATCGGCGATCAGATAGCGCGAGTCGGCCTTGCTAAAGGCGAGCTGCTGGATGCGGCCCTCGTCCATGTTGGACGTAGACACGTCGCCGTCCAAAATGCCGTTTGCGCCGATAAAGGCTGCGTCGATCCCCAGTGCGCGCAGGGTATCCTCGGCCATGGGGCCCACAAAGGCGGCGGTGCGGCGACGGTACATGCCGCCCACCGGGCACAGCTCGCAATCCTCGCGCGCCTCGAGCAGGCTAAAGGCCGAAAGCGAATTGGTCACATAGATGGAAGACAGTTTGTCGGTGACTCGGAGAGCGCCAATGCGATCTCACGACGGTTGCGCGCATTGTCTCAATTAGATACTCAACGAAATACGGCCCCGCAGCTCAATAAGCTGCGGGGCCGTACCATACACCGACGAATCAACGACGAAGTGCATCCACTATTTGGCCAGCTCCTGAACGATCCAGTCAATTGCACCTTCGGGATCGTTGGTAAGGTCGATATACTCCTTGCCCCTTGTGGTGAGCAGTTTAATTCCAAGGCGATCGGTATCGGCCTTCATAGCGTCATAGTACATGCGTGCCTGGGGCGCCAGAACAATCACGTTGTACTGATCCATCGTCTCATAGTGGCTTCCGTACGCACCGGACTGAGAAACCAGATCGATACCCTTAGCAGCGGCACCTTCGCGAAGAGCATTTGCCAAGAGAGTCGAAGTGCCGGCACCCTGGCAAAGCACAAGCACGCGGATCTGCTCCGCCTTGTCCTTTACCGCCTCGAGAGCTTTTGCGACATTTTCCTGTGCGGCAATAGCATCTGCATCCGAGGTTCCTGCAGTCTCCTTTGCAGACTCTTCCAAACAAAGCTGATGGTCATACGCCTTGCAGAACGGATAGTAAATCACAAAGTCGACGACCAACAGCACTGCCATCAATACGAGAGAACGCAGATCGAGACCCGTGGTGAGGAACGCACCAATTGGGCCGGGAAGCGCCCACGGCATGGTATACATGGGGGCGTTCATTCCAATGACGTCAATGAAAAATTTACCGATAATGGCGTTGACCATAGGAGCCACTAGGAAGGGCACGAACATATAGGGATTGAGAACAATCGGCATACCGAAGATAACGGGGTCGCGCGCGCAGACGTGGTGTAAGAGCGTCCTGAGGTCCGTCGCTGCAAGTCCCGATGTTACTCCTTCTTGAGGCCGTGCTTCTCGACTATCTCGTCCACTATCTCCCTGGCGCGCCGCCCGAGCGCGCGGCGCCTCCCCTCCGTCGGGGCCGGC